>CAZYMT010000029.1:0-22277 GCA_964649035.1 uncultured Rhodobacterales bacterium
TCGGGTGCGAGGTCGCGGAGTTGGGGCTGCAGGTGCATGGCGGCATGGGCTTTATTGAGGAAACCGGCGCGGCCCAATATTACCGCGATGTGCGCGTGACGACAATTTACGAAGGTACTAACGGCATTCAGGCCATGGATATGGTGGCGCGAAAATTGATGGATGGCGGCACGGCGGCTTTTGCCCTTGTTGACGAGATTTCGGCGACGGCTGCAAATGCTAAGAAGCATGAGTATCTTGCCGCGTTGCTGGAAAATGCAGCCGAGAGTTTACGCGTAACCTTAAACTGGATGTTGCAGGCGGATATGAATGACCGTTTTGCCGGGGCCGTGCCGTTTCTGCGGGCCTTTGCCCTGACATTGGGTGGGCATTATTTGCTAAAATCAGCGCTGGTCGACGCGGGGCGTTTGCCGCTGGCAGCGTTTCATATACGTCAACAAATGGCGCAGGTTTCGGCGCTTTGTTCGTCGGCTTGTGAAGGAGCTTCCCCTCTCTATGCGGTTGAATTATAATGAATATTATACATTTCCCGCATGAAATCGTACCTGCTGAAGGCGAAGCAATAGAGCTGGCCGAAGGCGTGTTATGGATGCGTTTACCGCTGCCGATGAGGTTGGATCACGTCAACATCTATGCGCTTGATGATGGTGACGGCTGGACGATAATTGACACCGGATTTAGCAGTCGCCGCGGTCGCGGGATTTGGGAAAAACTGATGGCCGGACCCCTGCAAGGGCGCCCAATTAAACGCGTGCTGGTCACGCATCACCACCCTGATCATGTTGGCATGGCAGGCTGGTTGCAAACTGAACATGGTGCGGAATTGCTGGCCACACGTACCGCATGGTTAATGGCACGAATGTTGACGCTGGATGTGCAAGAGGTGTGGCCTGCGGAAGCGCTGAAATTCTACCGCTCGGCAGGAATGGATAGTCAGTATTATAATGGGCGCAAGGATGCGCGACCGTTTAATTTTTCGGATATTGTTGCGCCGATGCCGCTGGGGTTTACGCGGATCAGGCAGGATGATGTTCTGACTATCGGCGGGCGACGCTGGGTTGTGCATATCGGTCATGGCCATGCGCCAGAACACGCGACGCTTTGGAGTTTGGATGACAATTTGGTTATCGCTGGCGATCAGATCATCCCGGGCATTTCGTCAAATCTGGGGGTTTATCCAACTGAACCAGACGCTGATACGGTTGGCGAATGGTTGGAAAGTTGCGAGCGTCTAAGGGACCTTGCAACGGACGATCATTTTGTCCTGCCCGGACACAAATTGCCCTTCACCGGTATGCCTGCACGCCTAACGCAGTTGATCGAGAATCACCATTCTGCGTTGGTTCGGCTAGAGGAATACTTAAAGACTCCGCGCACGACTGCTGAGTGCTTTGCCCCGCTTTTCAAGCGCGAAATCGGGGACGGCGAATATACTTTGGCTTTGGCCGAGGCAATTGGGCATTTGAATCATTTGATGCTGAACGATAAGGTCTCGCGCAGACGCCGCGATGATGATGCGTGGGTTTGGAGCCTGAAATGAACAAGATAGAAACGACCGCAGAAGCCTATGAATCGACCGCTATTCCGCGTTGCAACGCGGCAATTGTGGTTGATGGTGCAGCTCCTACTGTTGAGCAAAAACCCTTGCCTGAAGCGGTGATGGAACAGGGCGATAAGTCGCCTGCCGAATGGGCGTATGAACGACTTATTCTTTATATTCAAACGTTTGAAGAACAATTGGATAGTGATCATGAGGTTGGTATGGGTATCGCTGGCGCGGATGTTGGGGCCGTGCATATCCAGGGTATCGGGTTCTTTGCCCCGGATATGGTGACGTTTTACGGCACCGACGATCGCGGCAGTAAAATGCAATTAGTGCAGCATGTGAACCAGTTAAATGTGATGCTGATCGCCTCGCCGAAAGCGGAAACCGAGGCGCGGCGGATCGGATTTAGTATGGTCAAACAATTGGAAAAACAGGTTAAAGAAGCCACAATCGCGAAAAAATGATCGTTCTTAAGATAGTATTGGTCTTTTCATATGAAGATTTTCGTGGCAAATGAGAAAAAACGAAATGGGAGAAACGATATGAGTGAATTTTCACACGGAAGCATGGACACGCAAGAACAAGAGAAAACTTTTGCTGGGTTTGTTAAACTTGGTCGCGTTTCTCTTTATATTTGCATCGGTATTCTTGTCTTTTTGGCGGTGTTTAATTCTTAATATTTAGTGGGGGGTTGCTATGAGCAAGCTGCGGAATATTTTTGTCATTTTAACGATGGTTATTGTATCAGCTTGCGCCGATACCAGTTCCGATCCGGTCGAGGCGATTGCGTCCGCCAAATATGTTAGTTCCGAAACCCCCTCGATCACCTTGCTGACAATGGTTGGAGATGACGGTGGGTTCGCTGAACATACCGGTATCCTAATCAATGCATCGCAGCAGGTTTTATATGATCCGGCTGGCAGTTTCCGTCACCGCCGTTTGGCGCGGGCGCGGGATGTGCATTATGGCATGACGCCAGTGTTGGACGATTATTACCGCCGTTATCATGCACGTTTCGGCTATTACGTCGTGGCCCAAAAGATCGAAGTAACCGCCGAGGTTGCCGAGGAGGCGTTCCGTCGTGCGGTGGCGCAGGGGACAACTGGACAGTTGCGGTGCGGGCTTTCAGCGTCGAGTGTTCTGCACGCGGTTTTCCCAAATGTGCCAGTGACATATTATCCCGGGAAAATAATGAGTAATTTTGGGGAACTTCCAGGGGTTGAGACATCCTATACGCGCGAAAACGACATTGGACAAAACTACGTTAATTAGCACTTCATTAGGAATTTAGACGCATTTTAGGGATCAGGAGGATTCTTTAAAATGCGGTTAGTGTTTCTGGTGTTGTTATTGGCGGGATGCTCGTCACCCAGCTTGATGTTTATGAATGTCGATCCCATTCGGGCCGAGGTCGAAGGCTCGATTTTTGACGTGTATTCTTATGGTGGCGATGTGCAGGCCATTCGCGTAAATATGGTTGCGCTACCGTCGAAAAAACTTGGGATTGTGCGTGGAATTTTAGCGATTGAACAGGCGACAGGATGTACCGTGGTTCCAACGTCTGTCGACGGCGATCCAGCATTGATTCAGGCTAGAATTAACTGCTAGCATAAAAAAACGGGCCTTGAAGGGCCCGTTTTCTTGTTTGTTTTAGCGCGGGTTAAGCTGCTGCAGCTTGCCGTTCGCTTTCTTCGCGTGACAGTGCCACGGATGTACGAACACCACGGCCCACAAATTCCATCATGCCAGTAACACAACGTTCGCTTGGGTCGATACCTGCGCACATCAATACTTCGCGACCGTCGCGAGAACGTGCCCAGCGTGCGATCACTTCCGTGCCGTTGCCGTATTTTTTGTCATCTGCAATCGCGTCATCAAGCGCGGCAAGCACAACTGCTGCGAACAGCTTTTGTGCGCGGGCACCTTGATCATTGGCAATAGCCGATGCGTCAACGTAGTCTAACATACGTCGCCTCTCTCTCGTTTGTCTTTTGAGTACACTGCAATATGACGTTTTTTTGACGTTTCTGAAGTGCATTTACTACATACCTGCCATGCAAATTGCACATAGCTAAGTATGAATTGGTTAATATTGTCACGGTTTCCCGTTAACTATATGAATAACAAACGATTCTCAAGTTTTTTGTGAAATTCGTAATTTACAAATTTATGCAACTATTCACTTTATCTTTAAGATTTTGCCGATATAGTGCCAATTATGGACATAGAAACGCATATCAAACTAGATGTAGTTGCCGCGAAAGCAGGCGACCTCGATGCGATTCTACTACTTAGCAGCCTCTGAGCGCGCCGGGATAACGGCGCGTGCGCTCAGAGGAGAACGGTCGCGCCAAAAAATCTCAAATGCTAAGGAATACTTAAATGACAAATTCTAAACAGGACCGTGTCTTGATTTTCGACACAACCTTGCGTGACGGCGAGCAAAGCCCCGGCGCAACCATGAGCTTGAGCGAGAAGATCGAGATAGCCTCGTTGCTGGATGAAATGGGCGTCGATATCATCGAAGCCGGTTTCCCGATTGCCTCCGAAGGGGATTTCGAAGCGGTTACGGAAATCGCCAAAGCCGCGCCCAACACTGTGATTTGCGGATTGGCACGTGCCAGCTTTGGCGATATTGATCGCTGTTGGGAAGCGGTGAGAAACGCCAAGCGTCCGCGCATCCATACATTCATCGGCACCTCGCCACTGCACCGCGAATTTCAGGTGCAGATGGATATGGAAACCATGGCCGACAAAATCCACGAGACCGTGACTTATGCGCGCAATCTTTGCGACAATGTGCAATGGTCGCCGATGGATGCGACGCGCACCGAAGATGATTATCTGTGCCGCGTTTGTGAAATCGCGATCAAGGCTGGTGCCACGACGATTAATATTCCCGACACTGTTGGGTATACAGCCCCGCGCGAAAGTGCTGACATCATTCGCATGTTGCTGGAACGGGTTCCGGGGATGGACGAGATCATAATCGCCACGCATTGCCACAATGATTTAGGCATGGCGACCGCGAATTCACTGGCCGCTGTCGAGGCAGGTGCCCGTCAGATCGAATGCACAATTAACGGTCTGGGGGAACGCGCCGGTAACACCGCATTGGAAGAGGTCGTGATGGCGATGAAAGTTCGCAATGACATCATGCCTTATCAGACGGGAATTGATACGACGAAAATTATGCAGGCCTCTAGGCTGGTTGCGACAACGTCGGGATTTCCGGTGCAGTTCAACAAAGCCATTGTGGGCAAGAATGCGTTTGCGCATGAAAGTGGTATTCATCAGGACGGTATGTTGAAGCATTCCGGCACGTTCGAGATCATGCGCCCAGAACATATCGGTTTGACGGAAACCTTGATCGTTATGGGTAAGCATTCCGGCCGTGCGGCATTGCGTTCCAAGTTGGAAGCGCTGGGTTACGAGCTGGGTGACAACCAGTTGAAGGACGTGTTTGTCCGGTTCAAAACCTTGGCCGATCAGAAGAAAGAAATCTACGAAGAAGACTTGATCGCGCTGATGACTGACAATGATACCAACGCTGCGAATGATTATATTCAGGTGAAATCCTTGCGGGTTGTTTGCGGAACCGATGTTGTGAACACGGCGGAGTTGGAGCTGCTTGTTGGCAACGAAACCTTATCGGTTGAGGCAACTGGCGACGGCCCTGTGGATGCGACTTTCAATGCGATCAAACGGTTGTTTGAACATGAGGCGCGCCTCGATTTGTATCAGGTTCATGCTGTGACCGAGGGCACAGATGCGCAGGCAACTGTGTCCGTCCGGATGGAAGAAGCTGGTAAAATTGTGACGGGGCAATCATCGGATACCGATACGGTTGTGGCCTCGGCGCGGGCATATGTTAACGCCTTGAACAAGCTGATTGTCCGGCGCGCAAAGACTGCACCTGCCGACAATTGATTTGAAATTCTGACCTGTTGCAATGAGAAATCGTTGCAACAGGTTTTTTGTTTTTGAACAATACTTACACTTTTAATAGGCATCTTCCTGCAAGGCTTGCTTAAACATGCACTAATCGAACCTTTATATTTTTCCGCCCCCCTTTACCCGCGACGCGAATAGACCATATAAAGGATACTGAAACACGCGTGGCGTTGGATTTAAGGGGCAGGGAATGTTTGGCAATTGGGGCGGATTTTTTACAGCGGATATGGCGATTGATTTGGGTACAGCGAATACGTTGGTCTATGTCAAAGGTAAGGGCATCATTTTGAATGAACCCTCCGTTGTGGCGTATCATATTCGTGACGGTCGCAAACACGTTCTGGCGGTTGGCGAAGATGCGAAACTGATGCTTGGCCGGACCCCTGGATCTATCGAAGCAATTCGCCCGATGCGCGACGGTGTGATCGCCGATTTTGATGTGGCCGAAGAGATGATCAAACATTTCATCAAGAAGGTTCATAAGCGCGGCAGTTTCACCAAACCCAAAATTATCGTCTGCGTCCCGCACGGCGCGACCCCCGTTGAACGCCGCGCCATTCGCGAGTCGGTTATGCAGGCGGGCGCGCGCAAGGCGGGTCTGATCGCGGAACCGATCGCTGCGGCGATTGGGGCAGGGATGCCGATCACCGATCCAACTGGAAATATGGTTGTCGATATTGGCGGTGGAACGACCGAGGTGGCGGTGCTGTCGCTGGGCGATATCGTGTATGCGCAATCCGTGCGTGTTGGTGGTGACCGGATGGATGATGCGATTGTTTCGTATCTTCGTCGGCAACATAATATGCTCGTTGGTGAATCGACGGCAGAACGGATTAAAACCTCCATCGGGACTGCGCGGATGCCCGAAGATGGTCGGGGTCTGAGCATGGAGGTTCGCGGGCGCGATTTGCTAAACGGTGTGCCGCGCGAAGTCGAAATTACGCAAGCGCAAGTGGCCGAGGCGTTGGCTGAACCAGTGCAGCAAATCTGCGAAGCGGTGATGACCGCGCTAGAATCCACACCGCCCGATTTGGGCGCAGATATTGTGGATCGCGGCGTCATGTTGACAGGCGGTGGTGCGTTGCTTGGCGATTTGGATCTGGCGTTGCGTGAACAGACGGGCCTGTCGATTTCGGTGGCGGATCAGCCGTTGAATTGTGTGGCGCTTGGCACCGGTAAATCGCTGGAATTTGAAACGCAACTTGCGCATGTACTTGATTTTGGGAACTGATTTAGGGCTGCGGAATGGCGTCTTCGGACAACTCCATATCGAATTCTTGGCGGCTGCTGCGACGGTTGCTGGTTGGTCTGCTGGCGGTTTTGCTGCTGGCCGGATTTATGCTATCACGGATCGACAATCCCAGGGTTGAACGATTTAGGGTCGTGTTGGTTGACCGCTTTTACCCCAGTTTTGAATGGGCACTAGTTCCGGTCACGTCGATGACGCGGATGGTTGCGGACTTTCAATCTTACGCGCGGGTTTATGAACAAAATCAGGAATTGCGGCGTGAATTGCAGCGCATGAAGGGCTGGCGCGAGGCGGCCTTGCAGCTGGAACAGAAAAACGCGCAGTTATTGGCGTTGAATAACGTAAAACTGAACCCTCGGTTGTCGTTCATTACCGGCGAGATTATGACCGATTCCGGCGGGCCGTTCAGTCAATCAGCCTTGGTGAATATCGGGCGGCAGGACGATGTTCGCGATGGGTCGGCGGCTGTGGACGGGCTTGGTCTGGTTGGGCGGTTGGCGGGTGTTGGCGAGCGCACCTCGAGGATTTTGTTCTTATCGGATGTAAGTTCCAGCGTTCCTGTGATCATCATTCCCTCGGGGCGCCGTGCAATTGTTCGCGGTGATAATAGCACCGTTCCGCCGCTGGATTTCCTTGATTCCGAAACGGGTGTGCAGGCTGGCAGTCGAGTTATGACATCGGGTGATGGTGGGGTGTTTCCTTCGGACATTTTGGTCGGGCAGGTTGCGGTTGATCCGCAGGGCCGCTTCAGGGTGCGGTTGGCGGCAGATTACGAAAACCTTGAATTTATTCGAGTGTTGCAGACTACACCTCGCGAAGAAATCGGCGGGCTGGGCGAGGTGATCGGCGCAACCGAAATCCCAGCCGACGAGGTAGCTGAATGAACCGCGTGTCGGGGACAAGGTACTGGCTTGAGGTCGCTTTGTTCATAGTCCTTGGGTTCGTTGCCATTGGTATTCCGATGATTCCCATGGGATTGGCCGCTGACAGCCTGCCCGTTCCCGATTTGCTATTCGCATTGATAATAGCGTGGATAATCCGGCGACCGGAAACCGCGCCTTTGCTTGCCGTCGTATTCTTGGCCGTATTGGCGGATGTAATGTTGATGCGCCCAATAGGTTTGTGGGCGCTGGCAATCCTGATGGGGACCGAGGCATTGCGATTCAGTTTGCGCGCGTTCCGTGACATACCTTTTGCGCAAGAATGGGCCTATGTCGCGGGATTATTGTTGCTGATGACATTGTTGCAATTTGTGTTGCAATTGATTTCGTTCTCGGAGGTATATGGATTTTCCGAATTGGCATGGCATGTGCTGCGGACGATTGCCATTTATCCAGTCATTGTCGCCGTGCTACATTATATATTTCGAATCCGCGTGCCGAAATTGGCAGATAGACCAACGAGATTGGGCAAAGTTACATGATGCAACCGATACGCAACACTAAGGTAAAGCAACGACGGATAACCCGTCGCGGCCTGCTTTTGCTGGGTGTGCAGACGGGTGTTATTGGCGTTCTGGGTTGGCGGATGAGGCAATTGCAGGTCGTGCAGTCGGATCAGTTTCGCCTGCTGGCAGAGGAAAACCGGATTAATATTCGCTTGATCGCACCGTCGCGTGGGCTGGTTTTTGATCGAAACGGTGTGTCGATTGCCGAGAACCAACAAAATTACCGAATTGTGATGATCCGAGAGCAGGCCGGAAATGCCGAGGAGGTTCTGGACCGCCTTGCCGGAATTATCGACATGCCACCGGAGCGCCGCGCGCGCGTTTTAAAGGACATGCATCAACGTAGTGCTTTTGTTCCAGTGACAGTTGCCGAGCATCTGACATGGGAAGAGTTTACCAAAGTTTCCGCAAACGCCCCCGCATTGCCCGGTGTCATTCCCGAGGTGGGATTGAACCGGCATTATCCGTTTAACGAAGATTACGCGCATATTTTGGGATATGTTGGCCCGGTTAGCGAAGCGGATCTTGAACGGATGGATGATCCGGATCCATTGTTCCAAATTCCGCGTTTTCCGATCGGGAAAACCGGTGTTGAACGGATTATGGAGGAGAGCATTCGCGGTACCGCTGGTATCAGCCGGATAGAGGTGAACGCGACGGGTCGTGTTATGCGCGAATTGGGCCGCGATGAAAGCCATGCCGGAAGTGATATTCAGCTAACGATTGATACCAACCTTCAGGAATATGCGCGGCTTAGATTGGGGGATCAATCTGCCTCGGCCATTGTGATGGATACGCGCAATGGGGACTTGATGGCGATGGCATCGGCCCCCAGTTTTGATCCTAACAAATTTGTGCTGGGAATTTCGACTGCAGATTGGACGTCGTTGCGCGATAATGAATTCCGGCCTTTGTCGAATAAATCGGTTTCTGGGGCATATCCGCCAGGCTCAACGTTCAAAATGGTTGTGGCTCTGGCTGCGTTGGAGGCTGGGGTTGTGACGCCAGATGAAACCGTTTACTGCCCTGGCCATTATGAGCTGGGCGGGCGGCGTTTCCACTGTTGGCGCCGTGGTGGGCATGGGCGCATAGATATGCGCAATAGTTTGAAACAGTCATGCGATGTTTATTATTATGACGTAGCAAAACGCGTCGGGATTGAAAATATTGCGGCGATGGCGCGGCGACTTGGACTGGGCGAAAAATTCGATATTCCCTTATCCGCGATTGCGTCGGGGCTGGTGCCTAACAAAGCATATAAATTGCGAACTTTTGACGAAGGCTGGCTGCAAGGCGACACGTTGAATGCCGGAATCGGGCAAGGGTTTGTGTTGGCCTCACCAATTCAGTTAGCGGTAATGGCTGCGCGCCTAGCATCCGGTAAGGCATTGTTTCCCCAGTTAATTCGGTCAATAAATGGGGTGCCGCAATCGACAGTCGAGGCACCATCTCTAGGCATTCCCGATGCGCATATGGCGCAGGTTCGCCGTGGTATGTTTGCCGTTGTTAATGAAACCCGTGGTACGGCCTATGCCACGCGGATCGCAGACGAAGACATGCAAATGGCAGGAAAAACCGGAACCTCGCAAGTGCGACGGATCACGGCCGAAGAACGTGCGGCAGGTGTTATTTCAAACGAAGATTTGCCGTGGAAACGCCGTGATCACGCGCTATTTGTCGGCTTCGCGCCGTATGACAATCCGCGCTATGCGATTTCGGTGATTGTTGAACATGGCGGCGGCGGGTCGTCCGTTGCGGCACCGATCGCACGCGATATTATGATGCGCGCCTTATACGGCGATGTTGTGCCACTGTCGGCTTATCCGCCCGCTGAACGTAACAAAATTCGCGCCGAACGTGAGCGCGCCCGCGAAGCCGACACCGGGATATCCGCACCGCCCGAGCGGAGTGACCGGATATGAGTTACCTTGACTATTCGCGCGTAAAAACGCCGACTGGCTTTGCCAAAATATTACATTTGCACTGGCCGTTGATTTTGTTGATATCCGCTGTGGCTGCGACAGGGTTTATGATGCTCTACTCTGTGGCTGGCGGCAGTTACGACCCTTGGGCGCGCCCACAGATCATTCGGTTCGCTGTTGGCATGGTGGGGATGTTTTTCATCGCGTTTATCCATATTCGTTTCTGGCGGCGTGTTGCGCCAATTGCGTATGTCGGCACAGTGATTTTGTTGATAGCTGTGTACTTTTTTGGTCATTCCGGTGGCGGGGCGCAGCGTTGGTTGAACCTTGGATTTATGCAATTGCAGCCGTCCGAGGTTATGAAGGTTTCGCTGATAATGGCATTAGCGATGTATTATGACTGGCTGGAACCGGAACGGGTTTCACGGCCTTTATGGGTGTTGATACCCGTAATTTTAATAATTGTTCCCATGGGGTTAGTGGTTGTTCAACCGGATCTTGGCACGGCTATTTTGTTGGCTGGCGGGGGCGGCGTCGTGATGTTCTTGGCGGGCGTAAGTCTGTGGTATTTCGGAGCTGTTATTGCGCTTGGGGTCGGTCTGGTTGCGGCCGTGATGTTTTCGCGCGGGACTGAATGGCAGATATTGAAGGATTATCAATACGGTCGGATCGACACATTCCTGGACCCCTCGCTTGACCCGTTGGGGGGCGGATATCACATCACGCAGTCAAAAATCGCGCTGGGGTCCGGCGGGTTTTCTGGGCGTGGGTTTATGCAAGGTCCGCAAAGTCGATTAAACTTTTTACCCGAGAAACAAACCGACTTCATTTTCACGACATTTGCCGAGGAATTCGGGTTTGTCGGTTCAATTTCATTGCTTGCGATTTATACGGCGATTGTGGTGTTTTGCATCATTTCGGCGATCAATAACCGCGACCGCTTTGCTGCGCTGGTGACGGGGGGGTTGGGGGCGACGTTCTTTTTCTTCTTTGCCGTAAATATGGCGATGGTGATGGGCTTATTACCAGTCGTTGGCGTGCCTTTGCCGCTGGTGTCATATGGTGGCACGGCGATGCTCGTTTTGTTAGGGGCTTTTGGTCTGATCCAAAGCGCCCATGTCCACAGGCCGCGCGTATGATTACGGCGCTTTTTTCTGATCGGGCGGCGAATTGGGCTGCGTATGAGGCACCTTTGCATGCAGCATTTCAGGCGGCTGGGCTGGACGTAACTCTGGTCTGCGAAGCGCCGCCCGAAAGCGTTGACTATGTCATTTATGCGCCCGCTGGTGGCTTGCAGGATTTTGCGCCGTTTACCAATTTGAAGGCCGTGCTAAGCCTTTGGGCTGGCGTCGAAAGTATCGAGACGAACCGGACGATCACCGTGCCGCTTTGCCGGATGGTTGATAGTGGTTTGTCCGAGGGCATGGTGGAGTGGGTCACTGGCCACATCTTGCGTCATCATCTGGGGATGGATGCTCATATCCATGGTCAAGACGGTGTTTGGCGCAATGATGTAGTGCCACCTTTGGCGCGGGAACGCGTGGTTGGGTTCCTTGGGCTTGGTGAGCTGGGGTTGGCCTGTGCGCAAGCCGCTGCGGCGTTGAATTTTGACGTAAAAGGCTGGAGCCGGAGCTTGAAAACGGGCGCGGGGATTGAGACATTTTCCGGGGCGGATGGGTTGCGTGAACTGTTATCCGTGGCCGAAATTCTGGTGCTATTATTGCCGGATACCGCTGCCACTAAAGGGATATTGGATGCTGAGGCGTTTGCGATGTTGCCCCAAGATGTTATAATCATTAACCCCGGTCGCGGTGGTTTGATTGATGATGATGCGCTGTTGGGCGCGCTAAATTCTGGCAAGGTTGGGCATGCGACATTGGATGTTTTTCAGGTGGAACCGTTGCCGTCGGAACATCCATTTTGGGGGCATGCAAAGGTTACTGTGACACCGCATATTGCCTCGGAAACGCGGCCCGCTACGGCGGCGTTAACTATCGCGGAGAACATTCGTCGCGGTGAAAATGGCGAGCCGTATTTGCATGTCGTCGATCGTAAGGCCGGGTATTAAATGCCCGCGTTTGCGATGGTGATCATCGCGTCAATATCTAGGTGGCTTTCCAGGTGATCGGCGAGGGCATCTAGGGTTTTCTCAACCTCACCTTGATGCTGGATGCCGGATGGTTTTGCGCCAAAGGATTGCAGGAATGCCGCGCGAAATTCATCGCTGTTGAACAACCCGTGGACGTAGCAGCCCGACACCTGACCGCTATCGCTTCGCGCGCCATGTGGTTTACCCTGCAAGGTCAGCCAAGCACGTTCACAATCAGCGCCGTTGGTGTTGCCGATATGGATTTCATAGCCGGAAATGTCGGTGCCGCTGGCAATATGTTTTCCGGTGATATTATCCAGATGTTTCTTGGACGTCATGACCGTGTCGATGTTCAGGAACCCCAAACCTTGTACGGTATCTTGTGGTCCCTCAATGCCTTCGGGATCAGAAATGCTATTGCCAAGCATCTGATATCCCCCGCAAATACCAAGGATATGACCGCCACGGCGTAGATGTGCGGCCAGATCAATATCCCAGCCTTGGACGCGCAAAAACGCCAAATCTCCGATGGTGGATTTTGTGCCCGGCAGGATAACCAGATGGGTGTCGCCGGGGATTGCCTCGCCCGGTTTAACCATTGTCAGGGTGACGGAGGGTTCCAGTTTTAACGGGTCAAGATCGTCGAAATTGGCTATACGTGACAGCATTGGCACGGCGATTTTTAGGGGGCCGTTTCCGGCGCTGGTGATGTCTAACGCATCCTCGGCGGGCAGGCGGTTGGCGTCTTGGAACCATGGGGCTACGCCGAGGTTTTGCCAGCCGGTGCGGGTGATGATCTCGGTTAGACCATCGTCGAATAAAGCTGGGTCACCGCGAAATTTATTGATGATGAAGCCGCGGATAAGGGCGCGATCGGTGTCAGGTAAAACGGCATGGGTGCCGACGAGCTGCGCAATGACGCCGCCGCGATCAATGTCGCCGGTCAGGATCACCGGAACTTTCGCCGCCGCTGCGAAACCCATATTGGCGATGTCGTTGGCGCGAAGGTTAATCTCGGCGGGGCTGCCTGCGCCCTCGACCATGACAATGTCGCAGGCGGATTTTAGGCGCTCGAAGCTTTCCAAGACGCTGGGCATCAAGGTTGGTTTCAGGGCTGCATATTCGCGGGCGGCAACACTTGTCAGGCGTTTGCCTTGGACGATGACTTGTGATCCGGTTTCGGTTTCGGGCTTTAACAAAACGGGGTTCATATCAACGCGGGGCGGGACGCCGCAGGCAAGGGCTTGCAAGGCTTGAGCGCGGCCGATTTCGCCCCCGTCTGCGGTTACAGCGGCGTTGTTTGACATGTTTTGTGGCTTGAACGGTAGCACCCGTAATCCGCGCCGGGTCATGGCGCGGCACAGGCCCGCGACCAGCATGGATTTTCCGACGTTGGAGCCGGTGCCTTGGATCATCAACGCTTTACCCATGGCGGTTTCCGATGATGGCTTTTGGCCGATATTTTGGCAATGCAGCCATGCGTTCCGCGACGCTTTCGTGCAGATCGTCAAACGGAGTTTGGCAGGCATGACGCCGCGCGCGTTTGATAAAATATTTTGATGTGCCGGATTTATTGCCGACCATTGGCGCGGCGGCGTCGGTTTTGAAACGGCTCTGCCAGTCTGGTGGCAGAGGTAATCCGCATGTTTCGGCGCGTTTCAGCATCCAGATCAGCGGGATGTTGGAGAGATACCGCGCCTCGTTCCCAGCCTCAACTTGACCGCCGATATCGGCATGCGCACCAGGGAACCAAAGCTGTTCGACGCGGCCCGCATAATCGAGGTTTTTGCCCCAGAGGATCGGGTCATATGCCTTGCGGGTTTCATCCAAAGCCAGTGCTTGAAAGGCGTTGCTGATGGTTGGCGACAACCGATGATCGTGGAAATCCGTGGCCATCGGCGCGAACCGCCAAAGGATCGGGTAGGGCAGGCCAAGGGCTTTGACCGTGTCCCAAACACCGACAACTTCAATGTCGATATTGTCGTGACAATAGGCGCGGGTGAAGGCGCGGGCGGCAGATGTGGAATGCAGCGCCTCGTAATGGCGATAGGCGCGGTGGATGCGTTTTGTGGTGACGTGTTCGTTGCGTAAAAGGCCGATGCGCGAGATCATTCCAGCCAATGAACGCACCGAATAGGCACCGCGACTATAGCCAAATAGCATGATCTTATCGCCGGGTTTGTAGCGTCGCGACAGCTGTTTATACCCAGCCGCGATGCTAAGATTAATCCCCAGACCTGCCGCCACGTTGATCCATTTTTGAAACCCTTCACCCTGAATTCCCGGGTGATAATAGACAGTTAGGTCGGTTCGCGGCTGCACCTCGCCCAGCAGTTTATAGAGGATACCCGCATTGGTTTCCTCGCCTTTTTCTAACCGACTGAGTGTGCCGTCGACAATAACGACGTGAGTGCGGATCACGAATTTACCCTATTTGCTGAGTTCCAGTAATGCATCGGCGACGTCTTGATTTTCGATGGCTTCGGCCCCGCGCGCGACACGGATTTTGAAGGCAATGTTCAGGACTTGGCCATGTGTGCAGCCCTGCGGTGGATTGAATTTATAGCTGGCCAATTCAATCAACAATCCAAGCGGTTCGCGGAAATATAGCGAGTCCATAAACCCGCGATCAATGATCCCGTTATTGGCAAAACCGGTGGCTTTTAAGCGGTCATGGGCGACGCGAATTGAGGCTTGGGAAACCGACATGGCGATATGGTGCAGCGATCCGACAGGTTGGGGCTGTTTTTGGTCGTAGGGCTTGCGGGATTCGTCGGTGAACACGGTCATGGTGGAGCCGTCGCCATTGTCGAAATACAGATGGCCCAGCGATGGGTCATCCAGATTTGGCTGCTCGAATATCATTTTCATCCCCAACACACCTTCCCAGAAATCAATGCTGGTTTGACGGTCAGCGCCGTTCAGGGTGATGTGATGAATGCCTTGGACTTGGACGATTGCCATGGGCGCCTCCTTTTTTCGCTAGGATAGCCTGATTTTCAGCATGTTCAATCAGATAAGCGCAAGGGTGGTGACTGTCTCCATCTGGCCATAGCCGTTGAAATCGGTGGTGACGCCTTTGACATAGGCACCCATGGACTGGAACAAGATGTAGTCGTCTTCCTCGGTGTCCGACGGGATGGGCATTGGGTTTGGCAAAACGTCGAGGGAATCGCAGGTGGGGCCGAAAACGGTTCGGGGGTGCGGTGTGCCACTGCGTTTCACGCCTTGTGGTGAATAGACGGCGAATTCACGATCCACGGCGAGAACAGGGAATTCCGACAATCCGCCATATATGCCGTCATTCAAAAACACCGCCCCATGGTCTGATATCCCTTTGATCCGAACAGCGTGGGCAAATGATTCTGCAACCATGGCACGGCCCGGTTCGCAGATAAGTGCGGGGGGGCTGTCGAAATTGGCGGTAACAGTGTTGGTGATCAGGGCGAAAAATGCTTCGAGATCGGGGGCATCGCCGTCCATTTTGCACGGGAATCCACCGCCGACATTCAGCCGTTTCAGGGTGACTTGGGCCTTTTTGGCTATCTTGGCTGCTTGGGTGATGTAGGTGTGCCAAGCGCTTGGGTCCTCGCATTGCGTGCCGGGGTGGAAGGTTATCGACGGGATATATCCGGCGGCGGCAACCTGTTGCAGCAGCGTCGCGGCTTGCGCGGGCGTTGCGCCAAATTTGGAGCCGAAATCATAGATCGCGCCGGACACCGGCAGCTTGAACCGGACGGAGATTTCTACGCCTGAAGGGGGTACGATTTCCGCCAGCTTGGTGAATTCGCGCAACCCATCAACAGAAAAAGACCGCACGCCCATCTTATAGGCAAACCGGATTTCGCTGCGGGAGCGAACGGGGTTATTGTAATGCATCACCGCATCCGGCGCGAGCTCGCGGATCAGCCGAATTTCATTGGGGGAGGCCACGTCAAACGCGGTTATTCCCGCCGCCAACAGATTGCTGATGACAATCGGATAAGGGTTGGATTTTACCGCGAAGGTTACCAAACCGCCAAAACCACGCTGAAACCGTGCGGCCTGTGCTTGCAAAATGGACGGAGCAAAGAAATGCACGGGGTGATCGGGCTGGCGAGCAGCCAGAAATTCGCGTGGCGAGTTCCAGATTTGGGCTTGTATGTTCATAGCTTCAGTATTTACTTGTTCTTCGTCATTTTCACTCGTCAAATCAGATAAAATGTGCAAAACTTACGGCAAATCAACGAATATGCGGGTGAAATGGCGTGGATGACATTGATAATCGACTGTTAAGTGAGTTGGCGAATGACGCAAGGGCCTCGGTTTCGACGCTTGGGCGCCGTCTTGGATTGGCACGAACAACCGTGCAGGCGCGGATTGAAAAGTTGGAGCGCACGGGCGTAATCGCGGGCTATACTGTCAAACTGGGCGAGGTTGCGCGCCGTGACCGTATCAAGGCAACTGTGTTGGTGGTGTTCGATCCACGTTCTAGCCCGCAAGTCGTGCAAAGGTTAAAGCAAATTCCCGAGGTGGAGGTCGCGCATTCATCGTCGGGGCGCTTCGATATGATCCTGCAACTGGCGACGCGGAACACCTCGCGGCTGGATGAAATACTGGATGCAATCGGGATGATACCGGGGGTTCGATCGTCCGAAAGCCTGATCCATTTATCGACAAAAATCGACCGGCCCGTTTAGGCACCCATCAACACATTAACGAACCTTATTCCAAATTTTGAACCTTTGCAGTGTGTCGCACGACTTACTGACAGATCCGGAATGACCCGGATAAGTTGGAAAGGTTTCGTAATGTCACTTGCACGTTTTACCCACACATCACTATTTATCAGCGCAACATTGATTGCATCCAGTTTTGCACAAGGCGCATCGGCACAAGGTGCACTTGCACAATCACCACCGGCAGGCGGGGCGGGCCCGATTATCAACGGTCCCGTTATCTACCCAAAATGTGATTCACCTAATCGGGTCACCTTGGCCACCCCACGGGTCGCCACCTGCGCGTGGGCGTTCGACGTTCCCGATGATTATGATCCGGATGCATATGGCGTCCTTTACGTCGCCACGCCAGATACGTGTGCGCCGACCGCCTATTGGACTAGGGGCCCGAAACAGACCGATTCCTACTTTTCACGTGGGAAATTCTGGGTCGAGATCAGCTGTTTCCACAGGGGCCGATAACAGAGGGGCGCGCGGCGGGATTTGCGCCCGCCGCGTTCCGGGGAATTCATTAACTATTGTCCGGCGACCCAATGAAAATCCCGATGACATTGTTAATAAATATATGAAATAGCAATGTGAGGGCCATAATCTTGACCGTTTACCCGAGGAATACGGGCTAAGGGGTTTTCCTTTGGTACGCGCGCATGTATTACGGCGCGAAACCAAAATTCAGGATATGATTGATGGCAATGGAAAAGAATTTTGACGCGCAGAAATCCGAAGCGGAAATTTTGGCGAAATGGCTGAAAACTGGCGCGTTTAAGGCTGGTGCAAATGCGAGCCGCGAGGAAACGTTTAGCATCATGATCCCGCCGCCAAACGTGACGGGTGCGCTGCATGTCGGCCATGCTTTCAACAACACTTTGCAGGATATTTTGATCCGCTGGCACCGGATGCGCGGGTTCGACACGCTTTGGCAACCGGGGCAGGATCACGCTGGAATTGCTACGCAGTTGCAGGTCGAAAAGATGCTGGCGGAAACCCAGCAACCAAGCCGCGCGGAAATGGGTCGTGAGGCGTTTATCGAGAAGGTTTGGGAGTGGAAGGAAGAATACGGTTCCACCATCGTTAACCAGTTACAACGCCTTGGCGCGTCTTGCGATTGGGATCGCAACGCTTTTACAATGTCCGGCAGTTTCCCCGAGGCTGTGGCCAAGGTTTTTGTCGAAATGTACAACAAGGGCCTGATTTATAAAGGCAAACGCCTTGTGAATTGGGACCCGCACTTTGAGACGGCGATTTCGGATCTTGAGGTCGAGAATATCGAAAAAGACGGTCATATGTGGCATTTCAAATACCCGCTGGCGGGTGGTGCTACCTATGAATATGTCGAAAAAGACGAGGATGGGGTCGAGACCCTGCGCGAAACCCGCGACTATATTTCTATCGCTACCACGCGGCCGGAAACCATGCTGGGCGACGGGGCGGTTGCTGTGCATACTAAGGATGAGCGTTACGCGCCGCTGGTCGGCAAACTGTGCGAAATTCCGGTGGGGCCAAAGGAACATCGTCGCCTTATCCCGATTATTACTGACGATTATCCCGATCCCGATTTCGGGTCCGGTGCGGTGAAAATCACTGGCGCGCATGACGCGAATGATTACGGCGTGGCGAAACGCAATGGCATTCCGCTGTACCGTTTGATGGACACCAAGGCGCATATGCGCGACGACGGATTACCCTACGCCGAGGTTGCGAAGCGGGCCAAGGAAATTGCCGAAGGCGCGGAATTTAACGAGGCTGAGATTGAAACACTCAATCTGGTCCCCGACGATTATCGCGGCATGGATCGGTTTGCGGCGCGCAAAAAGGTCATCGCGGATATCGATGCCGAAGGTTTGATGATCGAGGTTGAAGACAAGAAAATCATGCAACCGTTCTGTGATCGATCCAAGGTCGTGATGGAGCCGATGCTGACCGACCAATGGTATGTTGATGCGGCGAAACTGGCCGAACCCGCGCTGGAGGCCGTTCGCGATGGGCGGACACAAATCCTGCCAGAGCGCGACAAGAAAGTGTATTTCCATTGGATGGAAAACATCGAGCCATGGTGCATTTCGCGGCAATTGTGGTGGGGGCATCAGGTGCCGGTTTGGTACGGGCCAAAATTGAACGATGGTAAGATTGACTTGTCTGAAAGTGTTTCATTTTGTGCTTCTAGTGAAGCGCTGGCCGAAATCGAAGCGGCTAACTACTACGGGGACGATTTCTATGTCCGGGTGAGTGTGGCAGATGCATTCAAAGTTACGCCCCTTTCAGAACTTGCGGACCAAATGAGCTTGGGCGAGGATGACGTTGGAAAATGTCAAATCGAGATATTCCGCGATCCCGACGTCCTAGACACATGGTTCTCCTCTGGTATCTGGCCTATCGGCACGCTCGGCTGGCCCGAGGATACCGAGGAGCTGAAAAAATACTTCCCGACCGACGTCCTGATCACTGGCGCGGATATCCTGTTTTTCTGGGTCGCCCGCATGATGATGATGCAGCTAGAGGTGGTCAAGCAAGAACCCTTCCATACCGTCTATCTGCACACATTGGTGCGCGACGAAAAGGGTGTGAAAATGTCCAAGACGCTGGGTAACGTCATTGATCCGCTCGATATGATCGACGAATTCGGCGCCGACGCGCTGCGCTTTACCAATGCGTCGATGGCGGCGCTGGGTGGGTCGTTGAAGCTGTCGACGGACCAGATCAAGGGCTACCGAAATTTTGGCACCAAGCTGTGGAATGTCGCGCGGTTTGCGGAAATGAATGAGTGCAAACCCTCGGCCGATTTTGACCCTAAAAGCGTGAAAATCACGGCGAATAAATGGATTGTCGGCGAGACCGCAAAAGCGTTGGAGGCCCTTGATGCCTCCCTTAACGCCTATCGGTTTAACGAAACGGCCCATGTGACCTATCGCTATGTTCGCGGGCTGGTTTGCGACTGGTATGTCGAGTTTGCCAAACCGTTATTCAAGTCCGAAGACGCTGAAATCGTTGCCGAAACGCGGGCGACAATGGCGTGGGCGCTGGATCAGTGTTTGATCATGTTGCACCCGATTATGCCGTTCATCACCGAACAGCTATGGGGTGATATTGCCGATCGACCCAAGATGTTGGTGCATGCCGATTGGCCGGAATATACGGTCGCGGATTACATGGATGTCGATGCGGATCGCGAGATGAACTGGACGATTTCCTTGATCGAAAACATCCGCTCTGTGCGCGCCGAAATGCAGGTTCCTGCGGGTGCCAAAATTACTATGGTGCAGTTGCAACTGGATGATGCCGGAAAACTGGCGTTTGAGCGCAATGCCGTTTTGATCCATCGCCTAGCACGGATTTCCGAGGTTTCCCAAGCGGATGAAGCTCCGAAAGGCGCGGTTACGGTTACGGTTGAGGGTGGTACTTTCTGTCTGCCGCTTGCTGGTTTGATTGACGTAGACGCCGAAAGTGCCCGTCTTAATAAGGGGCTGGAAAAGCTGGCTAAGGAAATGGGAATGCTGAAGGGTAAGCTTGGGAACGAGAAGTTTGTAGCCAACGCCCCTGCCGCCGTTGTTCAGGAAAATCGCGACCGTTTGAGTGCCGCTGGAGCAGAGGCAGAGAAGCTGGAAGCAGCGTTAAAACGCCTCGCCGATTTGGGGTGACAATCCCGTGGAACCGTGAATAAGTGAGGGCGCGCGACACCCGCGCCCTTTTCCCACGGAGCCGTTATGAGTAAGCCCTTATCCGACAGATATGATTACATTTTATTGCTGGCAGGCCTGTCCGGCTTAACCGCCTTGGCTATCGATATCGCCTTGCCAGCGACGGGGGCGGTCGCACGCGATCTTGGGGTTCCCGAAGGCCTCGGCGCATTGCTGGTCGGCGTTTATTTTCTAGCCTTCGCTATCGGGCAGTTATTCTGGGGAATTTTGTCCGACGTCTTTGGACGTAAACGAATTTTGCAGATCAGTTTGGTGTTCTTTGTGCTGGCCTCCATCGGCTGTGCGTTCTCAACAAATTTCTGGGTACTGATCGGGTTCCGCGCCTTGCAAGGTTTGGCGGGCGGCGCACCGGTCATTGCCCGCGCGATTGTCCGCGACATTAGCAGCGGCACGGCAGCGGCAAAATTGCTGGCGGTATTAATGGCAGTCAGCGGCATCGCCCCAATGGTCGCCCCGATTATCGGTGCCGGGTTGTTGGAGCTGTCGGCATGGCCATCCGTGTTCGTATTCCTTGCCATATTTGGCGGAATTTTGTTGATCGCGGGGCAAGGTATATTGCAAAAAACCGTCACGCCTGCCCATCCTGATCGATTAAGTTTTAAGTTCATTTCAACGGCTTGTGGGTTCTTGTTTACCCAGCGGGATTTCTTGGTTGGTGTTGGCATCGGCGCATTTACCTTCGGCGGCTATGCCAGTATCTTGTCGCTCGGCGCTGTCGTGACTGAGGAGCGCTACGCCGTCAGCCCAGCCATGTTCAGCTGGCTTTTTGCCTTGGGCGCAGGTTTCTTGCTGCTCGGAACCTTGGTCATCCGCGCATTTCTAGGCCGCTTGGGAATGCGTAAGCTCGTCGGCTGGTCTGTTGTTGCGCTTGGAATTGCGACAGTTGTAAACGTTGGGATGTTGTTCATTGACCCCACTCTGACAGTGTTTTGGGCCAGCATTTGCGTCTATACTTTTGCGTTCGGAATGGTCCTGCCGACCAGTTCTGCGCTGGCGATGGAACCGGCTGGCGATATGCCGGGGTTTGCGTCCTCTATGTTGGGATCTGTGCAGATGGCGGTTGGGGCGGTTGGCGCTGGGCTGTCGAGCGTGCTGTACAATGGCAGCCATAGTGCGATCAGCGGGACGATGGTGATTTTCGGGACGCTCACGGTCGGTTGTCTTTTGCTAGCGAGGATTTATGATCGCCGGAAACCCGCGTAAGGATAGTAAATGAAAACCCCTAGATATACGTCGCTCGTGGAGCGTTTGCCCTCGACCATTCCGTTTGTCGGGCCGGAGACGGCTGAACGGGCGATTGGTCGGATTTTTGGTGCGCGCTTAGGAGCGAACGAAAACGTTTTTGGCCCGTCGCCAAAGGCTATTAAAGCCATGCAAGATGCCACCGCCGACATTTGGATGTATGCCGATCCAGAGGATCACGATCTAAAAGGTGCGTTGGCAACGCATCACGGAATTGAGCGTGAAAACATCTTGATCGGCCCGGGGATCGACGGAATTTTGGGTAATCTCTGCCGTCTGCTGATTATTGAAGGGACACCCGTTGTCACCTCGCGCGGGGCTTACCCTACCTTTAATTACCACGTAAACGGTTACGGTGGGGCGCTTAGCGCCGTCCCTTATCAGGATGATGCCGAAGACCCGCAAGCGCTGATCC
>CAZYMT010000030.1:0-21880 GCA_964649035.1 uncultured Rhodobacterales bacterium
TGGATGCGCCGCTACAATCCATCGTCGTTGGTGCAGTTCTGGTTCTAGCCGTGTGGGTCGATATCGAATATCGCCGCCGCACCGGCACAGCATAAGGAGGGGATGAAAATGAACAAGCAAACACCACTCGTCGAACTTAAAGACATCCAAATATCTTTCGGCGGCATCAAGGCTGTCGATCACGTCAGCATTGACCTTTATCCGGGCGAAGTCGTCGGGCTGCTGGGCCATAACGGCGCGGGAAAATCTACCTTGGTCAAGGTGCTTTCTGGTGCTTACAAGGCTGATGGCGGCGAGATTTATGTGAATGGCGAACGCGCCATCATCAACAACCCACGCGACGCCCGCACCTATAACATCGAAACCATCTATCAGACGCTGGCACTGGCGGATAATCTGGACGCATCTTCGAACTTATTCTTAGGACGTGAGATTCTAACCAAATTCGGCATGGTCGACGATGATGCGATGGAGGCCGAAACCCGCAAAATCATGGGCCGCCTAAACCCGAATTTCGAAAAATTCTCGGTTCCCGTTAGCTCTCTTTCGGGCGGGCAACGCCAATCTGTTGCCATCTCGCGCGCGGTGTATTTCAACGCTCGCATTCTGATCATGGATGAACCAACAGCCGCCCTTGGCCCGCAAGAAACCGAAATGGTCGCCGAACTGATCCACCAGCTTAAGGCCGACGGCATTGGCATTTTCCTGATCAGCCACGACATCCACGATGTCATGGATCTGTGCGACCGCGTCAGTGTCATGAAAAACGGCAAACTGGTGGGTACTGAACGGGTCGAAGACGTAACCGATGACGACATTCTAAGTATGATCATTCTTGGGAAAAAGCCGGAAAAGGCCTAAATTTCGTAGCCACCAAACCTTGCTAGCCGTCGTCCTGTATGATTATTTTCAGGCTATGTACGGGCGTGGGCGTCTGGTACCCTGCCCAGTAAAAATTACCGCTCCCTTTCGAAACCTCAGCTTAATGTGTAGCTTGAATTCGGTCAGAGAGCGGTAGAAATACAAACCGTTAAAATTATAGTGTCTTAGAATAGATTTATTTGGTCAAACTTCCATGCTTGGGTCAACTCGCAAACTCGCAAGACTGGCTTGCACAATCGCAAGGTGCAAAGTTACAAATTTGGTTCAACGGCCAAATTTCTACGGAAAAATTTGATGAATTCTTGTGAGTCAGCCAAGGATAGCGAGCCCAATTAGGCGTAACGATATCAGGATCAAGATCACATCCAGCGCCCGTTTAAAAGTCTTCTCGTCCATGCGTATCAAAATTGATTTGCCAATGAGGGTTCCGACAAAACCGCTAAGGATCATTGCGCCGATGAAAGGTAACCAAGGAGCGAACGAGAAACCGAGGAAACCAAACGCCACTATCTTCAGCGCATGTTGTAGCGTCATCAACACCGCATGTGTTGCAACATATGATTGCCGCTTCAACTCAAGAGATTTGGTGAAATTGGCGACAAAACCCCCTGTTGCGCCAAAAAACATTGTCAAGAAACTGGCAAAACCACCCGTAATCAGCGGGTTCCTTGCCAGCCATGCTGGCGGTTTTGATAGAACGCTCCAAATTACAAAAACGCCAATACCGATCTGGATTATTGGTGCGGGCAAATCGATTGCAACCATCCCCCCCAAGGCAACCCCGATAACAGACCCAAGTGCAAAAAGGGCAACGGGTCGCCAATGCACATGGGGCGTAAGCATTCCTGCCCGTGTAATGTTCGAACCAAACTGAATTACGCCGTGAACCGGGATAAGCGCCACTGGCGGCAGCAAACTGGCCATAACCGATAATAGCAATACACCCCCGCCAACCCCCATCGAAACGGTGATCAAGGAACCTGCGAAACTCGCAGCTAATAAGCCAATAGCGACGGCGGGATCAAGGTTGGCGAAAACCACTGAAAACCAGTCATTCACAAATCAATTCCTTATATTGGAGAGCAACTCAAAATCACCCACCACAGGATAGTGATCGGTTGGCCATTCCCCGTCAAACTTATCGCGAATAACCACGGGCGGCGCGGATAGGACCGCCTGACCAGAATAGGCAATATGATCAATTGCGCCAAACAGGTTAAGGCCACGATTGAAATGGTAGGTTGCCCCGGAAATCGGCGCAAATTCAAAACCAGCCTTTTCCAGAACCTCGATGATGTTGCCTCCTGCTCGGGCATTTAAATCGCCCGCCAAAAACACTGTTTCATCGGCTTCGAACCAAGGCTCAACGCGGTTGGCCACAAGTTGCACAGATTGTAAACGGTTGGAACCACTGCCAAAATCTGTGTGCATGTTCAAAATACGGAACTCCCGCCCGGTTTGCATATCCCTGAATTCAGCCCATGATGCAAACGCCGGAAAGGACCCGTTAAATGTCCGCGAATAGATGACATCCGGTGTGTCTGAAAAGAAGAACCATCCATGTTGCAACAATTCGACACGCTCCGCGCGATATAGAATGGGTTGCGTCGATGGAAATTCAGACGGAGTTCCGACGGCCGCCGCCCTGTAGTCAGGATTGCGTTCCAAAAGCCAATCCAGTGTCAAGTTATCGACACTGACATCGCCACGCGCAAAACTTTCCATTTCCTGAAAGACAATAACATCCGCCGCGATGGTTTTGAACGCAGTATCAAGCGGTCCTTTGCGCCGGTCCCAATCGCCACGTGACCAAGCGCCGGTTTCTTGTTGCATAACAATGTAATGCACATTGTAAGTGGCAATACGCAGTCCATCAGATCGGGTATACGGCAATGTCATCGCACCAGAATTACGCCAATGCTGTGACCCAATAAATAGAACCATCCCAATCAACACGAACAGTACAAATTTTATGACTTTACGAAACAGAACGGCGTTCCTTTTGGATAGTTTATTCGAATCCAGCAATCACAACCTGCGAATGGTCGACCTTTGGGGGTTCAGCAAAAAACGGTCCGGCCAGCGCACGCCATTGCTGAAACCCGTCCGAGTTGCGGAAAGTTTCTGTGTGGTCCTCCAAGGTTTCCCATATCACAATCAGTCGAAAAACATCCGTTTCCTCGATCACTTTTTCAAGACGCATTGCCTTGCAGCCTTTGGCCATTTTAAAGTACGGAACCGCCTTTTCGACTGCGGCAAGAAAATCGCCCTCGCTGCCGGATTTGATTTTCAGATTTGCAACTTCACGTATCATCGGTATCTCCTGCTTGTGGCAGCGGTTTTATCGTGCCATTTTGATCATATCTGCGGCTTTTTCTGCTATCATAATTGTCGGTGCATTAGTGTTTCCCGAAATCAGTTCCGGCATGATTGACGCATCAACCACACGTAACCCCTGCACCCCGTAAACCCGCAACTGCGCGTCCACCACATCCCCATTTTCAGGGTTGGGCCCCATGCGGCAGGTCGAAACGGGATGATACAAAGTGACCCCTGTTTCCAGCGCATAAGCCAGCAATTCATCATCTGATTGCATATCCGCGCCGGGCGTCAGTTCCTCGGTCACCACCGCACGCATCAGGTCGGTTGCCATTATTTCACGCGCGATCCGCATTCCATCAATATGTGCCTGCTGATCACGTGGATCGGATAGGTATTCAGGGCGAATTATTGGATGCTTAACTGGATCAGACGTAACAATATGTACGCTACCACGACTATTTGGGCGTAACTGGCAAGGGCCCATAGTCAGCCCCGGAAATTTGTGAAAAACGCGCTTGGCAGGATTGGCGAAACTGGCATTGGCGATATGATATTGCATATCCGGAGCTCCCACCCGCGTATTCGTTCGCACAAACCCTGCCAACATCCCTGCGGGCATCGACAATGTCCCACGCCGGGTCAGCACATACCGGATAACCTCGCGCATCAGGGGCAAGCCGCGCGCGGTATCGTTCAGCGACAGGTTTTCGTTCAACCGCCATGACAGACGCGAGATATAGTGATCCGCCAAATTCTCACCTACGCCTTTCAGGTCATTGCGAACCTCGATACCCAGTTGCGACAGACGGGGCGCCGCACCAATCCCCGAAAGCTCGAGCAATTGTGGTGATTGAAACGCGCCAGCCGCCAAAATCACCTCGCGCGCCGCCGCCAATACCTGTGTTTTGCCGTTCTTGACATACGTGACGCCCGAAACCTTTGTCGCACCCTCGCCCGCATCAAAGTTCAATTTAGTCACAAAAGCCTTGGTAATTATCCGCAGGTTTTTCCGCCTCCGTACCGGCTGCAAATACGCCTTCTTGGCAGAATACCGCAGACCATGTTTTTGCGTGACTTGATAATACCCGAACCCTTCTTGCGAGGCACCGTTATAGTCGGGATTTTTTGGATACCCGCAACCCTCTGCAGCGTCCCTTAACCGATCGAGAACCGGATAGGTATTCCGCAATTCTGACACCGCCAGCGGCCCATCAAAACCATGAAATTCACCGTCCTTTAACGCCTCAATCTGACACCCTTCGGATTTACGAAAATATGGTAGCACGTCAGCATAAGCCCAACCTGCATTCCCTTTTTGCGCCCAAATATCGTAATCTTGCGCCTGCCCACGCACATATAGCATCGCATTGATCGCCGAGGACCCACCAAGCACTTTACCCCGCGGCAGCGCAATCGCGCGGTTTCCTGTGTGTGGATCAGGTTCCGACGTAAACATCCAGTTCAACGCCGGATTAACCATCGTTTTGATATAGCCCGCAGGAATATGAATAAGCGGGTTCCAGTCTTCGCCGCCTGCCTCAAGCAAGATCACCGAAATCTTCGGATCTTCACTTAACCGATTAGCCAGAACACAACCGGCCGACCCACCACCAACAATTATATAATCTGTATCCATATCCACATGTTTCCATTGTTCGCACCTCGTCGGCAAGTCAAAACCGCCTCAGATCCACCTGCCGAGACATTTCCCTACGCTGGCATTCACGCTTAAGCAGATCTGCCGTTTTGCCGGACTTCAATGACCGAAAAGTTCGACATATTCTTCGTCTTTTGCGTTCATGAAAACTCTTTCAGAAAATTTCAGAAAATTTCGTCGCAATTTTCAGGATTTTCAGGGTGCAAATACCTGATGTTTGAAAGGCACCTGCAATCCGCAGCCCTGCATTGAAATTTAACTCAGAAGGAATTCCAAATGTCTACTCTATTGACAATCAACGTAAAAAACATGGAGCCACAAACTCAAGGTTTTTTCTTTTTCCAAGAACCCGCAATCTATTCCGGTGATGCAGAAGTCTACAGTAATAGTTTGTACTCACAGTCGCTTGGCAATTATGCGACAACTGGCGAGATACTAACCTTTCAAGTTAACTTGCAATTTTATGCTGGTATCCAGGAAGCGCATTCAACGCCGGCCATTGGGCATTCTTCAGGCTATACATCTGCTAGCAAGGCAATTGACCTTGCACCTGCTTCCGGCGGCACGCCCACCAACGACAGCACGGTTGCAACAGTTAACCCCGCTCTTGGGTTAAGCACTCCTGTAAACGGTGCAGGCGTTGAGCCCGGTGCATTTCGGATCACAACCCCCTCGTTCACATCCCCGCCTTTCTACAACGTTGGTTCGGCAGTTGAGATAAATGGCGGTATCGTTCTGTCAAATTTTGTTGAGGCGAACCCGAAGGACAACACTGACTGTGAACCAATCCTAAAATACTATGTTGCAACCGGACAATACACCCCCGGCACGGTGATGAACTTCACTCAGGCATCCACGGATGCAGGCCTATGCGATTTTACGGGTGGATATACAGTTATTAATGTCGAACTGGGTAAGGATGGTGCTTGGAACGTGACCCCCCAAACCTAAGGCGATCGGTTAAAACCATCGTTTAGGCGGGGCAGTCATTCTGCCTCGCCGCAAACTAAGTCCCTATTGAGGATTGATAGAATGACCAGCACCCACAAGATTGTTGTCAAAAATTTGTCTAATTCGCTAATGAATTTTTTTGTTTATCAGCAGCCTGCAAAAATTGTCAGCGCAGGCACATCATATAAAGTTTTTTATACCAGCTTGGGAACCGGCGCTTTATTACCTCATGCCAGCTCGGGGGCGGAACTATCATTTGAGTTCAAACAACAGGTTCTTGCGGCTGCCTATAGTAACGATACCGCAGCAAATATAACGAAAATTGGTTTTTTGACAGCTCAGAGCGCGCAAAGCGACCTTAATGCAAGCTGGCCGATTGAGCTGACTCCCTCTAGTGGAACCGCTGAGATTGCCAACAACACCGTCTTATCACTAGCGCCCCTTGGATTGAGCAAACCCAAGTATGCCGAGCGTGTTCCCAAAGGAAATTTCGGCATCACGGTGCCAAGTTATATGCCTCAGGACGGCATAGATCTGTTTTGTGGCGTTGCCATCGATGATCCAAAAGAGGGCCTTATCCTGTCCAGCTATGTTACTCCAGCGCCTGCGAGCCAAGTTTTTTGTGCGCCAGAGGCCAAATACTACATCGAAGTTGGAACATACGCTGCTGGATACATCCTCAATTTTCCAGATAAGAACGCAGCTTTATGTGATTTCACCAACGGCGCCTCCATTTGCAACGTGTCCTACGATGCCGACGGCTCGTTTGAGGTGACCAAGTCATGACGATCTTTAGCTAGCACCCCGAACGTCCGATCTTTCGTCCCAAACTTTTCCAAAGGAGGCACAAATTACCAAGCAATTGAAACTTTAACCATATTAACAAAATTCAAGAAGGATAGAAAAAATGGAACACACACAAGAAATCAAACAAATGGCAAATATTGTCTCTCAATGGGGGGGGAACCATGTGGAATCTACTGCTGCCGCAAATGTGAACTACTCAGGCACTCTATACAATGTGGAAGGCAGCACGGACGATCCGCATATTGGCGGCCATAATTGGAAGCCATTACTAATTAGCATGGGTATCGACGGCGATTGTTATGTGACTAACGCAAACCCAGGACTTGGTACATCTCACCCCGGATTCAATGTTGGTGGCCACATGACCCCCAATAGTTCAGGAGACGTAGCTAACGGGGGGACATGTTATCTTATGCCACTATGCTCTTGGCACAATAATACAGCCCGAGACGGTGTAGCATTTTCGCACACGGAAACGTCGATGTTGCAATTGTCCGGCTACATGCAGGATGAGATGGCCGTCACGTTTATGGCGCGTCTACCGAGCGATGAACCATTTTCATTGATGTACTATTCTGACGGAAAATGGCAGCATAAAAACCTGTCGAAGTCCGAGGAAGCAAAGCTATCTTCCAAAGGGCTATCCAGTGACATTCTTGGATCTAAACTTGACCATTACGTTTTGCTCAAACGTGTGGTGCAGGATGGTCAAACGAATTACGTGGTGCACTCGAAACAGTTGCCTGAGTAATGAAATCACAATGGTTGACGGCCGAACTAAAATATCTCGCACAATAAATATTGTGCTCATTTATTCGGCCGTCATCAGTGTTATGAATTCACCCCCACCAAATGGGATCGTCTCACGACTCCACCTGATCCGTAAAATCGATCCTAACGTTAACCTGTCCACCGCCGGTACGTGTTTTTGAAATATGACCGCCCTGCCCGTGTTTTTCAGCCGTATACCAAAGCCATTTGCGGTCTGCTGCTTCCCCTTGAGAAAAAGCTGAAACCGCCAGCCGTGCGACCCTAGGGGCCGCAACACTCGTGCCGCCCATACGGACGAAACTACCACTGCTAGACCCCGCACTAAGAACACCGGTAAGAACCGGACTGTCATCAGCGCGCGCCGCGGCATCAGGGCCTAGCCGATTTGCCAAAGATGTATTGCGTGGCGGTGTAATTGGTCCGGCAGCAGAATAATCCGAAAGCAATCGGTTACTTTGCGTAAAAGCCGCCACAACCATCGGAGCGTCGCCGCAAGCATACCCGCTAAGCGTACCGGCCCGTTTTACAACACATTGCGTATTGGTCGGGTCAACTGGCAACGGGCCCCCGTAAACATCAAATCGGACATAATCTGGGTTATCGAAATATCCCTGTCGGCCACTGGGCAAAAACCCCGGCAGGGTTTCGTCCCGCTCGACCCAAACATCAACGCTTTGATCAACGCTGATGTCATGCGGCGTGACTTCTATTCGCCAATTGCCCGCGCGGGCCAAATCTGCAGACGTTAGGCTGGCGGTGGCGTTCATACTGAATGTAATCAGCCCACGTTGAGTTTCACCCTGCTCGAAGCTGTAACTCAGTCGAGCAATTTCCTTCCCTTCATCGTTGCGAAGCGATTGCCAGCTATCCCCCGAAACAAAAACCGGCTCGCTCCGAGGGCCATCAGGAACGGTTACGCGGACACTCACAAGGGAGGGCGTCGGCAGCGGCCCAGAAAAGGGCATCCACATCTGCACGTGGCTTGCGGTGCGATCATCCGGCAAGGCAACAAAATCCAATATTTTCTTTGGTTCAGCCGCTTTGCTGTCAAAATTTAGTTTCGCGTGAATACGGTTCAGGTTTCCGTTGCCAGCAGGTAGAACCAATCGCATTTCTTGGTTGTGTTTTCGGGCGTGGGTCGGGCCGAAATAATGTTCAATCAACCTGTCGATTAAGCCAGTTCCGTCATGGGGTCCGCCGAAATTTCCATAACTAAAATTGACGATAACAGGTGGCCTGCTGTGATCTGGCAATCGAAAAAGGGCAGCCTGTTTCTGCAATCTTTTCAGTGCCAAGTTCAGACTTGGCAAGATATTGTGACCCGTCGTATCTTCGGTAACGCTTGACGGCAACAATGCACAAATGATTGGACGCGTATCGGGTGCTTGCGACATTGGATACCCTGCCGCCAACGCCATAACATGAGTGCCGTGGGAGCGGCGCAACGCAACCGAAGAAAATTCATGGTCAGAAGCGTTCAATAGCCCCGCGCGTGCATAAAATTTTTGCTCATCCAAAAACCCACTGGTCGTGCAATCCAGAAGTAATGCATCGATCTCGGCCTTGTCATACACGCGCCCATAGGTCTTTTTGCACCCTAAAATAGCAGGTGACATGGCTAGAACGTTGGCAAATACGATACGGGTCGAGGTAGGGCCATCGCGAAACAAATTATTCGCGAACGCAATGCTATCATCGATCACCGCGGTGATGACGGTGCCCACAGGAACCGGAATTGCCTTACCTACGCGACCCTCAGTTGGCGCATCAAAGTTCAGATGTGCCGGGTTTACAATGCTACCAAGATGAATGCCCGCAACGGCAAAGCTCTGGCTGTCCTTATTCAGGACATCCAACAAGGATCGCCGCGCAAATATTGAAACAACCTGATTGCTCTGAGTTTGAGCGCGGTCTTCATGGTCGTAATCGTTGGGGATCAGCAACGCGTCTGGCGCTGCAGAATTGGCGCGGATTTCAAATTCGTCGATGGTGATCCCGGTAATATCAACCAGCGCAGACCACCACAAACTATCGGGATCGTCAGGATAATGCTCCTCGGTCCGCGAAAGGCGATAGTCGGCCACGTGATTGCTACGATGCGCACGCGGAATTGTTTTCCAATGCAAAGCCATGTTCAGTTCCATTCCTTAAATACGTGGCGTGGTATGGCGCAAATCATAGCGCAAAGTCATTCCATTCATTTTGAGCCTTTTTCCAAAGCCATGCGAGCGGAAGAGAGATCATATCTGGCGTGGTTTCTTGGCTTTCCGACGTAACCCAAGGAGCACTTTTCGGCCCGACGCTTTGGTGTTGATGGTCGTCCTTGACGACATAAAGCTTATGCCAATCGAAATCATCGGTCGCCGGAAAAGCTGGCCCGTGAAAGCTGGCACTGGTCAAGTTGTCCGCATGAGGATCGCAAAGCGCCGCGACGTAATCAGCCAATGTGAGGCCCAAAACCGCGCCTGCAACGCTGTCGACCGGAAAATGAACGCCAGCAATTGTGCGATTTGTTGCGATGCGCGCCGCCAAACGCATAAACATTTCACCCCAAACACCATCTTGGCTATATTGCTTGGCATCCGCGCCCCGCATGAGCTTCCACAAAAGCCGCGCCGTGATGAATGCTTCGGTGGCGTGACCACTTGGCAGCGAGCCGTGCGTGGGCGTCATAATAATAGGTTGAACTTGCGGTGAATATTCAATCGGTCGCTTTGCCGCAATCCCGTATTTCATCCGCATTCCGCAATAGTTTGTGAATCGCAAAGCTGCCGACATCAATTCCAGTGTAAAGGGCGTCCGAGCGGGGTCCAAAAATGCAATGGATGCTAAAAACGGCGAGACTGCAGTTGTTTGTTCCAGAATCTCTGCGGCTCTGTCTGCCCGTAAATCTGCATAGGCCCCCAGATATGCCATCTGTTGTTTAAACTGCGACACAGCTGGAGCGGTTATCGAAACCAATGGCGTTTCATGTATCTTGGGAGGTTGGCCGGAGACCGCGTCCTGTCTCCATAGATTTGCGGTGGCGGTGTCACATTTAGTTTCGGAAAATGTAACCCGCGACCCCATCTCAAACATAAAGATACTTGCGCGGACATCAGGCGAAAGACGAACCAAGTTAGCAGGATCATTTGCGCTCCCCGCTCGAACATGCGGATCAAAATGCAACGGTGCGCCAACAATGCCGTCGCGTGTGGTTAGCAGCGCCTCGGCGGCCAAAGGGCTTTCTGGTGCGCCAAAACTGTTAAAGCTGTTAAAACTATTGAAGCTGTTGAAACTATTAAAACTGTTCTCGGGGGAGCCTTTGGATGAAATAGAAATGGTATTTTCTCCTTACATGGTAAATGGAAGTTTGCTTAATCCGGCACACCGATTTCCCTTAGGGTCGCCGCAAATTTTCGGCCAATTTCGAATTGGCCACTTGGTGAGGTTTCAAGCCAGCTGCTGACAGTTAGCCCCGGCTGTAATTTCAATAGCTCATTGGCCGTTTCGCGGGCTGCTGCTTCAAGGCCAAAACGCATTTGGGCGACCGACTTAATTCGTAACGTAGACGCATGCGCCCGGTTCAATCGCAACGAGGCATTAGATAATTCAATCGCCCTGCCCCAATCTTCGGCCGCTAAACTCGCACCCGCTGATAAGGCAAGAAACATAAATTTGTGTGGATCAAGGGGCGCTAAATTCATGGCACGTTCGCTGTCTTTAACAGCCAGTTTTCCGTCGCCTTTGAACGCATAAAGCGTCCCGCGCAGCAACCTTCCGTTTGCGTCATTGGGATTAATTTCCAGCGCTGCATTATAGCGTTCCTCGGCACGATCAAGGTCGCGAAACAGATTGATTAAAACCGCACCCTCGCTAACCAGTGCCAAGGCACATTCAGGGTCAACCTCCAGCGCCCGCGATGAATATTGTAATGCTGTGTGCCCATCTCTGTCGGGTGCATCCGTCCAACCTTGCTGAACCAACAAGACATACCAACGGGCCATCCACGACAACACCACCGGATGATCCGGCACACGATCTGCGATTTCATCCAGCATCGCACGTGCAGTTTGAAAATCGGACCAAGACAGACGGTGCATCAGGCTAATGGCTGAAATCAGCAAAGTGAAATTCTTGAGCGAATGCAGAGGGTAAAAGCGGGCTCGCATAACTTCGTTCAGCGCAATAGTTTTACGAATTTGGTTCGCAATACCTTCGACAATCCCTGAATCATTTATCCAATCAGCAACCGGATGGATATTGCGCTCCGCCCAAAGGACTTTACCTGATCGGGTGTCAATAAATTCGAGCGTTACAATAAGGTTATCGCTTTCTTTGAAACTGTTCCCAGACAAAATAAAATCTGCGTGTAGAGCCGTTGCAATTTCTGCCAGCGGTGTATTTTCGGACTGGATTCCAACCGTAGATAGCCTTGATGTAACGTTAAAATCTGCAGCGCGCGACAATGTGCAAATGATGTCATCAGCCAGAATGTTCCCCAACATGTTGAATTCAGCGCCCGTATTTCCTTGAAGGAATGGCAAAACCGCGATTGTTGGAAGCACTTCATCTGCATCGATTTGTGACACAAAAAGGCGTGAATTTTCGTAGTTATGCACCCGATATGCCCGAATGCACTTGGTTGTCCCTTGCCCTCCGACTTCGCCCAAGTCCTCAAAATCACACTCAAGGCTGCCATAAAGTTGGTCCCGGATATCGACAGTAGCTGCAATATGGTCGGGGGCAAGACAGGCGACAAGCTGCGCCAATGCAGATTCACTTTGGGGTGAGAAAACATCGATCCCCATCCGTAAAGAATCCAACGACAGGCCCGGCCCGTGCCGCATCAACGCTTGCGCATACCGCACGGCTTCAATCGGTGTTTCAAAGGTCAGTACAGCAACATGCGCTTCCAACTGCTGAGAGCGGATCGGGGGGTGGAGCGTCGTGATAGAGCCAATTACATCCATCAATTTGGTAGTATTCAGCAATCGCCCCGAGCCTAGAATATACAAAACAGTATGTTGCTGCGGTCCCCCCAAAAGGGACTGAACATTTGCGTCTATCAAGCCCTCTTGAGGTGGAATTTCGTGTGTAACAACTGGGTCGACGATATCCCAAAGCACATATCCATGCTTAGGCGCTGTGCGCAGAACATTGTGACCTCTGTCATCCAAAGCCTTGCGAATGTCGGCAATACATTGGGTCAGGCTGTCGTCGGTGACGCTGACATCCGGCCAGACCGCTGCAATTAGATCATTTTTTGAAATCACTTCTTTGGGCCGTGCTGCCAAAATCGCCAATACACGCTGAGATTGCGGTCGAAGCTTAATGATATTGCCGTCTGCATCCGTCAGTTTTTGTTGTTCAGAATCGTAATTTCTGGTCCCAAGACGCATTAGATATTGGCGGCTAGCTTCTTCCAACAATACCGTCCCCTATTCTGCATCGACTCTTGATAAAAACTACAAGATCAGGATACGCAAGATATTTGATTATGCAACATTTGAATGGTTATATGCTTACTTATCTAGTGCAGATTTTGTCCGTTGTCAGTTTCTTTGGCTCCAAAGAAGGCTTAACTAAGAAAAAGACTTAGCCCATCGAGTTAGCCTCATTATTCGGCACGCAGACCGCGATGTAAACGCCGCGTTTCGATTGTTTTTTGAGTGTGCCCCTCATCAAGGTAATTGGAACTGATTACGTTGGTGAAATAAGTCCATGGATAGGTGCGCGTGCGACCGCAAAAGTTGTACAAAAGAACTCCGAAACCTTCGCCAATTTGTACATTTATGTGTTCAGCATTATCCACCAACTGTCAGTTACCTATGAAAATATATCCGGCGCCGTAGATGGTTTTGATGATTTTGGGGTTTTGTGGGTCGTCTTGTAGTTTGGTGCGCAGGCGGGAAACGCGGACATCCATGGCCCGTTCAAAGTTGTCGCTGGCCACACCGCCCAGCTTTTCCATCATATATTCGCGCGATATTAGCCGGTTGGGCGCATCAAGGAATAATTGCAATACCTGTCCTTCGGCATGTGACAGGTTTTGGATTTCTCCGCTGGGGGAGGTTAGCAAATGTTGGGAAAAATCAACATGCCAACCGGAAAATTCCGCGGTCTGGCGTGTGGTTTTTTCGGGATTGACCCGATTTCGCCGCAATAAAACCCGAACCCGTGCGACCAACTCCGCAGTTTCAAACGGTTTGGTGATGTAATCATCGGCACCCAGTTCCAGCCCCGCCACCTTGTCCCGGACCATCGCGCGGCCTGAAATGATGATGATCGCGGCCCCGCTTTCCATCGCCAATGTGTTCACCAGCGACAAGCCGTCCTTGTCGGGCAACCCCAGATCAACGATACAAACCTGTGGATTGATCGACTTGATATCGCGTTCAAAGTCGGCGGCGCGCCCGTAGCATCTGGTCTTGAAACCGGCTTCCTCTAGCGCGCCAGACACTAATTGCCGGATTTCGGGGGAATCGTCGAGAACGGTAATAAGCGGCGCAGTATCGGTCATTGGCCCAGCCCTTTTTGAAGTAGATCCGCCAGGGCAGTAGCAGCAAACGGTTTGTGCAGCACGGGGAATTTTTGCGCGGCTTTGGTTCGAAGAGGGTCCGATCCAGGTAAGCCGGTAACAACAAATATCGGAATTTTTTGTCCCTTCTCGCGCAGCGACGTTGCCAAGTCATACCCGTTCATGTCGCCACTAAGGATAAGGTCGGTAATGATGAAGGCCAGATCGGAAATACGGCTAAGTTCCAACCCCTCTTCGGCGCTGTCTGCTTCTAGCACCGAATACCCCATTTTCCGCAGATATCCACGAATTGTCGATCGAATTTCAAGGTTATCTTCGACCAGTAATACCAACCCAGACCCGTTAAAAACCACGGTTTCATAAGGGATACGCAACGTAACAATGGCGCCACTATCAGGTTGGTTATCAAGCTTCAAATTGCCGCCACTGAGTTTTGCAAAATCGAAAACCGTCGATAGGCCCAAGCCTCGACCAGCAGTGGTGGATTTGGTGGTAAAGAACGGGGTGAAGGCATTTGCCAAGGCTTTTTTGCTAAAACCCGCCCCCGTATCTTTGACAACAAATTCCAGCCAGTCCGCCCCTTTTCGCCGCGCGATCACCGAAATAATACCGGCACCCTCGATGGCTTCACTGGCATTCAGGGTCAGGTTTAGCAGGGCATCTTGCGTAAAACCCTGATCCAGCATCAACTGAACGTCGCCGACTTCGTTGATGATGTTCATCTCGATGCAATTGGGCACAGCGGCCTTTGCAAGACGAAGCGTGTCGCTTAACAAATCGGACAGGTTCACCGAACGAATAGCGAGCGGGCGCATGCTGCCAAATTGGGATAACCCGTCCAGCAATGTCCCACCGCGCAGCGCGGCGGCCTTGGTGGTGGCAACAATTTCCTGAACGTCAGGTTGCAGATTTTCCATGGCTTCCAGACGGTTTTGTTGACCCAGAATGATTGTTAACAGGTTGGAAAAATCATGGGCGAGACCGCTGGTAAGTTGGGCGGCCAATTCCCGACGATGGGTATGCGCCAAAGCGCGGCGGGCGTTGGTTTCTTCAGTAATATCCGTTGATAGAAGGTATGCGCCAATGACATTTCCAACCTTGTCAGTATCTGGCGTCAGAGCAACGTGCATTTGTCGCCCCGTCTCGGTAAAGCTGACTTCAAAAACGCTGGCAATGCCGGATTTTACCTTTTCAAAACGCGGACCGAGCACCTGAAAGGCTTCGGGGCCGACCGCTTCTTCGATATGTTTCCCAAGGATATTTTTCGGCGCGCTGGGAATAATCGTATTCAATTTGTGGTTGGTATAAGTGTAATACCCGTCGATATTTACCCGCGCGATATGGGCGGGCGTCATCTCGTTAACCAGTTTTAGCAGCGATTCTGATTCCGTCAGTTCACGTTTGGCCTCTTCCAATGCGGTGATTGTTGCGGTTAGTTGGCGGTTGCTCTGGGCCAGTTCCTCGGCGCGGGTTAGCAACTGTTCGGACAGATTATGTGAGCGGTCGCGCAGCATCGATTCTTGCGTTCTGATCTCGGTAATATCGGTGTAAACGGTCACCCATCCACCATGGCGAAGCGGGCTGCCCTCGACTGATATCTGGGTGCCATCCGCCCTTAGGCGCTCAACATAATGGGGTTGAAACGCCTTGGCTTGTTCAACGCGTTCCTTAACAAAGGCGTCGATATCATCAATCTCTCCGTAATCCCCTTTGGTTGCCAAATGCCGGATGGTGTCCGCAAAACTCGCGCCGATTTCAATCAGGGGATCAGGCAGGTTGAACATCACTTGAAACCGGCGATTGGCAACTGCCAATTTCATGTCAGAGTCATAAATAGACAGGGCTTGCTCGATCAGGTTTAACCCTGATCTTGTCATAGAAGCTATTTCATGCGCGGAATGTGTCATGGCGTATTGCTAGCACCCCAAAGTGTTGAATATCCAGTGCTTCCAAAATATTTTCGCCCGTAACAATTCGAAACAATTGCGAAATACTGCTGCAATAATGGTCATTCAGGATAGGCTTGAAATCAGGTGCCGATTCGAAACGGTACATTCCAAAAAGACGGAGGGGGCATGACGGACACTCAGACTGCTGGCGCGTTAGATACTGTGCCACGGCTGTTGGCGCGTAACGCTACCAAATATCCCGATGCCCCTGCGTATCGCGAAAAAGAATTTGGGATTTGGCAAAGCTGGACCTGGGCCGAAACCGCTGCCGAGGTGCATAGCCTCGCCCTCGGCTTTCTGACGCTTGATGTTCAGCCAGGTGACCACATCGCCATTATCGGCCGCAATCGACCGCATTTCTACTGGGCCATGGTGGCTGCGCAATCCGTTGGTGCCGTACCCGTTCCCCTATATAAAGACGCCGTTAGCGAAGAAATGGCCTTTGTTCTAGATCACTGCGAGGCCCGATTTGTCGTCGCCGAAGATCAAGAACAAGTTGATAAAACCATTGATGCAATGGAAGATCTAAAGGGTCTTCACGGGGTTATCTATCTTGATCCGCGCGGCATGCGGAAATACGATAAGTCGGCGCTTTTTGATTTTGCAGAATTGCAGGAAAATGGGCTGGAGGTAGCAGATGAATTCCAGCCGGTTCTGGATGCGCGCTTGGCCGAACAAGGGCCGGATACCACCTGTGTCATGCTGTATACTTCGGGTACAACCGGACGTCCCAAGGGTGTGGTTTTGTCGAATTACAACATTGTTGAAGCCGCCAAAGCGTCGTGCGAATTTGACAATCTTAACGTTGGTGATTCCGTTCTGGCGTATCTGCCAATGGCGTGGGTCGGGGATTTCATATTCTCCATCGGGCAGGCCTATATCACCGGATTTTGTGTTGGCTGTCCGGAAAGTCCGGAAACCATGCAGGAATGTTTGCGCGAAGTTGGCCCTAGTTATTTCTTTGCCCCTCCACGGTATTTCGAAGGGTTGCTTACCTCGGTCCAAATCCGGATGGAAGATGCAGGGCGTTTCAAACGCTGGCTGTATGATGTGTTTATGGAGCATGCCAAAAAGGTTGGCCCGCGTTTGCTTGATGGCAAATCGGTTGGGCTGCTGGACAGGTTGAAATACCAGCTCGGTGAATTGCTGGTTACGGGTCCGTTGAAAAACACGCTTGGCATGTCGCGGGTGCGCATTGGCTATACTGCGGGCGAGGCCATCGGGCCGGAAATTTTCGAATTTTACCGCTCGCTTGGGATCAATTTGAAACAGCTTTACGGCCAGACGGAGGCTTGTGTGTTCATCACCCAGCAACCGGACGGTGAAGTTAGGGCCGACACCGTTGGCGTTCCTTCCCCCGGTGTGGAGTTGCGAATTGCGGATAGCGGCGAGGTTTTCTACCGCTCGCCCGGCAGCTTTGTGAAATATTACAAAAACCCTGAAAGCACCGCCGCAACCAAAGATGCCGAAGGCTGGGTTGCCACGGGTGACGCGGGATTTATTGAGACCAGTAGTGGCCATTTACGGATCATTGATCGGGTTAAGGATGTTGGTAAAATGAAAGACGGCTCTATGTATGCGCCAAAATTCGTTGAGAATAAGTTGAAATTCTTTGCCAATATTCTGGAAGTTGTGGTGTTCGGTGATGGCAAAGACAGCTGTGTTGCCTTCATCAATATTGACCTCAACGCTGTTGGAAACTGGGCTGAACGCAACAATATCGCCTATTCGTCCTATCAAGAACTTGCCGCGCATCCGCGTGTTTACGAGATGATCGAGGGGCATATCAAACAGGTGAACGAGAGCGTAGCTGAGGATGAAATGTTGTCCGGTTGCCAGATCGCCCGTTTCTTGATTTTGCATAAAGAACTGGACGCTGATGACGGCGAACTGACCCGCACACAAAAAGTGCGCCGCAACATCATCGCTGAAAAATACGATGATCTGTTAACGGCACTTTATGACGGCACGACCAGCATATTTACCGAAACAGTCGTCACGTATGAGGATGGCCGTACAGGCAAAATTTCCGCAACACTGGAAATTCGTGACGTGGCCCTTTTCCCACGTAAACAGGTGGCCGCATGACCCAGACTGACAGCTATGTAACGCCAGACGGACGCACAATTGGCGCGTCGGTGATGGAAATGAAAAACATCACTTTGCGCTTTGGCGGTGTGGTTGCGATCAAGGATATCTCGTTTGATATTCGTGAGGGCGAAATCCGTGCAATTATCGGCCCGAACGGGGCTGGTAAATCGTCGATGTTGAATATCATCAACGGGTTTTATCATCCTCAAGAAGGCGAGGTTTGGTTCCACGGTGAAAAACGCAAAGCCATGAAGCCGCACCAGATAGCGACGCAAGGTATCGCACGAACCTTTCAGAATATCGCTTTGTTCAAGGGGATGTCGACGCTCGATAATATCATGACTGGCCGACTGACCCATATGAAATCCGGAATATTCTCGCAGATGCTTTGGAAAGGTCGCGCCGAGGCAGAAGAAATTGCCAATCGTGAAATCGTGGAAAAAGTCATCGACTTTCTGGAAATTCAGGCTATCCGCAAGACCCCCGTTGGCCGCCTACCCTACGGATTGCAAAAACGTGTGGAGCTGGGGCGCGCGCTAGCCGCTGAACCAAAACTGTTGCTGCTGGACGAACCAATGGCCGGTATGAACGTTGAAGAAAAAGAAGATATGTCGCGGTTTATCCTCGATGTGAATGATGAGTTTGGAACCACAATCGCGCTGATCGAACATGATATGGGCGTGGTGATGGATATCGCCGACCGCGTCGTTGTCATGGATTACGGCCAGCTGATCGGCGACGGCGTCCCCGACGATGTTCGCAACAACCAAGCCGTAATTGACGCGTATTTGGGGGTTTCCCATGACTGATACTATTGCCCAACATTTTGGAGGCACCAATGTCCGCTAGTTTCCTATTCGGAGTCGAAGTCTTCCTGAACGGCCTAATGGCTGGCGTCATGTATTCGCTGGTGGCACTGGGGTTCGTCCTGATATTCAAGGCGTCCGGCGTCTTTAATTATGCCCAAGGGGTCATGGCGTTGTTCGCGGCATTAACGCTTGTGGGGTTCCAAAGCGGTCAGGTGCCGTTCGCGCATCTGATCAACGCCATGTTCGGCACCGATCTGCACCATTTTGGCTGGCATATGCCTGCCCTTCTGGCAATTTTCTGCACGATGCTGGTGATGATCCTGTTTGCCTTTCTGGTCGAAAAATTCATTCTAAAACATCTGGTCAACCAAGAACCCATCATCCTGTTTATGGCCACCATCGGGCTAGCCTATTTCATGGAGGGGTTTGGCGATCTGATGTGGGGCGCGGATATCAAAAAACTTGATGTTGGCATTCCACAGGGCGGAAATATCTGGCTGGAAGAGAACACTGCGTTTCTGGGTGGTGATAATTTCTACGGATTTTATATTGATAACCTAGACATCTGGGCAACTATTCTGGCCGTGATCTTGGTGATCTCGCTGGTGGTTTTCAGCCAATACACCAAAACCGGACGCGCCTTGCGTGCCGTTGCTGATGATCATCAAGCGGCCTTATCTGTCGGGATTTCCCTAAGGGCTATCTGGGTTATCGTTTGGTCGATTGCCGGATTTGTGGCGCTTGTGGCCGGGATCATGTGGGGCTCAAAATCCGGTGTGCAATTCTCGCTATCGCTGATCGCCCTTAAGGCGCTGCCAGTGTTGATGCTTGGCGGGTTCACGTCGATCCCGGGCGCAATCATTGGCGGGCTTATCATTGGTGTGGGTGAAAAAATGTTCGAATTCCTGATTGGTGCGCCATTCCTAGGCGGGGCGACTGAAAACTGGTTCGCCTATGTGCTGGCGTTGTTGTTCCTAGTCTTCAGACCGCAAGGTCTGTTTGGCGACAAAATCATTGAAAGGGTGTAATCATGCTCTATCGTGAAACCGGAGATTTCAAGACCACTTACGCCAAGGATCAGCAGACGTTCCCAATCAAGTTTGATCGCTGGGGATATTTCATCACCGTTGGTGCGGCATTCCTGATCGTGCCGTTCTTTATCAATGATTACTGGCTGAATGCCATTGCCCTGCCCTTCCTGATCTATGCAATTGCCACGCTTGGCTTGAATATTCTGACGGGATATTGTGGGCAACTTAGCCTTGGCACCGGCGGGTTTATGGCCGTTGGCGCTTATGCCTGTTACAAACTGATGACCTCGTTTCCGGATTTGAACATGATCATCGTGATCGTTCTGTCGGGGGGAATTACCGCCATTGTCGGCGCTATTTTCGGCCTGCCAAGCCTGCGGATCAAAGGGTTCTATCTGGCGGTTGCGACGCTGGCCGCGCAGTTTTTCCTGGTCTGGCTGTTCAACAAGGTTCCGTGGTTTTACAACTATTCCGCCTCCGGCCAGATCAGCGCACCCGAACGCACCATGTTTGGCTACGCGGTGACCGGTGCCAACACCCATCCCGCAGTTGCCTATCTGTTTTGCCTAAGCTTTGTCTTTGTGCTGGCTTGGGCGGCGCGCAACCTGACGCGCGGGGCAAATGGGCGCAAATGGATGGCAATTCGGGACATGGATATCGCCGCTGAAATCATCGGGGTTAACCCGTTAAAAACCAAATTGACCGCCTTTGCCGTTAGCTCGTTTTATATCGGGATCTCTGGCGCGCTGCTATTTTCGGTCTATCTTGGCGCGGCCGAAGTTGGCGAGGCCTTTGGCATCTCCAAATCATTTTTGGTCTTGTTTATGGTTATCATCGGCGGGCTTGGTTCCATATTGGGATCATTTGCGGGGGCAGCATTTATGGTTTTGATGCCGGTTCTGTTGAAAAACGTTCTGGTTGGGGCTTTGGGATGGCCCACCGACATTGCCTCACATTTCGAATTTATCATCGTTGGCGGTCTGATCGTGTTGTTCTTGATTGTGGAACCACACGGGCTGGCGATGCTTTGGCGACTTGCCAAAGAAAAGCTCAGACTCTGGCCCTTTCCGCATTAGGGCGAATAAGCGCGAACGCGCATCACCACATGTCAACCTTTGGGAGGAAAAAGACATGAAATTTTCTAAAATTGCCGCCGCTACGCTGGCCGCATCCATGATGGTAACGCCGGTTCTGGCAGAACTCGTATTTCCATCGCTAAGCTATCGTACCGGCCCATATGCTGCTGGCGGGGTTCCATTCGCTGACGGTTATGCCGATTATTTCACCATGCTGAATGAGCGTGATGGCGGTATCGGCGGCGTTATGACCAGTGTTCCGGAATGTGAAACCGGCTTTAATACCGAAAAAGGCGTTGAGTGTTATGAAAGCACTAAGGGGGACGGCGCGCTTATATATCAACCACTTTCAACGGGTATTACCTACCAGTTGATCCCGAAAGTAACCGCAGACGGCATTCCAATGCTGACATCCGGTTATGGTCGTACATCAGCGGCAAACGGCGATGTGTTCTCGAATATTTTCAACTTTCCAGCCAATTACTGGGATGGCGCATCGATTGCGATCAAATATCTGCTGTCCGAAAATGGTGACAGCCTTGAGGGTAAAAACATCACCCTGCTGCACCACAACTCCGCTTATGGTAAAGAACCGATCCGTACGCTTGAAGTTCTGGCTGAAAAGCATGGTTTTGATCTAACCATTTTGGCGGTGGATCATCCGGGCCAAGAACAGAAATCGCAATGGCTGCAAATCCGTCGTGAACGTCCAGATTATGTCCTTATGTGGGGCTGGGGCGTGATGAACCAAGTCGCTATCCAAGAAGCGGCCAATATCCGTTTCCCAATGGAAAACTTCATCGGTGTTTGGTGGTCCGGTGCCGAGATTGACGTTATCCCTGCAGGCGATGGCGCCAACGGATACAAGGCGTTGTCCATGCACGGCGTTGGAACTGATTTCCCACTATTCGACGATATCCAGCAATATGTCCACGATGCGGGCAAATCTGCTGGGGCCGGCGATCAAATGGGTACTGTGATCTATACGCGCGGCGTTTATGCAGCCCTTTTGGC
>CAZYMT010000031.1:0-21596 GCA_964649035.1 uncultured Rhodobacterales bacterium
GGGAAGCCCCACATTTTGGTATATTGGCAAATCGGTAACGATCCCTTGTTTGCCACGCTCTTCGGGGACATAGACAATTCCGGCATCAATGGCATCAGCCGCCGAACGCGCTTTTATTTCCACCCCATCAATTGCAATTGTTCCACTGGCAGGGCGGGTGATACCGAATATCGCTTGCATCAATTCACTGCGTCCCGCGCCGACCAGACCGTAAAACCCCAATATCTCGCCTTGGCGTAATTCAAACGAGATACTGTCGAATTCGGTTGGGTGACACAGGTTCGAGACCTCCAAAATCGGTTCGCCGATTTTCGCCGAGGTTTTGGGATATATCTGATCAACCGCGCGGCCAACCATCAATTGCACGATCTCGGACTGGCTGGTTTCGGCAATCATACCTTTGCCAACCATTTCGCCATCGCGAAAAACGGTATATCGATCAGCAATCCGGTAAATTTCATCGAATTTATGCGAGATAAACAAGATTGCTTTGCCGTCTTGTTTCAACAACTCGATCAGCGTGAACAAATCTTCGATTTCTTTATGGGAAAGGGCGGCGGTTGGTTCGTCCATAATAACAAATTCAGCATCCACCGACATGGCGCGCGCCACCGCCACGAGGTGTTTATTAGCGATCCCCAGTTCTTTCAGCTTGGTGTCAGCGTCGATATGGGTCGCGCCCATTCCATCTAGAACCTTCTTGGCGTCGGCATACATTTGGCCCCATGAAATCGTGCGCCATTTGGTTCGGGGCGCATGGCCCAGATAAATGTTTTCGGCAACGGAAAGCTCGTCGAACAGCACCGTTTCTTGGTGGATGGCGGCAATGCCATGTTCAAACGCAGCATGTGGCGAGGGCAGCATAATAGCGTTACCATTAACCCTGATTTCGCCTTCGTCCGGTTGGTAAATTCCGGTCATGGTCTTAACCAATGTCGATTTCCCTGCCCCGTTTTCGCCAATCAGTGCGGTCACTTCACCAGGGAACAGCTCCAGGCTCACCTGATTTAGGGCTTTTACACCCGGAAAAGACTTGGAAATCCCTGATAGGGTCAATTTAGGTTGAGGCATTGGGTGAGTTCTCGAAAACGATATAGGTGTCAAACAACCCCCGCCAAATTCATCCGGCGGGGGCGTTAACTCGTAGCAAATTCTCAGTAGATGCTTGAGAATTCTTCGATGTTGGACGCATCAAACGTAAACGGCGCGGCCATAGCTGCCGAATTGTCGTCATCAAGCGTGATTTCACCAACATGGCCGATGGAAATTGTCGCACCGGGCTCAGCGGTTGCGGCGTCGGTCGCCAAAGCATTGGCGATGTAAACGGCGGAATATCCCAGATCGATTGGGTTCCAAAGTGCCACCGCTTGCGATGCGCCATTGTCGATGAACTGTTTGAATTCAGACGGCAGGGCCAGACCCGTTACGTTAATCTGACCAATCAGACCTTCGTCCGTTACCACCTGCGCGGCGGCCACAACACCAACAGTTGTTGGGGCAATGATGGCTTTCAAATTCGGATAGCTGGCAATCAGACCTTTGGCTTCATCCGTGCTTTTCACGGAATCATCGTCGCCGTAAACCGTTGCCACCAGATTGATGTTCGGGAACATCGTTGGCAGCGCTTCTTTAGCAGCCGCTATCCAAGCGTTCTGGTTGGCCGCAGTTGAAGAGGCCGACAGAATTGCCACATCGCCACCATCCGGCAAGTAATCTGCGGCAAGTTTGATGATGGTTTCACCGATTAGCGCGGTATCAGACGGGTTCAAATGCATCTGGCGCCCTTCAGGGGCCACACCGGAATCCCAAGAAATAACCGTAATCCCGCGATCCATGGCTTTTCGCAGTACAGGCACCAAAGCATCCGGGTCATTTGCCGAAATTGCAATCGCGTCAACTTGCTGCGCAATCAACGCATTGATGATCTCAATCTGGCCCTCGGCTGTTGCCGATGTTGGACCAGTATAGATGATCTCGATATCACCAATTTCAGCGGCAGCTTCTTCAGCGCCTTTGGCGGCGGCATCAAAAAACCCGTTTCCGAGCGTTTTAACAACCAGCGCAATCCGCGTTTCCGCATTTGCGGGCATCGCAAGCAGCGCCATGGCCGAAACGGCGGCAGCTGTGGTAAGTTTCTTTAGTAAAAACATAGTGTCCTCCCTGACATTGTTGGTGGATCACGTACTATTCCTTGAGGAATTTATATTTGTTTTTTGCGATCCACGGTGCCCCACGCTTCCACCAAGCCAATTCATTGTCAATCATTTTCGTGCAAAATTTGGTAATTAAGCATTCCATGTGATTGAAAATGACTGAATATGATCGAAATTATTATGAGCTGCCATCGGGATCAACGCTCAACCCAGCGGCAACACTGCAACCCAAATCCCGTAAATGTCCGTCTTTTAAGCCGTAAATCAGACCATGAACCGCGACGTCTGAACCGTTGTCCCATGCCTTGCGCATAATCGGCGTTTGGCAAATGCGCGCCACGCCATCAATGACGTTAAGTTCGGCCAAACGGTTTAACCTTGCCTCCTCACCGTTCAGAACCACCAGCTCGTGCAGGAACCGATCCGCGACGCGGCGGATCGGTTCTAGCCAGTGATCGACCAGACCATGCGGGTAATCCTCGGTGCAGGCTTTGATGCCGCCGCAGCCGTAATGGCCACAAACGATGACATGTTTGATCTTCAGGTTTTCAACGGCATATTCCAGCGCCGAGAGCATGTTCAGGTCCGAGGAATGGATAACATTGGCGACGTTACGATGCACGAACACCTCGCCCGGTTCCAGGCCAGCCACAACATTTGCCGGCACACGGCTGTCGGAACAACCAATCCAGAAATGTTCAGGGTTTTGCTGATCCGCCAGCCGATTGAAATAGGCCGGATCCTTAGCAATTTTCCGGTCGGCCCATTCGGTATTTTTCTGAAAGATGGAATTAAGCATCTATGCGTCAGGCTGCCTTAACCACTGGGCTTTTCAGATCGATGCCAACGATGTCAGCACTTTCGATCAAGCGTTTGGTCAGCGCATGTGCTGCTTTCGTCCACGCCACTTGTTCAAGTTTTTCAGCGATCTGCGGGCGCACAATGTTGAGGGGTAAAATTTTACCTTCAACCTTTTCATCCATCCGCAAAACATGAAATCCGAACCGTGTATCGACAGGTTCAGGATGTGTCTGACCGCCATCCAGAATATCCATCACAGCCTCGAATTCGGGCACAGTGTCGCCGGAACCAATCTGCCCCAGACTGCCATGACTGTCTTTTGAGGGGCAGTCGGATTGTGTCTTTGCCAGACGCCCAAACGCTTTGGAATCTTTTGTAAGCTGTTCCAACACGTTTTTCGCATTGGCTTTCGCAGCGGCCCGCGCTGCCAGATCGTCGGGTTTAGCGGCGAACAGGATGTGCGATGGTTGAAACAAGGTCGGGGCGCGGAAACTTTCGCGGTGGTTGTTGTAGATTGCGGTTATGGCGTCGTCGCTTACCGCTTCAGGGTCCATCTGGGAGTCGAGAACAGCGCGGATTAACGCCTCATCCTCGGTTTCCCATTTGCCGCTTTCGGTTTCTTGGGGATCCGATTTAAAATCCAGCTTGGCCGCTTCTTGCAACAACAGGCTGCGAACGACCATGGCTTTGGCTGCCGCTTTCCATGCAAACCCCGGCTTACCGGATGGGGCTTCGTGGTTTTGCGCCTCGGCCGCAATGGCCGAGGATGGGATGGTTTCACCGTTTACTATGATGTCAGGGAAAAGAGGTTTCATGATTTTAGCCCTTCTTCTTACGGGTGCGAACCACCTGATAACCGGGGCGCCACAAGTAGCGCACTGGGGCTGACAACATGTGAACCAACCGTGTGAATGGGAAGATCAGGAAGATTGTTAAGCCAAGGAAAATATGCGTCTTAAAGATGATATGCACATCGGTGATATAGCTGGCAGCGTCCCCGTCAAACGTGAAAATACCAAAGGCCCAAGCCATGAATTTGGTCATTTCATGCCCGTCCAGATGCCCAAGGCTTAGTGGGATCGTCGCAAGACCCAACAACAATTGCATGAGCAGGATCAGGATAATCGCGGTGTCAGCAAAACTTGATGTTGCCCTGACGCGCTTATCGGCAAGACGGCGATGCGCCAGCATCACCCCGCCAACCAGCGCCATTGTACCCGCAACACCGCCAGCAATCACCGCCAGCAATTGTTTGGCGCTGTGGGGCACGCCAAGCATGTCCCAAAAGGCAATCGGGGTCAGCAGGCCGACAAAATGGCCCGCGAAAATGGTTAACACACCGACATGGAACAGGATTGAACCCATAATCAGTTGTTTACGTTTAAGTAGCTGGCTGGAGCTGGATTTCCACGTATAGGGATCGCGCTCGTAGCGGGCTATGGACCCAATCGCCAAGACGCTTAGGGCGATGTAAGGGTAGATACCGTAAAGAAAGTCGTGCATTTTCGCCTCCTATTTCTGTGCCTGCGCTGGGGTTTCCGGCGCTTTGGGTGAGATTGGGTCCATCTTGGCGAGGATATCGCGCGTGACAGGACAGCCGGCATCGGGGTCAGGGCCAAAGGTGATCTCGGCCTCCTCCCAGATGTCGTCGAGGGCGTCGAGATCTTCGGGATCGTCGTCTTTGACGCTCAGAAGTTCCTTAACCATTTTGCTAGACGCTTTGACGCCTGCAAATTCGGCCAATCCGGCCAGAACTGCCGCGTAATTGCTTTCGCGCCGTTGTAGACGCTCAGCTAATGCCGCCAAAATATGACCCGCATCTTCCAGCAATTCCTTGGCCACCTCGTCCGACTGGGTCGAGATAAATTCCAGCAAGATCGGTAGGTGGTCGGGCAGCTCGGTGCTGACAAGTTCAAACCCACCAGCGCGGTAGGTTTCCAACAGATCAACCATCGCCGGACCCCGATCACGGCTTTCACCATGCACATGTTCGAACAGGTTCAGCGACAGTGTGCGTGAACGATCGAACAACAGAACGAAGCGTTCTTGCAGCTCATATAGATCAAGCTGCGCCAAGTCATTCAATAGCGGCGCAAGGGCAGCTTTGGCATTGGCGGTTAGCAGGGTTTCACTTGCCAACACGTCACGAATTTCCCCGATAGCGGCCTGCAAATCCGTTGAAGGATATGTCAGCAGCGCCGAGAGGGCTTTGAAAGTTTTGCTCATTTTATGCCTCCGTTGGAACGACAAATTTACGGGAACCGAACAGCTTGCCACCACTTGATCCGGTCGAACAACCATTGCCATCGGTGAAGCCACAGGCGGAGCGCAATTCATACGCATCCTCGGCATTTTCGCGGTGGGCGGTTGGGACAACAAAGCGGTCTTCATAATCGGCTATCGACATGATTTTAAACATATCTTCGATTTGAAGCGGTGTTAGCCCGACCCGTGTGGCGACGTTCATGTCAATCACACCATCAATGGTTTTGGCGCGCATATAACTGCGCATCGCCAGCATCCGTTCAAGCGCGGTGACCACGGGTGCTTCGTCGCCAGCTGTCAGCATATTAGCCAGGTATTTCACTGGAATACGCAAGGATTGTACGTCCGGCATTTCGTTATTGATGCCAATTTTGCCAGCCGCAGCCGCATTCTGGATTGGTGAGAGCGGTGGAATATACCAAACCATCGGCAGCGTCCGGTATTCAGGATGCAGCGGGAAGGCAATCTTCCATTCCATTGCCATTTTCCAAATCGGCGATTTTTGCGCCGCTTTGATCCAGTCATCCGGCACACCATCGCGGCGCGCAGCGGCCTGAACCTCTGGATCGTTTGGATCAAGGAACACGTCAAGTTGGGCATCGTAAAGTTGGTCTTCGTTTTTCACCGAAGCCGCGTCGGCGATTTTGTCAGCGTCATAAAGCATCACGCCCAAATACCGAATGCGTCCAACGCAGGTTTCCGAACAGACGGTTGGTAGACCGCTTTCGATGCGGGGGTAACAGAAGGTACATTTCTCGGATTTGCCAGATTCCCAGTTATAGTAGATCTTTTTATACGGGCAGCCCGATACGCACATGCGCCAGCCGCGGCATTTTTCCTGATCGATCAGAACAATACCGTCTTCTTCGCGCTTATAGATAGCACCCGATGGGCAGACCGCCGAACATGTCGGGTTCAGACAATGTTCGCACAGACGCGGCAAATACATCATGAATGTATTTTCATATTCGCCGTAAATCTCTTTCTGGATGCCCTCGAAATTATAATCCTTGGAGCGTTTTTCGAACTCGCCGCCCAGGATTTCCTCCCAGTTTGGCCCCCATTCGATTTTCTCCATCCGTTGACCGGTTATCTTGGAACGCGGACGCGCGGTTGGAAATGCTTCCATCTCCGGTGCGGATTTCAGATGGTCGTAATCGAAATCAAACGGTTCATAGAAATCGTCGATTTCAGGCAGGTCGGGATTGCCGAAGATATTCGCCAAAATCCGCCATTTCGCCCCCTGTTTAGGCTGCAATTTGCCCGCTTTGGTACGAATCCAACCACCATTCCAGCGTTTCTGGTTCTCCCAGTCTTTAGGATAGCCGATGCCGGGTTTGGTTTCGACATTGTTGAACCAGGCGTATTCAACGCCGTCACGACTGGTCCAAACGTTTTTACAAGTCACCGAACAAGTGTGGCACCCGATACATTTGTCGAGGTTCAGCACTTTGCCTATTTGTGCACGTACTTTCATGTTTACGCCTCCACTTTCGCTGGTTTGTCGAGCCAGTCGACTTTGGTCATTTTGCGGACAATCACGAATTCATCGCGGTTTGAGCCAACGGTGCCGTAATAGTTGAACCCGTAAGATTGCTGCGCATAAGCGCCGATCATATGGGTTGGTTTCAACGTCGTGCGGGTCACCGAATTGTGGATACCGCCGCGTTTTCCGGTCTGTTCGGACCCCGGTGTATTCACGATCTTTTCTTGTGCGTGATACATGAACAGCGCCCCGTCTTTCATGCGCTGCGATACCACCGCACGGGCGGTTAACGCGCCGTTGACGTTATAGACCTCGACCCAGTCATTATCGACGATATCGGCCTTTTTCGCATCGTTTTCCGATAGCCAGACACAAGGTCCGCCACGGTTTAGGGTCAGCATCAAAAGGTTGTCGGAATAGGTCGAGTGGATACCCCATTTCTGGTGCGGCGTGATAAAGTTCAACACCACATGCGGCTCGTTGTTTTTGGCCGAGGCATTGACGTTGGCCGTGATGGTTTTCAGATCAACCGGCGGACGGTAGGTGCAGAAACCCTCGCCAAAGGCGCGCATCCACAGATGGTCCTGATACAGTTGTTGCCGCCCAGTCAGAGTGCGCCATGGGATCAGTTCATGGACGTTGGTGTAGCCGGCGTTATAACAAACATCCTCGCTTTCAATTCCTGACCAAGTGGGCGAGGAAATGATTTTGCGGGGTTGCGCGGCCAAATCGCGGAAGCGGATTTTTTCATCCTCTTTCGGTTTCGCCAGATGCGCATGTTCGCGACCGGTGAACTTGCTGAGGGCGTCCCATGCCTTCACAGCAACCTCGCCATTGGTTTCGGGGGCCAGCATCAGGATCATCTCGCAAGCATCAATAGCTGTATCGAGTTTCGCCATGCCTTTGCTAACACCTTCGTCGGTGACAACGCCATTCAGATCTTTCAGGTGGCCCATTTCAACCTTGGTATCCCAAGCAATGCCTTTGCCACCATTGCCGATTTTTTCTAGTAACGGACCAATCGAAGTGAAACGTTTGTAGACGTTTGGAAAATCGCGTTCCACAGTGATGAAATTCGGCGCGGTTTTGCCGGGGATCAGATCGCATTCGCCTTTCTTCCAGTCCTTCACCTGATCCTGCGCAATTTCGGCAGGGGTGTCGTGCAGGATTGGTAGCGATACGATATCGGTTTCGGTGCCCAGATAACCAGGCACAATTTCCGAGAATTTCTTGGCAATCGCCTTGAAAATCTCCCAGTCTGATTTGCTTTCATACGCCGGATCAACAGCCGCCTGAAGCGGGTGAATGAACGGGTGCATGTCGGATGTGTTCAGGTCGTCTTTTTCATACCAACTGGCGGTTGGCAGAACGATGTCTGAATACACTGCCGTTGTAGACATCCGGAAATCGATGGTAACCAGCAGGTCGAGCTTACCCTCGGGCGCCTCGTCATGCCACTTGGCCTCAATCGGTTTCTGGCGGCCTTCCTCGCCCAGATCTTTGCCCAGAACACCGTGATCGGTGCCCAGAAGATGCTTTAGGAAATACTCGTGGCCTTTGCCTGATGATCCCAGCAGGTTCGAGCGCCAGATGAACAGGTTACGCGGCCAGTTTTCCGGTGCATCCGGGTCTTCGCACGACATTTCGATCTCGCCGGATTTCAGTTTTTCGACCAGATAATCCTTTGGATCAATGCCCGCGGCCTTAGCAGCTTTGGCAATTTCCAACGGGTTGGTCTTCAACGCCGGCGCCGAAGGCAACCATCCCATCCGCTCAGCACGGATGTTATAGTCGATTAGGCTGGCCTCCTCCCAGTCACCTTTAGGGGCGGTGGGGGATATGATTTCCGCCGCCTCCAAGGTCTCATATCGCCATTGGTTCGTGTGCGCGTACCAAGCCGACGTTGAATTCATATGCCGTGGTGGGCGGGCCCAATCCAAGGCGAATGCTAGTGGCTGCCATCCGGTTTGCGGACGCAGCTTTTCTTGACCGACATAGTGGCTCCAACCACCGCCGGATTGTCCGATACAACCACACATCACCAGCATATTGATGATGCCGCGGTAATTCATGTCCATGTGATACCAGTGGTTCAAACCAGCCCCGAGGATAACCATCGATTTCCCGTTGGTTTTTTCGGCGTTGGATGCAAATTCGCGGGCAACGGTGATAATCTGGTCACGCGGAACACCGGTAACTTTCTCGCCCCAAGCAGGGGTGAATGGCATGTCGTCGTCGTAATCTTTCGACACCCATTCGCCGCCCAAACCACGATCTAGGCCGTAATTGGCGCAGAACAGATCGAACACGGTGGCAACATAGGCATCACCATCAGCCAGTTTCATTTTCTTGACCGGAACATTGCGGGTCAACACGTCTGGGTGGTCGGTTTTGACAAAGTTTTCAGTGGCAGCGCCGCCAAAATACGGGAAATCAACGCCGACAACATCATCATGGTTTTCTTCAAGGATCAAAGATAGGCGCAGATCGGTGTCTTTACCTTTGGCTTTTTGCTCAAGGTTCCATTCGCCGTCTTCACCCCAGCGGAAACCAACCGAGCCGTTCGGTACAACCAGTTCTTCGGAATTCCGGTCAATGGCGATGGTTTTCCATTCCGGATTGTTTTTCTGGCCCAATTTCCCTTTCAGGTCGTCAGCGCGCAACAGGCGCCCCGGAACCAGTTTGCCATCCTGTTCAACAAGGCGAACAAGCATTGGCATGTCGGTATATTTGCGGGTGTAATCCTCAAAATATTCGGCCTGACGATCCAGATGGAATTCGCGCAAGATAACGTGACCCATGGCCATTGCCAGCGCCGCATCTGTACCCTGTTGGGGGGCTAACCAGATGTCGCCGAATTTGGCGGCTTCGGAATAATCGGGGCTGATGACGGCGGATTTGGTACCGCGATACCGTGCCTCGGTATAGAAATGCGCGTCAGGAGTACGGGTTTGAGGAACGTTGGACCCCCAGATTAGCAAGAAGCCGGAGTTGTACCAATCAGCCGATTCCGGCACGTCGGTTTGTTCACCCCATGTCATTGGCGACGCTGGCGGTAGATCGCAATACCAGTCATAAAAGCTCATACATGTGCCGCCCATTAGCGACAGATAGCGAGAGCCAGCCGCATATGACACCATCGACATCGCAGGAATAGGCGAGAAGCCAAACACGCGGTCGGGGCCATAGGTTTTGGCAGTATAAGCGTTGGCGGCGGCAATAATTTCAGTCGCTTCTTCCCATTCTGCACGAACAAACCCGCCTTTACCGCGCGTTTTCACATAAGATGCGCGCAGGATTGGATCAGATTGCAATTTGGTCCATGCCTCAATCGCTGACATGGTTTTGCGCAGACCCCGATAGGCCTTTAGCAAACGCGCCCGAATAAGCGGGGTTTTCACGCGGTTGGCGGAATATAGATACCAGCTGTAAGATGCGCCACGGGCACAGCCACGCGGTTCATGGTTTGGCATGCCAGCGCGGGTGCGCGGGTAATCCGTTTGCTGGGTTTCCCAGGTAACAATCCCGGATTTTACGTAGATTTTCCAACTACAGGACCCTGTACAGTTCACCCCGTGGGTGGACCGCACAATTTTATCGTGACGCCAGCGATTGCGGTACACATCCTCCCAATCACGGTTCTCGTTGGTGGTGTTGCCGTGACCATTGGCAAATTTCCCGACACTGTTGGATTTCAGGAAATTTAGTCTGTCCAGTAGATGGCTCATATTTTCATATCCTTTGGCTTAAGCCTCACCACGCAAATGCGGTGAGGCTGATGGCGATTAGCAGGGCACAGGTGCTGATTTGCGGGAGTAGAAGATCCAAGTGATGACCACACAGACCGCATAGAAACCGGCAAAGGCCCATAGCGCGCCGTTTGGAGCACCGGTCAGACCGATGGATGTTCCGTAGGCTTTGGGGATAAAGAACGCGCCGTAAGCTGCGATGGCTGAGGTAAAGGCTACAATCGCAGCACTCTCGCGTTCAATCTGTTTCCCGAGGCTTTCACCCGAAAGATTTGGCATCAGCTTAGGAATTTGCTGTCCCATGATCGAAGGGATCATTTGGAAGGTGGAGGCATTGCCAACACCCGTTAGGAAGAACAGCGCCATGAAGCTGGCGAAGAAGCCCCAGAAATTACCTCCAACGCCGTCTACAGGCAGGAATTGCAGCACGCCGATCACAGCGATGATCATACCAAGGAAGACCCAGAAAGTAACACGGCCACCGCCCCATTTATCCGAAATCCAACCAGTTGCAGCGCGGCTTAGCGCGCCGACAAGTGGACCAAGGAAGGCATAAGTCAGCACGTTCACATCTGGAAACTGTGTTTTGATTAATAGCGGGAAACCAGCGGCATAGCCGATAAAGCTGCCGAAAGTACCCGTATAAAGGATGCACATAATCCAGTTATGCATGCGTTTGAAAATGATCGACTGTTCCTTGAAGCTGGCCGAGGCAGACGCGATGTCGTTCATGCCAAACCAAGCCGCAATCGCGGAAACGATGATAAACGGTACCCAGATGAAGCCGGCATTTTGCAGCCACATTTTCGATCCATCTTCCAGAACCTGCGGCTCGCCGCCGATGGAACCAAAAACGCTGGCGACAATAACCATTGGCACCACAAACTGCATAACCGAAACACCAAGATTGCCTAGACCAGCGTTTAGCGCCAGCGCGTTACCCTTGACCCGTTTAGGGTAGAAATACGCGATATTGGCCATCGAAGAGGCAAAGTTACCGCCGCCAAGACCACAAAGCAGCGCAAGGATCAGGAAGGTTGCATACGGTGTTGTCGGGTCCTGCACCGCAAAGCCGATCCCGATGGCGGGAAGCAGCAAGGATAGTGATGTTACGGTTGTCCAAAGACGCCCACCCAAGATGGGGATCATGAAGCTATAGAAAATACGCAAGGTCGCGCCGGAAAGACCGGGCAAAGCGGCAAGCCAGAAACGTTGGCCAACCGTGAAATCAAAACCGATAGCTGGCATTTTGGCCACGACAACCGACCAAACCATCCAAACCGAAAAGGCTAGTAGAAGGTTGGGGATCGAAATCCAAAGGTTACGAGTGGCAATCTTTTTACCGGTGGTTTCCCAGAAGGTTTCATCTTCCGGGTGCCATTCGGTTATGACGCGACTAGACATGTTATTCTCCAATATTGCGATACTTGAAAAGGGCGGCCCGCGTTGGGGCCGCCGCGAAATTGCTTATTCTGCGGGTTTTGGGTGCGGGGCGCTGGGCACATCCGAAAGATGGGTATCTGCCCGCATCTCTGGATATTTGGCCCGCTCCATCCGCCGGATTGCGATATGCATCCAGATTGTGCTGATCGCGACGATCACGAACATCAGCATGAAGACCACGGACCAGACCTGAAACACATCCAGCAGGATCCCGAAGGTGATGGGTAAAACAAAACCACCCAAACCACCGATCATTCCGACCAGACCACCAACCGCGCCAACATGGTGCGGATAATAAACCGGAATATGTTTGAAGACCGCCGCCTTCCCAAGGCTCATCACAAAGCCAAGGATCACGGTCAGGGACACAAACATATAAAGGGGAATGCCGAAGCTGAATTCGATCAGATTTTCTGATCCGTCAGCATGCGGGATGCCTTGCACGACATATGATGTCTCGGGGTAGCTCATGATGAATAGAACGACCAGCGAGATAGCGAAGGTCAGATACATCACGAAGCGAGCGCCCCAAACGTCCGACATCCAGCCACCAAGGGCGCGGAAAACCGAACCGGGTAATGAATACATCCCGGCAAACGCGCCAGCCATCGCCAGCGGTACACCGTAAGCACCAACATAATAGCGCGGCAGGAACGAGGCGAAGGCCACAAACGCGCCGAACACGAAGAAGTAATAGGTGGCAAAGCGCCAAACTTGGATGTCCCGTAAAGGTTCAAGTTGCAAGGCGGCTGAAACGGGTTTCTTGCCAGTTTTGCGCTGCTCGGCAATGACAGGATCTTCTTTAGCAAAAATGAAGAAAGCAATCGCCATGATTACCAAAACGACCGCATAAATCCGTGCGGTCTGCTCCCAACCAACAGCGATCAACAGGAACGGCGCGCCAAAATTGGTGACCGCAGCGCCGACGTTACCAGCCCCGAAAATTCCCAGCGCCGTACCCTGACGTTCCGCTGGAAACCAGCGTGACACGTAAGCGACACCAATGATGAACGATCCGCCCGCAAGGCCAAGGCCAAGCGCCACAAACAAGAAGACTACGTAGGTTTGCACCGATGCCAGCAACCAAACCGAAACGGCGGTGATGAGCATTTGCAGTGGCAACATGATCCGTCCGCCGATTTGGTCGGTCCAGATGCCCAGAAACAACCGACTAAGCGAGCCGGTTAAAATCGGCGTTGCGACCAGCAGGCCGAATTGTGTTTCTGAAAGCCCCAAGTCCTCTTTGATCTGCACACCGATGATCGAAAAGATCGTCCAGACTGCAAAACAAACAGTAAAAGCCAAGGTGCTAAGCCCGAGGGCGCGATACTGGTCGCCAGAGCTTACCCCGTCCAAACTATGCATTTTCTGTCCTCCTTTTACGCGTAGTTCGTTGACCATGCGTTTCAAGGGGCAGCAGATAGAGGTTTATTTAATTTTGTTTTGATCCAGATCAAATACAAAATTAAACGTTTAATAATAGACAGTTATTGATTTTTCTCTAGTTACACTGTGTCGGAATTAGTGTGAGGATTTGTTGACTGTAAGAATTCGCATTGACTTCGGCCTATCCCCCGCTTGATAAAGATCAAGCGACTTGACGAGGTGAGTATAATGATCCCAGCAAGATTTGACGAGATTCGTAACCTCCGACTTTTCCAGGATATTTCGGACGAGTCCTTTGCTGCGTTGGTACGCGGAGCCTATGTTCAAAATTATCCACCCCACACTGAATTGATCACCGAGGGTGATAGCCCTGATTTCCTTTATATCGTACTGACTGGCGCGGTTGAATTATTCGCGACATGGAACGGCAAGGAAACCACGTTGGCCACCGTCTGGCCTGTTTCGAATTTCATTCTTGCGGCGACCATCGCCGAATTGCCCTACCTGAAATCCGCCCGCACAATATCTAAGTCCCGTATTATCCTGATCCCGTCCGAAGATGTTCGTGCGGTTTTCGAAGCCGATCCGGTATTCGCAAAATCGATAGTTGCTGATCTGGCGATTTACTACCGGGAAGCGGTCAAAAACACTAAAAACCTGAAACTACGAACCTCCAAGGAGCGTTTGGCAAATTATCTTCTGAAATGCCGTCATCGGCAGGGGGACATCGACGCGATTACGCTGCCATGTGAAAAACGATTGCTTGCATCCTATCTGGGTATGACACCGGAAAACTTGTCGCGCGCGTTTAACGCGTTAAGGGAGTATGGTATTTTGATCGAAGGACAGAACGTATATTTCAAAAACCTCGAAAAACTTATCGCCTTTGCAAAGCCTGATGTGCTTATAGATGGTCATGATTTTGGCATCTGATCTGTTGTTCTTGACCCGATTAGGCCAGTTACTCAGAGTGGGCATCTTTGAAAAACGGATATTTTGGATTGTCGAAAATCTGCTTGGCCCAGCGGAACGTCTTATTGAAGGCGGCCTGATCCCTGATTTGGTCCTGTCGGTAGACCAGATAAATTGGGACCTGTTGACTAACGCCAATATCAATCGGCACAAGGTTGGCATCCACCGATACGCCGTAAGTGGGCAATCCACCGATACCTAACGATGCCTTGATCGCATAATACTGTGCCGAACCTGAATTAGTATACAGAGCGATCGGCGGTAGAGTGTTGGCCAATTCGTCAGCGCCAAATGCCGCTTCCCAAATATCCGGTGAATCATGTGGCCCTATCTGCGCGATGATCTTGTGCTTGCTTAGATCGGCCACAGTGCGAGGTACACCATGTTCCGCGATATAATCGGGTGATGCGTGGGGCATTATCTCCAAATAGGCCAGAATGATCTGACTATGATTGCTGTTAGTGGCCGGCGCATACTGGATGGACATATCAACAGTTGATGTTTCAAAATCCGGTAAGACATCTGAACAGATCAGGTTAACGGAAACGCCTCTTAGCTCGGTTTTTTGTTGTTCATATCGTTTGGAAACCCAATGCGTACCCAACCCTTCGGGTGCCTGAAGGGTAACGGAATTGATTCGCCCACCGCCAAGCAATGCGGCGTCCCGTTCGAACGAAAGCAACATCCCTTCGATTTTAAGGGCCATTGGCGCGAGTGTTCGACCGGCATCTGTAAGCGTGAAGCCTTCCGAGGTCCGGCTAAGTACATTGTATCCTAACCGTCCCTCCAACACCTCAACGCGCCGCGCGACGGTTGACTGATGGGTGTTCATTTCTGCTGCCACGGCACTGAAAGTAGTGTGTCGACTGCATACAGCCAGTAAGCGGATCAGGGATTTTTCGATTTCCCGTTGATCGTATTCCAATTTATTAAACTCTCCTGCAATCAATTATCAAACGATTTTTGCGCGTGGCAATAAGTCAACGTTCTACCATACCGTGTTATGTGCCACCTGTTGTCAGATGTGACAAACATAAATTACACAGCCGTCACATAATTACCATATTTCAAAACTAAGAATTTCGTGCATGTTAAGAGCGCGTTAAGGAAAATTTCATATTGCATGGCTCGGAAGAATTTTTAATATATAGCTCATCATTAGATGTAGCTATTAACCAGTATACCTTTGGGGTTGAGCGAAAGCCCCAAATGGTTCCGAGTAAAACGAGGATTTGAATGTACGCCTGATATTAAGACTACCCCAACCAGTCACTCCCACAATACCGAAATTTGAATAAACTCACAGCGAGCGCAGCGCTCCAATCGAACTAAGATCGGAAAACAAATGGCCAACCCAATAGTCACAAGCATAACTTCAAGCATTTCAAATATTTCAGAATCCGATAACGGGTCGACCGTGACATTCACCGTTGTGTTTGATCAACCTATGAACACTCAGCCTTCGGTTACGCCAGCCCTTAGTTTTCCTGTAGAAATTCCGGCCGGGGCGATAAGCTATTCCTCGGGCGAGTGGAACCTTGCCGGTACCACATATACTTTCACGTATAATATTTTTGATAATGATCTAGATTTGGCCGATATTGATATCAAAATTACGACTGCCGAAAATTTCAGCGGTGAACCGCTGCTTGATAATGATATAGACAACGTCGTTGAGGATGTTTTCTCGATTGATACGCTGATTGCCGATGCCCCAGCCGCCGATTTGGATGCAGCTTCGGATGCTGGTGTTTCTGATACGGATAATGACACGAATGATGACACGCCAACATTTGAAATTGTGCTTCCGGCAACTGGCATCGAAGAGGGTGACACGGTGCAGCTGGTTGATGTATTTGGGACTGTTGTTGGCACGTATACCGTTGGACCAGCCGACGCTGGTGGACCAATATCCATAACAACGGGAACATTGGCTGACGGCACTCACGATATTTCAGTAAAATTCCTTGATCCAGCTGGAAATGAAAGAACTTCGGTGGCCGCGCTGTCCGTAACTATCGACACCACAGCTGATGAGGGTGGTGATCTTACGGTAACGATCGCCGATACCGACATTAACAATTCTGAAAAAGGAGCGGCTGCCTTTACGATTGCTGGCCTTGACGTTGATGTGAATACTGCGGTTGTGACTTTCTCTGATGGCGTCGACACTGTAACGGTTGACGTATCTGCAGGTGACGGTCCTTACGTAGTTGACCTAAGTACGTTGGCGGACGGGACAATTACATCCTCCATTGAAGTGACGGATATGTCCGGCAATACGGCAACAACAACTGGTCTGGATATGGAGCTGGACACAACTGCGGATGTTGGCGGTGATCTCGATATCACTATCGCTGATACCGATATAAACAATTCCGAAAAAGCAACGGTTGCTTTTACAATTGCTGGCCTTGATGGCGATGTTGACACCGCGACGGTGACTTTCTCCGATGGTGTCGACACCGTGGTCGTCGATATATCGGGAGGTAATGGTGCTTATACGGTTGATCTTACTTCACTGGCAGATGGCGTGATCACCTCGACTGTGCTGATGACGGACACATCTGGCAACACAGCATCTGTGACTGGAACCGATATTGCTCTGGATACGACCGCAGATGAAGGTGATGACCTGTCTGTTACGATTTCAGATACACTTGTGAACGATGCCGAAAAAACCAACGTAGCTTTTGATATTGCTGGTCTTGATGGTGATCTTAGTTCCGCGACTGTAACTTTCTCCGATGGTTCCAATACCGTGATAGTCGATGTTTCTGGCGGCAACGGTCCTTACGTAGTTGATTTGACCGCGTTGGACGACGGAACTATCACAGCAGAGCTTGCGGTGGAGGATACATCCGGGAACACGGCGACAGCTGCTGGCGCGGATATTGAACTGGATACAGTTGCGCCGGATGCACCCGTAGTGCTTCTTGATCACGATACTGAAGGCACCGGAATCAATGACGCTACGCCAACAATTTATGGCACTGGCGATGTTGGTGATACCATTACCATTTATTTGGATTTAGGTTTAGGCCCCGCACTATTGACCGTTGTTATCGTCGACGGAAGCGGAAATTGGAGCGCCACGCCACCAATAGCGCTCGTTCCAGAAATTGGCACCGATTCTATCATTTTTAGTGCGAGGGCAACGGATCCCGCTGGTAACGTTAGCAGCGTATCGGCTGACGCTACCCTGAACCTTGATTTTGTCCCTGAAATAGTCGGTTTGACCGACAATGGCGTTGCTGGTGATGCAGCAAATAACGGCACTGGAACAGTTGTTGAGCTCGTTGATGGTGACGTGGATGAGGGAACCGGAACATTATTCACAACAGGTGATATTGCCTTTGAGGATATCTCCGCGGGTCAGGCCCACACGGTTGTGGTTACGCCACCAGCCAGTTCTGTTGGTGTATTCACCGCTGGTGTCAGCAATCAAACTACAGTCGACACTGATGGTATCGTTACGTGGGAATTCGTAGTAAATGATAGCGTGCTGGAAGCCATGGGCGCAGACGATTCAGTTTCGCAGACCTTCACAATCAGAATTCAGGATGACAACGGTGACTTCTCCGATCAGGACATTACAATTGTTCTACAAGGCAGCAATGACGGACCCGTTATCAGTTCCGTTGTTAGCCCTGCTGCTGTTGTTGAAGATGCGGATGCATCTGCACAGGTTCTTTCCACGTCCGGAAGCTTTGATGTAACGGATGCAGATATCGGCGGAACGATTGCCGGTACAGTGTTTGGCGCGGATGTTTTGACTGCGAGCGTTTCAGGCAATGCGACTGCAATGCTGAATGGATCTCTTGTGAGCGGGGCTGAATATACAGACCTTATTGCTGCTGGTAACATTACCTTCCCAACTAACGCTATTGATGCCGACGGCACGGCACAAGGCTTCACATTTGATTATGACGCGACCGCGAATGTAGATTTCCTCGCCGATGGTGAAACACTTGTTCTTACCTACACCGTTGAAATTTCTGACGGCAATGGCGGCTCGGATACAACGCCAGTGACCATAACGTTGACAGGCACAAACGATGCTCCTGTGATTTCAGGCGCTTCGGTTGATACTGCGACTGAGGATGGTTCCGTTGTAAACGGTTCCGTTGCAGGTACTGCATCTGATGTGGATGCTAGCGATACACTGACCTTCACGCTTGATACGCCGATTGCTGGTTTGACGATGAATCCTGACGGCACTTGGAGCTTTGATCCATCTGATGCGGCTTACCAATCGCTCGCAGTTGGTGACACGACGGATGTCGTTGTCAACTACAGTGTTTCCGACGGAAATGGTGGCTTGGTAGGTTCGACGCTGACAATTACCGTTACGGGTACAAACGATGTGCCGGTTATTTCTGGTCCATCAACAGATGTGGCGACTGAGGATGCGGCGACGGTTTCAGGTTCGGTTGCTGGAACAGCGTCCGACGTTGACACTGGCGCCGTGCTGAACTTCACGCTCGACGTACCGGTTGATGGTATGGGCATGCTTTCGGATGGCTCCTGGACCTTTGATCCAACGGATGCGGCCTATCAATCGCTTCAGGCTGGTGAGACAATTGATGTAATTGTTGCTTACACCGTTACAGATGAAAATAGCGCCTCGGTAAGTTCAACGCTGACAATTACGGTGACAGGTACAAACGACGTGCCTGTGATTACTGGGGATATTACTGGTAGTGCAACCGAGCCAGGCGATGGCGTCGCGGGCACAACAGCAACTGGTACTATTGCGGTTGCGGATGTCGATGATGACGAAAGCGGTACAGAAGTTGTCACCGACGGTGTGTCCGATTTAGGATATGGCACGTTTACTGTTGACGCATCCGGAAACTGGGAATTCACTGTTGATGAGGAATCACTGGCAGTTCAGGCACTGGCCGTTGGCGATACTTTGGTTGAAACCTTCACAGTTACATCCTTCGATGGTTCTGCCTCGCAAGAAATCACGGTGACGATCAACGGATCAAATGATGCTCCGTTTGTTGTTGATGAAACAGGTTTGAGCGCCACAATCGTCGAAATCGCGGACAATTCAGTGTCACCTGCCGAAGGCGACATACTGACAGCTGAGGCGACTATCATCTTCGATGATTTCGAGGAAGCAGATACGCATTCCGTTTCAATTACACCTTCGGGTCCGAATGCGGCTTCCTATATCGGTACGTTCTCTGGCGGATTTGAGACCGGAGCAACCGGTCCTGGTACAGGAACAATTCAGTGGGATTTCAGCATTGATGATGACTTGATCGAAGGTCTTAGCACCGATGATGAGATTATTCAGACATACGAACTCATTATTACTGATAATAACGGCGCAACTACAACCGAGGTTGTGACTATTACAATTCAGGGTACAGATGATGTTCCTATCATCAGCTCTGTTATAAATCCTGTCGCAATTACTGAAGATGCGGATGCATCCGCACAGGCTCTTGCCACTTCCGGAAGCTTTGATGTAACGGATGATGATATTGGTGGAGCAATTGCCGGTCTAGTGTTTGATGCGGACGTTTTGACTGCGAGCGTTACGGGTAATGCGACTGCAATGCTGAATGGATCTCTTGTGAGCGGGGCTGAATATACAGCACTTATCGCCGCGGGTAACATTACCTTCCCAGTCAACGGTATCGATACGGATGGCACTGCGCAAAGTTTCGTGTTCAATTATAATGCAACTGCGGACGTCGATTTCCTCGCTGTGGGTGAAACACTTGTTCTTACCTACACTGTTGAAATTTCTGACGGTAGCGGTGGTACGGATTCAACACCTGTGACAATCACACTGACGGGTACCAATGATGCGCCAGTGGTGTCAGGTACATCAACGGGTAGCGCAACTGAAGATGGGGCTGTCGCCACAGGGTCTGTTGCTGGAACAGCGTCTGACGCCGATAACAGCGATACGCTGACCTTCGCGCTCGTTGTGCCGGTTGCTGGATTGACGATGAACCCAGATGGTTCCTGGAGCTTTGATGCATCTGGTGTGGCGTTCCAATCGCTCGCAGTTGGTGAAACGGCTGATGTTGTTGTCGGCTACAATGTTTCCGACGGAAATGGCGGCTCGGTAAGTTCGACGCTGACAATCACAGTGACAGGCACAAACGATGCGCCGGTGATTTCCGGTACGTCAACTGGTAGCGCAACCGAAGATGGGGCTATTGCCACGGGTTCCGTTGCTGGAACAGCATCTGACGTTGATACCAGCGATACGCTGGGCTTCACGCTTGACGCACCGGTTGCTGGTTTGACCATGCTTTCGGACGGTTCTTGGAGCTTTGATCCATCTGATGCGGCTTACCAGTCGCTATCGACCGGTGAAACGCTTGATGTTGTTGCTAGCTACACTGTTGATGATGGCGAAGGTGGCACAGCAAGTTCAACGCTCACTATTACTGTTACGGGTACAAATGAAATTTTCGTCGGAACCAGTGGAGACGACAATATAGTCGGCACAACATCTGGTGATGACATCGATGGCCTCGCTGGTGATGATGTACTGGCGGGACTAGAGGGCGATGATTTCATCTTTGGTGATACCGGAGAAGACTTCCTTAAAGGTGGTGCTGGTGATGATGTACTGAACGGTGGTGACAACAATGATAAACTTAAAGGTGGAATAGGTAGCGACCAACTATTCGGTGGTAAAGGCGCGGATAAACTTATCGGCGGCGATCAAGCTGACCAGCTTTTCGGAGCTCAAGGCGCTGACAGGCTTAAAGGCGGCAAGGGTGCCGATGAGTTGACCGGTGGTAAAGGCAACGACAAGCTCAGCGGTGGTAAAGGCATTGATACGTTCATCTTTAACGGCGATTCGGACAACGGTAAGGACCATATCACTGACTTTAAAAATGGAAGTGAACTTATCGAGATCTCCGGTTCAACCGTGTATTCGGATCTGAGTATTAGTAAATCTAATGGTAATACAGTTATCAAATGGGATGATAATACAATTATTCTTGACGATGTTACCGGCAAGATAAACGCAAACGATTTCGATTTCGTTTAAAAGATTTGGATCTTAAAAAATTGGCTAGCGGTAACCCGCTGGCCAATAATCTATCGCTAGCAAGGTCTGAGAAGTCCGCAATAGCTTACCTTGTCAGGGCTACTTAGTTTCCCAATGAATCTAGGGCTATTCAGGATCGAACAAAATCATCAAAATTTCGAAAAACTGTGCCATGCCAGCAATCCACCTCAATGTGGCGGCAATTATTTAGACACGTATGGTCTCACTGGGTATGCATAAACATTCGGACCAATGGTGCACTTCGACAGAGAAAGGTCGAACGCATTATTTGAAGAATTAGCGGATTG
>CAZYMT010000032.1:0-21543 GCA_964649035.1 uncultured Rhodobacterales bacterium
TTCATCACCCACACAAACGGAGAAGCCGCAAGACTAACCTCCTACACCCCCTACGGCGTGCCAACCGAAACCAACTTCACCGCGCAAGTGGCAGACGACACCGAGGGCTTCATAGGTGAACGCTACGACGAAGAAACCGGCCTGCAATACCTGAATGCAAGATACTACGATCCGCTGCTAGGGCGGTTCATTCAACCGGATTGGTGGGAGGTGACGCAAGCTGGGGTTGGGACTAATAGGTATGCGTACTCGTTCGGCGATCCAGTGAATTTTAGTGATCCGAGTGGGCACGCAGTTGGAGATGATGAACCAACGCGCTCCCTTTGGGATAGACTGAAGAACTTGTTTAGCCCGGGATCGGGTCTTCCAGATGTTGCCGTTGCAGGCGCAGCCGGTATTGCTGCGGTTTCTAGTGCTGATCAATTGATGGGTGGTTTTGATATTCGTGACAACTCAGATCCAGTCACGGAATCTGGTCCAAGTTTGGCGGAAATCCAAGACAATGCTCGGATTGCATCTCTTGACGAAGCAGCGGAAAGGAATAGCTCACCAGGAAATATCGCTCTGACGGGCCTACAATTGCTTCCTGCTTTGCCGGGGCCAGTGCGACCGCCGCGGCCGGTAACGCGAACGACTCGGGTGGTTGCTGCCACTTGTTCCTTTGATGGCGATATGCTTGTTCCTACGGATGATGGCTTGACTCCAATCCGCGAGATAACATCAGGCGTACAAGTCTGGGCGCGTGATGCTGCCACTGGCGACATGGGTTGGAAACCTGTCCTTGGGCGGTCGGTAGAAATGCACCCTGAAACAGTTAATGTTTCTGTTCGTGATTTAGACACAGGGGGGGAGCAAGTTATTGTTACGACATTGCTACATCCGTTCTTTGTGCAAACATCGGATGATGTTCCAGCGTCGTCAGAACAGCACGATTATCAGGGCCCGTTGGAGGATGGGCATTGGGTTGATGCACAATTCCTACAGGCTGGTTACCGTTTGTTGAACAACGACGGAAGCTGGGCTGAAGTTGTGTCAGTCGAGATTGAAGCAACACCACTTGAAGCTTTCAACTTGACGGTAGCCGAGTTCCATACGTATTTTGTGACAGCGAATGAAAATGCTGAGCCAGTTTGGGTCCATAATGGGCCTTGCCTTGGGAAGAACTGGCTTCCTAGGAGTATGTCAAATTCGACGAATTGGAATGGGTGCGAAGAATGCGCGGCACAAATACAAAATCATCTTGGTGGAGGGCAGATTCACAGAATTATTCCTCATGGTGCCCCTTCGTTAGGGGGATATCGTGGAGTAACCCCCGGATGGTCTCATCATAATGTTGTAGTACACGATGGGCGAGTATATGATGCGTTTACTGGAAGTACGGGACAAACAATTTCTGACTACAAATCAAACTGGCAATACGCTGATGCAATTGACTTTGGATTCTAGATGACACGCAGTTCAAAATTTAAGGAAAAGTTGAACTGGTTTTCGGAACATACTGGAATGTTCTTGCAATCAGGTAACTACGACGAAGTTTGTGCGTTCATATACGGGCTAAATTACGCTTATGAGGGAGAACCCTTGGACCAGTTTGATAATTGGCTTAGAGAAAAATTTTCCAATCAGTCACCATTTACGTGGAAGGTCATTATTCAGCATGAATTCGAAAAAAAGATGCAGCATTCAAAAAGTAAAGTTTCAGAGATAGATTTTTTATTTTTATTGCTCAACGAATATTTCAATGAGCAAGTAAGAAATAATTGATAGCTATAGTTCGAGATGAAGTTGCGCACTGAGATTCGATCAAATGGTTGGCCAAATGGCACTATTCCACATAGGAATGGATCGGATGTACTTGTGCCTTATGGGAATGGGTACGCTGTTTATCAAATGCGAGAAAATCGCGCGTCGATTAGAACAGCAATAAGGCACGACCAAGCAACATCGTACTCTCCAGATTAAGGAACAATAAATGTCTAAGATTTCTGTTTCAATACGTGAGGCCGAGGAATTTATCGGTTTGATAGAGTTCGAAAAACTCGATTCAAATGATGAACCAATTGTGAGGAAAATAACGAAAGGGTTATGTTTAGGCACCCTTCTACGCGATGCCTCAGGGAATAAACTGAGTCTAGGTGCTGTCGAAGTGAATTTAGATTTTGATAGTGATGGTGAGCTGGTGCAGATGGAAATCTATACATAGCTTACGCTTAATCCCATTTTTGGAACTAAGCTCACACACCGCTCAGCCGAGCACCTGTTGCCAATTGCCATTGGCTACACATACGACTGCGCCATCGTTAATAATACGTTTAACCCGGATCGCGGCTGGATGGATCAGGTGGAGGTCTGGAACCTTAACACCCCTCCAAACACTCCGCCTTTGTTCACCAGCAGCTACACACGGAATGCCAACGGCCAGATTGCTACGGCCAGCGCAACGGATGATCAGGGAGATTTTGCGTACGCTTACGACTATGCCGGCCGTCTGCTGACTGCGGATAACGTGACGAACAACGCCTACGATCAGACGTTTGCGTATGACGCTGGCGGCAACATGGTGAACAAATCGGACCTCGGGACGTATGTCTATCCGGCAGCAACAGCCGCGCGTCCACACACGCCACTCACCGTCGGGGCGGAAACCTTTACCTACGACGATAACGGCAACATGCTGACAGGTCTCAACGGCAAGGTAATGACCTATGACGGGGAAAACCGTCCGCTAACGGTGGCTCTATCGGGGGCAATGACGACCTACGGCTAACAGCAACATGCTAACGGGCCTCAACGGCAAGCTGATGACCTACGACGGCGAGAACCGCCCTCTGACGGTGGCTCTATCGGGGGCAACGACAACTTACGGCTACGGGCCGGACGGTGCGAGGTTGCTGAAGGAAGCCACCACCGACACGCTCTTCGCTGGACCAATAGAAATCCGCAACTACGGCACCGCAAACGAGGTAGTCGCCTTCTACCCCCACGAGGACTTCCGTGTGGTCGATGGCGTTACCAGCTACCTCCACAGGGACCACCTCGCGAGCGTGCGCTTCATCACCCACACCAACGGCGAGGCCGCACGCCTGACGTCCTACACCCCCTACGGCGTGCCAACCGAAACCAACTTCACCGCGCAGGTGGCTGAAGACACCGAAGGCTTCATTGGCGAGCGCTACGATGAAGAAACAGGGCTGCAATACCTGAACGCAAGGTACTATGATCCGCTACTCGGACGCTTCATCCAGCCTGATTGGTTGGAGGTGACCAAAGAAGGTGTGGGAACGAATAGGTATGCCTACAGCTTCAATGATCCGATGAATAAAAGTGATCCGAACGGGCATTTTTGGAAGGAGGTTGGAGACTTCTTCAAAGGGTTTGCTAAAGGGGTTCGAGAGAACTCGGCTCCGGATAAGACAATTGCAATGGGGACAGCAGGAGCTATAGCTGGTGCAGGGTATGGAGCGACGACCGGCGTAGGGGTTTCTTGTATAGCAAGTGCATGCACGACTGCTGCACCCGCTGCTGGCTTCGGTTGGCTGACTGGTGGTATTATAGGTGGTGGTGGCGGTATTCTGCTTGGAGGATTGCTTGACGGTGGTGAGATGATCGCAGGAGGGATCCGCGAAGGAATTGCGATGGCAACAAATCCGCCTGACGATGGATCGGTGAATAACTTGGCCGCATTTATGGCAGCCGTCGCAGCGTCAAACGGTACTCCATTGTTTCGAGCTGTAGATTCTTCCTAGATGGCCTCAATATTAGCTACAGGTGGTAAACTGACTCCTAGTCCATATGGAAGCGAAGGGAAATACTTTGCCTTTACTGTTGAAGGGGCAATTCGCGAAGGTTCACTTTTGCAGAAAATGCCGGGATTTACGGGAGGGTATAGTATTATTGGAACATCGACGCAACATATGGTAATGCCTACTTTTGTTGATGCGACACCGCTGGGACCTGTTCCCTCTATTACTATACCAAATGAAATGTTGGGCACACTATCAACTGTAATTGTAATTCAACCATAGTAGAAATAATGAAAACGTCATACGAATGTGAAATTAAACTTTTGGAAAGTGGTGGACTGAAAGCCGCTCTTTCATCTTCGCCATTCAGAGGCCATCTCCAATTCGATAATGAAGAAGAGCATTACAGCTGTTTTGTTGAGTTTGATACAAAGTCCTCTTGGCAGTTAGGTGAACAACGTCGGGTTCGCGTCTATTTTTTTTGGGATACCCTTCCGAAGGATTTCATGGGTAGAAACTTTCGGTTATACGGCCTTCATAAAATCGGAATTGGGAAGTTGATTTCTGAAAGAAAAACGTAGACTCAAAGTGAATATAAGCAATATTTGGTGATTTCTGTTGACTATGTGGTACGCTAAATCTAAACGGCTGGCTGTCGCTGACCAACTGACCCAAAACGCATGAATTCACCGTTCATCTACGACAATAACGGCAACATGCTGACAGGCCTCAACGTGAATAGCCCCTAGTTTCCTAGACACCATGTTGCTCCACTTCTTCTGTCTTTCGAACTCTACGGGCGACAGCATCCCGTTCCTAGCGTGTTTGGGTTTCGGACGGTAGAACATTTCGATGTAGTCGGACACATCGCGTCGAGCGTCTTCTCTGGTTTTGTATGCCGGATATCCTCGCACCGTAATTTGATGCACCGCATCTCGTTTGAAATCTTCACTGAATCTTGCATTGCCCATGGTGGCCTCCTTGCCTCATTTTAGGGAAGAAGGTGTCTACGATTCTAGGGGCTATTCATTGAGCCCTGCTTAACTGGGTACTATTACCATCGCGATGAAACAGCGTTTCCATGTTCTCCAGAAACGATTTTCTCCAATCATTCGCAGATCCGGAATCTAGCTTAGCCCGAATGCGGTCCTTAATGATTTCAGTTCGTTCCGTTGTGAAGGGCATGTGGAAGTCAAATGATATGAATTTATGCGTGCACTTTAGAGGCGAATTACAAGTAAAAGGCAATGGTTATGACTCAAACAGCTTTGTGCTTAATTCAGCCCCAGTTAAGTCTGCATGATCGTCGTTCCCGAATATACCGCGCGGTATCATCAATTTTTTTTTGGTATGACGAATCATGGCCGAGTACAGCTTACCCCAGCCAGCAGAGAAATTTGAGACCTGTGTTGCCGTGACCCATTGAAACCGCAGCCCAGAGCAGCCGTTCGTGGATGTGGGGAAATACCTCATGTCGAACAAAATAGAACATCTAAACAGCAGGTAAGGGTGCGGAATATTCATCCGCGCCCTGATTAAAACTTGCCGCTACATTATTCAATAATCGCTTGATAGATAAGCGTGCGCAATTTGTTCTGGTCATCGAGGCCACCAGTCGTCCCGAACTGAGTGAACGCCGTCACCACAAGGTTGGCAACCGGATCGACCCAGTATGTCGAATGATATGCACCACCCCAGCGGAATTCGCCCGCGTTACCCGGGATACCGACAACGCCCGGATCAAGTGTGATCTGGAAGCCGTATCCGAAACCTCTACCGCCACGAAATTCGATATCTCCGGTGTGGTCGGTGACCATTAGATTGACCGACATAGGGGACAGGATGCGTTCGCCACTCATGGTTACGCCGCCATTTCGCAGCATTTCCAGAAAGACCGAATAGTCATGGGCCGTCGATAATAGACCTGCGCCGCCGGACAAGGTGACGTTGGGTCCTTGACCTATTACGTATTGGCCTTGCGTCCACATCAGACCTTCATCCGATGCTCGGGTTAGTTCGCCCGGGCCAGAACGAACATATACGGTGGCTAGGCGGTTGGCCTCGTCTGCTGGCAGAAAAAACTGCGTATCAACCATACCAAGTGGGTCGAAAAACGTTTCTTGTAGGTAGACGTCTAGGGGTTGGCCGGAAACTTCCTGGATCAGCGCACCGAGGATATCTAGGTTTAGGCCGTAAATCCATTCGGTACCCGGTTGCGCGATCATTGGTAGGTCGGCCATTTCCCGGACCAGATCGCGGATGGGCTGTTCGTGGTTGGCAAAATACCAGCCGGGAAAGCCTGCTTCGTTCCATGCGTCATCCGTCAGCCCGTTAATCCACGCGCCGTAAGGAATGCCCGATGTGTGGGTCAGAAGATCGCGAATTGTGATTGGGCGGTCGGCGGGCACCAGATCATAGCCCCCCTCTTCCTTTTCAACGGCAACAGTGGTTTCCATCCATTCAGGAAAATACTTACCGAGAGGCTCATCAACCAGCAGCAGGCCTTCTTCTTGCAAAGACATGATGCCAGCGGATACGATTGCTTTTGTCTGCGATGCAATGCGGAAAATTGTGTCTTCCTGCATTGGCGAATTGGACGCAAGATCGCGATTACCAAATGCCATTTGGTAAGGCACTTTGCCGTCGCGGGCGATCAGGATGACCATGCCAGCAACGTCGCCACTGTCGATATAACCTTGCATGACGTTTGTCAGGCGTTCCAGGCGTTCGCTGGACATGCCGACCTCCTCGGGGACAACGTGTTTCCATTCGTCGGCGGTAGCACTGAACGCGACCGCTAGGGCAATACCAGTCGCAGTCGCTACAATTGGCAGGTTTTTCCAATATTTCATCTTTTCCTCCTCCATGTGAATTGACCCGTGGGCAAGATGTCTCTCCTCCCTGCATGGGTTTTCAAATCAGTGGGGAAATTATGGCGGGATGGAGGGAACCGGTCTTGCGGAAAGCTAAACTGGTTTTGTTGAATCTTCACCATGTCTCAACAACGGATAACTCGTAAGGTGCCTCAAGTAATAGTCCCATATGGAACTTGATTAGCGATTGGCGATGTTGTTCAATGCTAACGGGGTACACAAAGAATCATAAAAAGAACGAGAGCGAGCGAATTTGGGAGGGGAATATGGCGCAAAGCCGCAATTCATCCAAGCACGACGCGTGGGCAGGGCATCAGCCGAACCCGGTTGAAACTATTGCTTTCACTATGCCCGGCATTGAGGCACAATTCCAGGAAATGCATTACGAGGAACGCGGGTCATGGGATATTACTTCGCCCGATTTGCACATCGCGTCACTGGTTACGCCTGCAATGCATCGCTATGGGCGCGAGACTAACCAGTTTATGCGCATGGCCCCAAGTGCCGCGGTTGCTTTGCCAGGGGAGCGCGTGGCGGGGTCATGGCAGGGGAAAATGGTCGGACGGCATTTGTTCCTTTCCGAAGACCAGTTCCGTGTGATTACAGGGCGCGAGTTGCGAAATTGCGATATCCAGTCCTGCGGGTTTGCTAAACAAAGCGAAAACGCTTCGGAGGCCGACATTTCTGCGCAGTTGCTAGGCGTGCTTGCGTTTAATGCCAAAGGGAATACGTCGCTAAACACAGTATTTGCGGAAACGATTGTTTCGGCGTTATTGCATAATTTGTTAGGGACAGAAGACACGGATTTGGGCAATATGCCGAATTCGGATAGGATCGTAAATTCCGCTATCGACATGTTTCAGGCCAATCTGTCGGAACGGGTGGTGCTATTGGATATTGCGCAAGAAATCGGTGTCAGCGTTCAATATCTGTGCCGCGTTTTCAAGCAATCAACGGGCATGTCACCGCATCAATATTTGCTGCGTGAACGGGTGTTCTTGGCGCGGACACTTATTCTTGAAAATAAATTACCGCTGGTCGAAATCGCACTTGAAGCAGGATTTTCGGATCAAAGTCAGCTATCAACCACGTTCAAGAATGTTCTGGGATATACGCCTTCGACGCTGCGGAATTAGAATTCTTCAGCAAGGAAACCTGTGACAACCGCGTGAACCTCGGCAATTTTGTTCTCCGCGATCATGAAATGTGCGCCATTACCAACGATGGTATATCGTTTGACTGCCGCGTCGATGCGATCAAACAACCGCGAAGCATCGCCATGGGTTGAGGTCGGGTCAGCTGAACCGCGCAATAGCAAAGTCGGGATCGATATGTCGGAGGCTTCATAAAGAGGGCGCCCTGCGTAAACTTCGCGCAGGTCTAGAATTGTGCCGTTGGGGACTCGGAATGTGGTTGCTTCATCTTTGACGTAGCTTTCAACCAACGCCTCCAACACACCATTGTTGCGCCATAGGGATTTGTTTTCGACGGGGATTTCGGCGTCCCAGCGTTGTTTCAGCTCATTGAACGAAACATTCCTATATGCTCCCAAGGGTGTTTCGCCCGTGCCGCTCAACCAAACTGGGCGCGTGTTGGTTTCCGAATATAGCGGCGCATATAGAACCAGCTTGCGGATGCTAATTGACGGATTTTCGGCAACCAATTGACCGCATATGATGCTGCCCCACGATCCGCCCAATAAATCGATATTGGGTGATCCGGTTAGGTTTTGGATATGGGCGATGGTATCGGTCACGTCTGGCAACACATCAACCGCGCGTGCGTAAGGGGTGGTTTCATCGGCAGGTAAAGCGAAACAATCGGGACGGCTTGAACCGCCATACCCACGCAAATCCACCGCAAACACATGAAATCCGTTATCGGCCAGCCGATCCATCCAAGACCAGCCCGCCAGTGGATTATCCCACAAAACACTAGGAATAGTCGCGCCGTGCACCAGCAGCAACGGGACGGTGCCGCGCCGGACCTCGCTAGGTTTTCGTTCGCGTATATATAACGATACGTCCGGATCACCGGAGGATGTTATGCGGTGTTCAAGGTTTTTCATAATAGTGACGGCAGCACAGTGATCAGGATTGGGAACAGTGAAAACAGCACTAAACCCGTGATGAAAATCGCAACAACAGGCCATGCGCTGCGGTAAATTTCGCTAAGTGGCACGTTGGATGCAGCGCCTTTTAGCGCGAATAACGTATAGCCAAATGGCGGGGTGATGCTGCCGATTGTTAGGTTGATCAGGAACAGTGTCCAGAACCACATTGGATCGAAATCATAGGTTCTGATGATTGGTTCATATAGCGGGATGGCCAGCAGCAGAAAGGCGAACTGGTCGATGAACATACATAAAATGAGTGGAATAAACATCAGGATCAGGAACATCATCCAGCCTTCGATTTGCAAATCGCCTACAAAATCGATCAAGCCTGCGGTGGCCCCGAAGAATGACAGCAACTGCCCAAACAGTTTGGAGCTAGCGACGATCAGCATGATCATGGCGCTGATGCCGACGGCGGATTTTAATGACTCCCAGATCAGCGACATCGAGAAACGTTTGTAGATTATTGCGGTTACGGCTGCGCCTACTACGCCGGATGCGGCGGCCTCGGACGGGGTGGCGATGCCTAGAAGGATCAGGCCCATCACAAAGAATATGACTATTCCGAAGGGGAGAGTGCTGGCTATCGCCGCCCATTTTTGGCGTGGTGTGTAGGATGTGACGGTCTCGTTTGGCGGGGCGAGTTTTGGGTTCATGCGAATGCGCACGACAATATACGCGGTCATCATCAGCGACAAAATAACGCCAGGCACCAGCCCCGCCACCAACAACCCCGCGATCGAGACGTTATTGACCAACGACCCGATCACAATCACCAATAGGCTGGGCGGGATTATTGGGGCAAGGGAAGCGCCGCCCAGAATGGTGAAATTGGAAATCCCTGAATCGTAGCCCTGCTGTTTCATCTGTGGCAGGATTGAGCGGCCCAGCATCGCGGCCACTGCTACAGCTGACCCTGACAGGGCACCGAATACGGTTGATAGGGCAACGACCAAGAAATACATGCGCCCGCGCACCTGCCCGATCAGTTTGTCGAGCGCAGTTGATAACACCTCGACCGAGCCGGATCGGAACAGGATTTCGCCCATCAGGATGAATAACGGGATGGTTATGAAAGTCTCGGAAGTGACGGTCTCGTAGATGCTGTTGGAAAACAGTCCAAAGCCGCGCGGACCGATAACCAGCATCACGCCGCCTAGGTTAGCAACCAGAAACGCGGCGAAAACCGGCAGGCCGGATGCCATCATTACCAGCAAAAAGGCTAGCGCCAGTGTTAAGGCCCAATACCATTCCATTTACACATGTGTCCTGTCATGGCCGCGCCGTTTTTCATCCAGTGCCAGCGATAAATATTGTAGGCAAATCAATAACAACCCGATGGGGATGAACACTGATATCCACCATTTTGGAACGGCGACGGTGCCAAGGGTCAGGATGCCAGCGTTGAACAGCTTGAATGTTTGGCCCGCCGTTACCCAGCAAACCCCGCCTGCAACTGCGGCGGTGATTAGCGCAAGAGTGGTTTCTATTCTACGACGCCATTTTATGCCACATCGCTCAACGAGGATGGTGATTGCGACGTGGTTATTGTCGCGTGCGACCTCTGGTGCGGCCAGAAATATAGTTGCGCATAGCAGATAGGTGACCGTGTCGCGGGTCCATGTCGTGGGCGACAGGAAGAAATATCGCAACACGATTTCCATACAATAAAGGGTTACGATCACCCCTAATATCGCCGCGCTTATAAAGAACGCGAACTTGGTAACCGCGTCGAGCCAACCAATTGCACGCTGCATAATTAAGTGGGGTCGATTTTCACCGACCCCGTTTTCGTTCACAGACATTTCCGATTACCTGGTCATGCCGTTTTCTTTGGCAAGCGCGCGCAGGTTGGTTGCGTCCTCACCCGAAACCTCGGTGGCAACTTCCCAGACACCTTCGGCCCATAGGCGTTCGAATTCAGCGGTTTCCGCTTCAGAAAAACTGGTGAGCTGCATACCTTTTTCGATCAGAAAATCGAATTCAGCGATTTGCAATTCGTCGAAATGTGCAAGTGAATCCAGCTCCAACTGCTCGCCAGCTTCAAGCAGAACAGCTTGTGCTTCGGGGCTAAGATCGTTCCATGCATCGAGGTTCATGAAGATCATCACACCAACTTGCCCGAATTGTGGGTCGGCCATATAGTCGATAATTTCATACCATTTCAGGTCCGCCGCACCGGTCAAACCCCAAGCTGCACCATCAACCGTGCCGCGTTGCAGCGCGGTATAAACATCACTGACCGGCATGTTCAAAGGCGAGCCCCCCAGCGCCGTGATCATCGGATGATAGGAAACCGTACCGCGAATAATGCGACCGGCAAGCCCCGGTTCTTCGGTGATGGGTTCGCGCAGGTAATACCGGAAACCCTTGGTGCCGGTGGAGGGTGTCGAAAGCAGTTTCATGCCAAGTGTCTGGTAATGGGCGTCGATATAATCGAACACACCAATTTCGCGGCGCTTCACCGGATCAACATCAATTGCGTCAATCGACAGGCCGACAGCCGTGGTGCCGGAATGATAGGCGGGGTGGGTGAAAAGCAGGTCGAACACGCCCGCTTGCACTGGCTCAAATTGCTCGAATGTTGGCACGGTGTCTGGGCCGTTAAACGATATGCTAATGTCACCGCTGGAGCGTTCATTAACCATTTCTATGTATTTTGGCCCAATCTCGCGATACCACGCGAAGTTCGGCGAAAAACCCGACAACATCCGCAAATCTTGGGCTGAGGCAGGGGTGAATGTGAGGGCGCTTGTTGCCAATCCCAGTACAATCGCCGACGCGACACGCAGTATTTTCGGTGAATTTAGTCTCATTATTTCTTCTCCCAGAGGTTTGACATTTTATTCTTTCAGAGCTTATGTATGTCCCATATGGGACGATATAAAGCGCTACTTTTTGTTGTGTCAAGTCCCATATGGGACTATGTTGCCGAATAATTGTGACGTATAATGCGGATATATTGTTGGAATTCGCGATGTCAGAGTTTATAAACGCCGCCAAACCTATGGATGAATACCTGTGAAAAATAATCTGAAAACATCTGTTTTGAGCGATGAAAACTTCGTCTTGGAAGAAAATTCCATCGGAGCAATTTGGCAAATTTGTTTTATTGCCAATAGTTTCGTTTTCCCGATAAACGCGTTTTTCGACAAAGAATACGAAATCTCGCGGCTGGAATTTGTTATCCTCTATATACTGGCCCATCGCGATGATCTGATGGCATGGGAAATTTGCCGTATCTCTAGTTTGCCGAAAAACAACGTCAGTCGCGGCGTGCAAAAACTGGAACAAAAGGGCCGGATCGAACGCTCTCCCGATCCAGATGACGCCAGACGTGCGCTTTTACATATGACCACGTCAGGTCGCGAATTTTATGAAGAATTGCTGGAGTACTATCAAAGTCGCGCGGATGCGTTTTTGTCGCTGCTTGACGATGAAGACAAAGCGGATTTGGAAAGAATTACAGTGAAATTGTCAAAGGCGCTGCCGACCTTACCCAAGTTGGCGTAAGCCTAAACCTTTCGGGATTAATAATTCAGGCAGGGGCCATAAATGGTAAATTTCCCTAAGCGAGCGTTCCGCGTCTTGATGCAATTTTCTGGGCTTTTAGCGCGAGGCCGCACACCTGGAATGTGTGGTTTTGTGCGCAGGCGGTTTCGGCGCGGTCATGGATGTCTGCCAGCAGGTTGGCGAAATATGGAAGGGCGGCGGTGCTGCAATCAATATATTCGCAGCGTTTGCCGTTGACAAGAAACAGGTGGTCGGTTCCGGCGCGACCAGCGATATCAACGTATTTTCGCAACTCGATTGTGCCCTCTGTTCCGACGATAAACAGCCGCCCATCACCCCAGTTAGGCAGGGCATCCGGCGTGTACCAGTCCACCCGCACATAGCCTTGGGCATTATCATTTACCAAAGACATTTCGCCAAAATCTTCAAATTTTGGACGGTCGGGGTTGGCGAAATTTCCGATGGCAGCGTGGGCTATATCAGCGCCCTCGTTACCTGCGAAATGCAAGAATTGGTCGATCTGGTGACTGCCAATATCGGCCAGAATGCCGCCATAGCGTTTGGGATCAAAGAACCAATCGGGGCGGATGGCGGTGTTTAGGCGGTGTGGGCCGAGGCTCATGGTTTGCACAACCTGACCGATCACCTCGTCCTTAACCAGTTGGCTGGCGACGGTGACCGCGCGGACCTCGAAGCGTTCCGAGAAGTTGACGGACCAGATGCGACCAGTTTCAGCTACCGTGGCCTCAATTGCGGTCAGTTCTTCCAGTGTCAGGCACCCGGGCTTATCGACCATCACGTCTTTGCCATGTTGCATTGCCTGTATCGCCAGCGCCGCCCGATTTTCAGGGGCGCAGGCGATCAGAACCAGTGGGATGCCTTTATCCTCGAGGATTTGTTGCAATTCGGAGGCCTGTGGCACATCAGGAAAACGTTTTTGAAAACCCGCCAGCGGTTCCGGCGTCCCCTCGGTCCAATAACTGGCCAATTTTGCGCCAACCCCGATCATACCTTCGCTCATGCCATATGCGTGCCGATGATCTAGGCCAAGCACCGCGAATTTCATTGCGCCGCTCATTTTGTCGCCGCCACGGATGTAACTTCAGCCATTTTGCCTTCGGTTGACGAACGGGTGATGGCGTCGATTAATGCATGGACTTTCAGGGCTTCGCGCCCGTTAATCCGCGGAGCGCGATTATTGCGGATTGCCATGGCGAAATCGGCCATCAGCTCTTTGTGCCAGTCACAGGGAAAGGCCATCGGATCAGCCCCACCACCAGTGCCGGACAATTCGCCGGTTTCCTCCTTGCGGCCATCGCGCCAGTTCACTTGCAGCCGCCCCGAGCGTAGCTCGGCCGTGCCTTTGGTGCCATCGATGATAATAGATTCCTGTGATCCCGGGAAGGTCGCGGTGGTCGCCACGACTGAGCCAACTGCGCCGGATACAAACTGGATGCCAGTGGTCGCGAAATCTTCCGTCTCCATCTTGTGCAGGCTGGTGGTTGTGCAAAAGGCTTGCACGGTTTTGGCTGGACCGACGACGCTTAGCATCAGATCCAGCACATGGATCGCCTGACTAATCAGCACGCCGCCGCCATCGCGGGCCAAAGTGCCACGCCCCGGTGTGTCGTAATAGCTTTGATCGCGCCACCACGGAACCTCGACCCGAACCAGCGCGATTTTCCCCAAGGCACCGCTGGCCACGAGGCTGTTCAACCGTTTGGCCCCCGCCCGAAAACGGTGTTGTAAAACGATGCCGAATTGGACACCGTGTTTCTCGCAGATTTCCACCAGATGACGTGCGCCAGCGACGGAACGTTCCACCGGTTTTTCCATCAAAATATGTTTGCCCGCTTTCGCCATAACCTCAACAATCTCGCGCCGCTGATCGGGTGGTGTGGTGATGATAACACCCTCGACCTCCGGATCGGCGGCGATTTCTTCGAGACTGTTAAAAATCCTGTAACCATAGCGCTCGGCCACGGCTTCGGCTTTGGCGTGGGTGCGGTTATAGATGCCGCTAACCTCGATCAGGCAGGCCGGATCGGTCAGGGCTTCAAGATGGGGTTTGGTTGCCATGCCAAGCCCGATCACGACTAGGCGGACAGGTTTAATATCTTTCACGCGGTTTCTCTCCGATAGGTAAATTCATTTTAAGGTCCGAACCAGCGGATCGGTAGTAAGGTTAGTTGTGGCACAAATGTCACCACCAAAAGCACTGCAATCAGCGCGGCAACGAAGGGCATAATTGCCCGAAACACAGCGGTCGCATCCGCCTGCCCAACCCGCGCTGTGGTAAATACCAGCACACCAAGGGGTGGGGTTAACGCGCCGATCACCAGATTAAGCACCAGTACGATGCCGAAATGAACAGGGTCCACGCCTGCATTCATAACGACCGGCACCAAGATCGGGGCCAGAATTACCATTGCGGCGATCATTTCCATGAACAGGCCGACAAACAGCAAGAAGGCGTTGATCATCAGTAGCAAAACGAAGGTATTGCCGGAGATATCACTTAACCCCGCAGCGATTTTTTGGGGCATTTGTTCAAAGGCCAGCACCCAGGCGAAAGGCGCAGCGGCAGCGATGATTATGGCAACGGCGACGGTATCACTGACGGCCTCGCGTGCGGCAGCGACAAAGGATTTGAGGGTTAGTTCGCGGTAAAACAGCTTGCCACAAAGCAGCGAAAAGACGAGGGCAATCGCCCCGGCCTAGGTCGCGGTAAACACGCCGAAACGTACCCCGCCAACGATCACCACCGGCAGCATTAATGCGGGCAGGGCTACACGTAATGCTGTCAAACGTGTTCGTGCGGACGAACGCGGGATATCCCCACCATACCCCTTGATCCGCGACATCACATAAACCACACCCGCCAGCGCCGAGGCCGCCAATAGGCCCGGCACGATGGTCCCGACAAACAGCGCCCCAACCGAAACCGAGGCCAGCGACGCATAAATAATCAGCCCCAGCCCCGGCGGAATTAGGTTAGCCAAGGTCGAGGAAGCCGCGGTAAGCGCGCACCCAAAGGCACGGTCATAGCCGCGTTTCTCCATCTCGGGCACCAGCAATTTTGATATTGCGGAGGCATCAGCCGTGGAGGAGCCAGACACCCCCGCCAACATCACATTGGTAACAATATTAGCCTGCCCCAAGCCGCCGCGAAAATGGCCGACCAGATGGGTGGCAAGGTCAATCAGACGGCTGGTAATTCCCCCAGCATTCATCATTGCTGCCGCCAGAATGAAGAACGGGATGGCCAGTAAGGTAAAGGAATTCAGTGAGCCGGACATGTTTTGCGTCACGATCACCAGCATTGTGTCGGCCAAGGGCGCAAAGGCGGCAAAAGCCGCGAATGAAAAGGCAAAAACGATGGGAACTTCAAGGAAAATCAACCCCAGTCCGACCAGCATCAGCACCACGGCGCTACTGCTTTCACCATACAGTAAATGCGCGCCGTTACGTAGTGCGTAATATAGGATAATGCCGCTAAGGATCGGCGCTATCGCCATGATCCAAGACTCGGTCTTCGGGCGGGCCAAATAAAATATATTCAGCACTGCCCCAACAGGCACCGCCATGAACAGGTATTTCAGCGGCCATTGCATCGCTGGCGAGACCTGCAAGGCACGGTTCATGAAATCAACGCCGTGGATGACCAGCATGACGCTGCTCGCGGCGATCATGGTTTTCACGAAAAACCGTAACGAGGGTAAGAACAGGGTCGGGAGGATGGTGCTAAGAAAGTTGATGCGGATATGACCGTTACGACCAGTTAGCATCGCCATGCCAAGGAACACCGCCCAGCTAAAGGACCATTGTGCGACTTCTTCAGGCCAAGAAAGCGACGAATTCAGGACGTAGCGGCAAAATACCTGCAACGTCGCGACCGCTGCGGCGACAAAGATCAGGCTGACCACAATAAATTCCAACACCGCATCAAATTTGATAAGCAGCCTTGGCAGAATTCCAGTGGTGATCGGGGTCGAGGGCATCGGCATTCCAGTTTAGGTCAGAGGTTTGATGCCAGCAAAAGCATACCCGCAGCGCTAGCTTTGGCCAACGCTACGGGATTTGGTACTATCAGGCTAGATCTTGAATTTTCTTGATCATTGCCGCTGTTTCCGGGCTCTTGGAGCCGAAATCGTCGAATAGTGGCGCGGTCATTTCCATCCAGCGCTGACGTTCCTCTTCGGCAATCGCGTTGACGGTTACGCCTACGTTTTGCAGATCAACAAGCGCCTGATCCGCTTTGGCCCGATTTTCGGTACGCTGCGCGGCAAAAGCTTCTTTGGCCGTGCTACGTACCAGATCAGCCAGATCAGATGGCAGACTATCCAGCCACGCGGCATTCACGCGAACCGCCTTTGGCAAGAACCAATGATATGTCGGGGTGACATGCGTCACCTGCTCATGCCACTTGAAACCAAGGACGGAGAAATAGTCGGATTCCAAACCGTCGATAACCCCGGTCGAGAGCGCCGAATACTGTTCCGAATATGGTAGCGGTGTCGGGTTTGCGCCAAGCAATTTCCAGAAATCCACCCAGACCCGCAACTCCGGCACCCGCATTTTCAATCCGGCCAACGATGCAATGTCGGTTACAGGTTCGCGCGATAGCAAGTGACGGAAACCGCTCTCGCCGTAAGCCACGAATTCCACGCCGGTTTTTTCCCGCGCGATAACCGAGATTTCTTCGCCAAGCGGACCTTGCAATACGCGGTCCACATGCGCCTCGTCAGCGTAGATAAAGCCGGGCGCGCCACCAAATGCCGCAATTTCCGGCGCGATGGATTCTTCGCTGTCCGGTCCGGCAGTGGTCGCCTGAATGGTACCAATACGGCTGCCTTCCAGAAGCTGGGCAAGACCGCCAAGCTGGCTGGCCGGGAAATGCTGTGCGTCAATTGCGCCTTCGCTAAGCTCGTTCAAGGTCGCGGCCCAGCTTTCAAACGCGTTGGTCAACGGTGAACCGATGGCCTCCGAATGGGCGATTTTGAAGGTGAATGTCGATTGCGCAAAAGCGGATCCGACGAATGCAGGTGTCGCCAAGGCTGTCGCAGTTCCTTGCATAAAGCGGCGGCGTGTAGGGGTTATCAGTTTTGATGATTTTGATGTCATTTTGTCTTCCTCCCGTGATTTTGATGCAGCCCTGACTCTGGGGTTCCCCGATGCCTTGGCTGCGATAATTAACTATTCCACCGATTATTTGACTAATCAATACGGAAACTACGGATTTACACGCTTTGGCGATGTTACTACGCTAACGATTGCGTAACCGGTAATTCTGGGGGTGTTTCGTGCCTAAACAAGTGACAATGAAAGACATAGCAGAGGCGTTAGGCGTTTCGGTTTCCACGGTTGGGCGCGCCCTTGCGGATCAGCCTGAAATTGGGGAGGCGACTAAAAAACGCGTGCGCGAGATGGCCGCGAAGCTAAATTATATCCGTCATTCCAGCGCCCGAATGATGCGCACCGGACATTCATCGCTGATCGGACTGGTCATACCGCATATCAAAGACAGCTTTATGGCGGACTGCGCCAGCGCTATCTCAAAAAGCTGCGAGGCGGCGGGTTTTCAGCTGATCCTTGCGGTGACCGAAAACGATCCCGATCAGGAATTGCACCATGTCCGCGCCATGTTGGAGGCGCGCGCCGCTGGAATGATCATCACGGCGTGCGAAACACCCTTGCCGGAAACGCTGGCACTGATCGCCCGTATCCCTACGGTGCAGTTAATTCAAAATAACCGCGCCATTCAACAAGCATGGTTTGGTATTGATGATCGACAGGGCGTGTATGACGCAACCCGGCATTTGCTCGTTCAGGGGCATCGCGAAATCGCCTATATCGGCAGTACCGAAACCTTCGCCCCCGGCGCCGCACAGCTTGAGGGGTTTAAAGAAGCGTTTCATGAAATCGGTATCGACTGGCCACGCCATCTAACCCGCACCATCCCGCCAGAAACGGCAGCCGGCAAAACTGCGTTGGGGCAAATCCTCGATAATTTCCAACCTAGCGCGGTTATTGGCGGCCGCCCCAATATCACCTGCGGTCTGCTGCACGAGATCGTTGATCGCGGCCTGAACGTACCGAATGATATTTCGGTTATCGGATATGGTGATCTGCCATGGTTCCAATGGTGGGGTCTGGGGCTGACGGTTATGACCCTGCCAGCCTATGATCTGGCCTATGCTGGTAGCAATTACCTGCTGCAGACCATCGAGAAAAACACCCAAGCCCGCATCCCCGAAAACCACCCGCGTTACCGGGCAATGCACGGCCCTAACCTGGTTGTTCGCGGCAGTACCAAGGTTATTTAGACCTCCGGTTTCTGGCACTATCCCAGATAATCAGTGCCAAATGCGGTTTGGATCAAGTGCTAAACAATTCTGTAAAAGACACGCTGGGCCTCAATTTGAAAGTGCTGTATTGTACCGCATAATATACGACTATTACCTGACGCGCCGCTGATATGGGGTAGGAAAATTTCAATTAAACAAGTATTATATTCGATACCCTTTCTTTACGCACCAATAGCGCACGCAGCCGAGTATTGCATTCTGCCGGTTGTCGGAGGCGAGCCAAAACTGCAGGTTGAGATAGATTCGCCATATCGCATTGCAACAGTCCCCAGAGTCGTCGCCGGCTTCGACGGATTAGTCGTCCAAGCATTTGATCGCCATGAACTATATGAATTCGACGGTATTAGCCTCAACCTGATCCAAGGCGATTTTCCGCATGTATGGGGGTTTGCCTACCCTTACGGAATCCAACCTTAGTTACATCAGACCAGCATTAACTATATCGACAATTGGCAAATCTACGTGGTCGTTGATCGGCTTTCTGGCTCGGTATTTCTGTTGCCAAACATACAAGAATTCTCTGCGATTGCTTCGCCGGACCGGATTACAAAATTTACCGGATCTCTGACGAACCCAGCATCAGTCCTGATGGTTGGCGAGGAACGCCTTTACTCCCTTACGGATAGATGTCTGAAATGACCGAGCGACCACAGTAATTGCCAACACGCATTATGTCGTTGCTAGGGCTGCGGACTGATGGAAACTATGATGATTTCAGGTTTATGAGCCCCACTGTTTATAAGCCCGATCTTGCTGAATAAATACCGAACTAAGGAAATGAAAATACTTGGTTGATTGCAAATTTCCGACCGATGAATTGCGGCGTTATAAAAAATCGGTTCCCTGCTCATTTGATTAAACACTCTGTTTTTTGAAATAATTCCCTGCTACCTTTCTTGGGGAACTCACCCATAGGGCATTGTTGTTACGAGACTAAATTGCGTAAAAGTCAACTAAAGTGCCTAAAGTCGCGCAATTGCTCTGCTAATTTCCCTGTTTGCAGGGTAAAAGCGGAGACTGGTTCGCTTAAAACTCCCTCCTCCGCCATTACCCCATTTCATTGAGTTTTCTTGGATCGCTTTAAGTAGCCTTTTTCCTTACCGCATTATTAGGGAAGGCGGTGTCTACAAATCTAGTGATATTCAGATCGGGTTATCACGGGGGCAAATCACTTGCCCCCGTCAGTTTACCATTTCACTTTTAAGCCGATGTTGAGCTCGAAGCCCTCGTTTTGGCCATCGTTGCTGCCCAAGGCTGTCCGGTACGATGCTTCGGTGTAGAATGTTTTATTTCCATCCCACACAAAAGAACCACCCGCGCCGATTTCTACCCACGTTGCTTCGACATCTGCGCTTAAGATATCGCCAGCAACATTGACGTCGTTGGCCCCCGAGAAGTTATGGAACAGGTTGCCGGTCACATAGAGTTTCTCGTCATGCCCGCCACCCGCATGGTTTCCGAAGAATACGTCGCCCGTGTACTCATAGCCAAGGCCAAGCCGTGCGATCACGCTGTCGCTCGCGCCGAATTCGACGTAATTCTCTGCGCTGTCTGTCAGGGTGCCACCATCCAAACCAGTCCGTGTTAGCTGCGCTTGCGGAATAATTGCGCTATTTGCACCCAATTCCATACGTTTTCCAACTTCGGCACTTAGAGCATACGCAGCTGAGGAGTGGCCGTTGACCAGCATTCCGGATGTGGTCGATGATAGATCGCTGTTGATCCAGCTTACCTGCCCCAGAAGGTCAACATAGAGGTTATTATCGCCGTACCAAGTGGCCGTTGCGCCAAGCCCGTACCCCTCGGAGCTGATGGAGCCTGCCCCGGTACCGCTGGAAAGGCTTGTGTTTGCATCACCATATTGGCCTGTCAGGCCGAACACCCAATATCCGTTTTCGCTTGCATCGCGGCGGATGTCATATCCGACCTGAATGCCGTAGAAATCGGTGTCATACTGGTTACCGCTGGTGCTGGATTCCGGAGTATTGCTGGAGCGATCTGCATGGAAGCGCAGCCATGCGCCTGTACTCGGCTGCGTAGTCCAGCGCACATCGTCATATGAAAGCCACTGACGCTGGCCAACACGTTGTCCCAGTGTTGAAAGCTTGCCAAATCCAGAAAGCGCGTCGGCGAATGCCTCATATACATCGCCGGTACTGTTCATGACAGCGTTCAAGAGCCACTGGCTGCCGGACTGCTCCAAATAATAATCGTAGGCACTCGCCGTAATTGCCCCGCCGCTCAACACAAAATCGCCGTCAGATGTGTCGCCTGTCACATCGACAACCAAGACATCATTTCCGCTGGCATTACCTGAAGAAATGTCAGTGATCCTCACGGAGGTTGCGTCCCCGGTCACGTCGCCATTCACAACAAGCATATCGCTAACATCTGCGGCGAAATCTACATCGATCAACAGCTGCCCTGCGCCGAAATAATCCCCGAAAATAGTGATGGTGTCATTGGCAGCGCCATCTTGCGCGTCAATGACACCACTATTGGCGACATTTCCGATCAGCGCCAGATTGCCCAAATGCGCTGTCAAAGTCCCGCCAGAATCGATCGAAAGCTGACCCGTTTTAGCGTATTATCAGTGAACGAAATGGTGGAACCCGCGCCGATCAGGACGGTTTCCAAATTGACTATAGTGGCACCAGCCACGCCACCGCTGCTGCCAATAAAACTTAGCGCATCCAGACCATTGCCGCCGTCAAACAGTGTCACACCGGAAAAATCACCTCCAGCAAAGGTCAGATTGTCGGAGCCGCCCCCTAAAGAAATATTCCCTAAAACAGCCGCGCCCGTTTCAACCGTGGTGACTGAATCGCCATAATTGTTCTGAATCGCCATCCCACTGGCCCCGCCAACAATCGCGCCGGCCTCCAACGTTATCACCGTTTGTCTACCCGGATTTGCTAGCGTATGGATGG
>CAZYMT010000033.1:0-21202 GCA_964649035.1 uncultured Rhodobacterales bacterium
TCTTGTTCAAAATGGGCACGATCTCATGATCTGCCTCGATGGCGGGGTAAACATTGGCCAGCGTCTGCGCCTCGACCCCTTGCGATGAATCCACCACCAACAAAGACCCCTCGACGGCCCGCATCGAGCGGCTGACTTCGTAGGCGAAATCCACATGGCCCGGGGTGTCGATCAGGTTCAGAATATAGGTCTCGCCGTCATTGGCTTTATATTCAAGGCGCACGGTCTGCGCCTTGATGGTAATCCCGCGCTCGCGTTCAATATCCATACTGTCGAGCAGCTGGGCCTGCATGTCGCGATCAGCCACGGTTCCGGTCTGCTGGATCAAACGATCCGCAAGCGTAGATTTCCCATGGTCAATATGCGCGACGATGGAGAAATTGCGTATTTTCGATAGGTCAGTCATGGAGAGGATATGCGCGGGATTTACTGGGGGGTCAAGGGGGGTTGCTTTTTTGGGAGGTATGTTGATGGATAACTAAGATTAGGATAGGAAAATGATGACTAAGATGGGCAACCAACGTTCGTAATATATAGCAAATGGATATTTCAATTTGATCAAGAACAAAACAACAATTGTTGTCGGTGCTGGTGCCAGCGTCGATGTTGGCTTTCCTGTTGGAGCGGAACTTAAATCCCGCATTGCAGATGTTCTCGGAACTACGCGGCGGCAACGTGGTCATGAAGTCACATTTTCTCAGAAGAACCAAGACATATATAACTGTCTGCATACGCTTTCCGATGGAGCTTCAAGTCGATTACATTCTTTGATTGAGAAATCAAACTTTGTTGCCAACCAGATGACAAAAGCTGCTTCAATAGATAATTTTTTAGACGCACATCAATCTGATGAGGACATTGTGACAATTGGAAAGCTCGCAATTTCACTAGTTATTGCACAGTGTGAATTGGCTTCCATATTATCAAGTGGGCGCAACAAACCGCGAAACATTGCAAAAGCAAACAAATATTTCATGTCAGAATTGATGACACTGCTTGTTCGTGGGCACGAATACGAAAATTTGGAGGAATCCGCCGAAAACTTACACTTTATAATTTTCAATTATGATCGGTGTGTCGAGTACTATGCATTTCATTGGTTGAATGAGTATTTTGGCCGTGACTGTACCGATATTTTTAATAGGATTACATTCCAACACACTTATGGGTCACTTGGTAATTCTGATGGAAACAGCCCGAGTTTTTATAGAGATCGCGAGGATGGACCATTCTTGAATGCGCATCGCGAACTACCGCGGATAGCAGACGGAATAAAAACCTTTACAGAGCAGAAGGACTCAGAAACTCTCGCTTCAGTTAAATCAATTGTAGAAAAGTCTGACGTTCTTATATTTCTTGGCTTTGCTTTCGAAGAACAAAATATGAATTTCTTTCCGAACCTGAATTCATCTATGAAACATATATTTGGAACAACATACGGATTTTCTGAAGCAGATCAGCAGAGCATTTTGAATTTTCTTCGACAAAAATTTGCGATCGGAATTAAAAATAGATATCAGCCGACTCTGGCTCCAGTAGAATGCAAAGAGCTATTTTCTAAATACTCCTGGTCTCTTCGACATGCAATTGGTTCTTTTTGAAAATGCAAGCTGTAGGTGCTTGAAGCGATACGCCCCCCACATATCACTTGCCGAAATATCCAAGAAGAAGCGCGCCCGATCCCCCAGAGGGGATCGCCCCTGCACACCGGAGGTGTGCTCAGTTATTGTGGTAACGGCTGAGCCAAAATTTAACGCTGTAGATGGGTAAGCTCCACACGCCGTTTATAATACCCCCAATCATAACAACACCAAACCCACGCGTATCGTTTGCTGCAACGTCGAAATGGTGCGTGGGGACCACGCACCCTACGGTGCCAAATTTATCCGTTCTGCCATATTCAAATTGATCAAATATCCACAACCAGCAGGCCATCTATTCCGCCTTCAAGTGCGGCTACCAATGTTGCGCCGGCTTTTTTGTGGGCTGGGTGTTCTAGGTAGGTATCGCGCGACGCCGCGTCGCGAAAAGACATAACGAACCCGTCGGAATATCCACGTGCGAGGGCTTCGTCGCTGATGTTTTGGCCGAAAACTGCGTTTTCAAGGCCTTCGACAATGTCACCTAAAGCGGCTAGATCATCCCAGATGCTCTGTTTTTTCAGCGCAGATACATCCGCGCGGAATTTAACTAATACGATATGATGGATCATGTGGTTTCCTTTTTACCTGCGGTAACATTCGCTTAAAGGAATTTCAATCTAACCCAGACAGCAAAAGGACGGCGACTTCTGCCACCGCACCCTTACTTCATCCGCCATTTTGTCTTAGTTGGTGACAACTAGACTTGCGCCAACACCAGATGCAGCAACCATTTCAGGTTCTACTTCTTTTGCGTTAGTACCAATTCCCGACGCGATAATCCCAAGCACAAGGAAGGCCATTCCAACGAGTGAGGCTGTTAGAACAACCCAATCGACGGTAACTGCGCCAGATTCGCATTTAAGAAATTTATTGAAAGTTTCCATTTTCATAACTGTTTTCCTCACCATTAATAACCAACTCATCAGCACCACAACTTGCATGACATTTACTGTACGACTCACCTTATAAGGGTGAATTCTGTCTGAATTACGGCGCTAAAATTACCAAAAGGTTAAAGAACGCCGAGCGCGGCGAGTTCCGCTTGCAAGGCGCTGGGAAGCTCCACTTGGCCTTCTTTATATGGCCCAATGTCTTGCGGAGTGTCGGTGCCATTTAGGTAGCGCCAGCCCTGAAACGGGCGACGCGGTTGGCCAGTGGTCTGGATCAGGTCTGGTTCCATGATGATGCCACAGCGGCGGATGCCATCCTCGCCAATCACCTCATCCAGACGGATGATTTTCTGGCGAACTTGGACCATGCCCTTGATAACCCAGTATAATGATCCGCCATCCAGCAGTTCATCCTCGCGGCGTGGCCGCATGCGGGTAATGTGGCGGGTGACGTTTTCGCGGCCCTCGGCAGCAGCTTCCGCGGCATGGATGGCGCGCCATTGAGCGAGGTCGCTGACCTTTTCGATGCCAACGCAAAGTTTGATAATATGTAATGATCCTGACATATTTGTTTTGTAACAGACCCATTGCCGGAGTCGAGAGTTGTTGCTAGTTTAACCTCCCGCTTTGAAATTTTAGCAAAGGATAGTCGATGTCTGCCTTCGCCGCCTCTATCTCACAGTCCATTTGGGACATGAAATATCGTTTTAAAACGCCCGAGGGTGAGGCGATTGATGAAACGGTTGAGGATAGCTGGCGACGGGTTGCGCACGCATTGGCGAGCGTTGAAGCGGAGCCTGAGGTCTGGGAAGATCGGTTCTACGGCGCGTTGGAGGATTTCAAGTTTCTGCCAGCCGGGCGTATTTTGGCAGGCGCGGGGACGGAACGGTCTGTGACCCTGTTCAACTGTTTTGTTATGGGGACGATTCCCGATACGATTAGCGGGATTTTTGATGCTTTGCGCGAGGCGGCGTTGACCATGCAGCAAGGGGGCGGGATTGGGTATGATTTTTCTACCTTGCGGCCTGTCGGGGCGGCGGTGAAAGGGGTTGGGGCGGATGCCTCGGGACCTTTGTCGTTTATGGATGTATGGGATTCGATGTGTCGCACGATTATGTCGGCAGGATCGCGGCGCGGGGCGATGATGGCCACAATGCGCTGTGATCATCCAGATATTGAGGCGTTTATTACCGCCAAACGGGATGCGGCGCGGCTGCGGATGTTTAACCTGTCGGTGCTGATTACCGATCCGTTTATGGCGGCGGTCAAGGCAGATGGGTCGTGGAATCTGGTGTTTGATGGCGAGGTTTACCGGACGATGCAGGCACGGGAATTATGGGATGCGATTATGCATTCCACCTATGATTTTGCCGAACCGGGGGTAATTTTCATTGACCGGATTAACCAGAAGAACAACCTGAACTATTGCGAGGATATCGCGGCGACCAACCCTTGTGGCGAACAGCCTTTGCCGCCATATGGCGCGTGTCTTCTGGGGTCGCTTAACCTATCGCGGTTGGTGGATAACCCATTTGAGGCAGGCGCGGATATTGATCCGGATACCTTGAGCGAACTGGTGGGGCTAGCGGTACGGATGATGGATAATGTGGTCGAGGCCAGTCGTTTCCCCCTGCCTGAACAGCAAGCCGAAGCGATCGCCAAACGGCGGATCGGGCTTGGGGTCACGGGGCTGGCGGATGCTTTGTTGATGATGGGGCTGACCTATGGATCCGACCAAGCCGCGCGGCAGACCGAGGACTGGATGGAACAGATCGCGCGCGCGGCGTATCTGACATCGGCGCATTTGGCGGGCGAAAAAGGGGCGTTTCCGCTGTTCGAAGCCGAAGCGTTTTTGGCAGGCGATATGATGTTGTCGATGGATGACGAGGTGCGGGCGGCTGTTTCGAAAAATGGAATACGTAATGCACTGCTGACCTCGATCGCGCCGACGGGGACAATCAGCCTTTATGCAGGAAATGTGTCGAGCGGGATTGAGCCGGTATTTGCGTTCGCTTACACGCGCAAGCTTTTGCAAAAGGACGGGTCGCGGACCGAGGAAGAGGTTGAAGATTATGCCATCAAGTTATGGCGCGAAAAGTTTGGCGAAGTGGAGCTGCCGGAGTATTTCGTGAATGCCCAGACGCTGGCACCTAGTGCTCATGTACGGATGCAAGCGGCGGCGCAGAAATGGGTAGATTCGAGTATATCCAAGACGATAAACTGCCCTGAAGACATTAGTTTCGATGCGTTTAAGGAGATATATCTGGAGGCTTGGGACACAGGCTGTAAGGGTTGCACGACCTATCGGCCGAACGATATTACGGGGTCCGTTTTGACGGTCAGCGAAAAGGTTGAAACCAAAGCCGAGGGCGAAATGTCGGATCATTCTGGCGAGATTATTTATCTGGCGGAACCGTTGGATCGCCCTGAAACGCTGGAAGGGCAGACCTATAAAATCAAGTGGCCCGAGAGCGAACATGCAATTTATATCACCATTAATGACTTGATCATTGGCGGGCATCGACGGCCCTTCGAGGTGTTTATCAACTCCAAAAATATGGAGCATTTTGCCTGGACGGTCGCCCTGACACGGATGATTTCGGCGGTGTTCCGGCGTGGCGGGGATGTGTCCTTTGTGGTTGAGGAATTGAAAGCGGTGTTTGATCCGCGTGGTGGGGCGTGGGTTGACGGGAAATATATCCCGTCAATCTTGGCGGCCATTGGTGGCGTCATTGAGCGGCATATGATTGATATCGGATTCATTTCGGGCGTTGGAATGGGGCTAAAATCGGACCCAAAGGCAGAAATTATCACAGTAGGAGAACGCCCGCGCGGACCCGCCTGCCCTAATTGCGGGCAATACGGAATGCGGATGATTGAGGGGTGTATGACATGTGGGGAATGTGGGCATTCCAAGTGCGGGTAGTTTGGTTAAGACAAAAATGACGACAAAACCAGCGACCGAATTTGCACCAGACAAATTCACCCGATGCAAACTGGTAATTTAGTCACTAAGCGTACCAATTAAATAAGAAAATCCATTCAGATGGGCATTGTTAAAAGCTGTTATGTCTTCGAGGATGTCTTGATTGTCGTCACGAAATTTTCCCGCAATTTCAGCCGTATCATAATATAGGATAACCAATTCGTCAGGCGTAGCGACACCGGAGGCACTGTGCACCTGCAAAAATGATTCAGTTGTCCACGCACCATCACGGCCCGAGGCTTTTGCATCCAACGCAGCCAACCCGGCATTCCGTGCATCGATGTCAGCATTGTTATAATATCCCAGCTTTAGGATATACTGCCGTTCTACAGCAGCTCGAATGGTTGCAAGCTGTTCAAAATCCGTCAGCACCCCTTCAAAAAACGCAATTGTTTCGCCGCCGTTTGATAGCGATGCAATCATTGAGCGCCGCTCTGGATTGGCCATTATGGATTGATCGCAAGCCAAAACCACAAAATGGTCGGGCTGTGTCAGCGGCGTGGAAAGTTTGCCTTGCATAGCGACAATAGCGCCCTTGCGCCGCACCGTGCAGCCAAGATCGCTTAAGGCCGCAACGTTTACGTCCGCACCATTTCGGTAAAGCCCTACAACGCCAACTTGCCCAGCGGATACGGCCCCCGCAAGCAGTGTCATCACAGTAACCGCAGCTATTATGTTGAATTTTGTCATCTCTTATTCCTTTACTTCGGTTGTTATGTGCACGCGATTATCGGCAAACACATCGCTGGGAAGACGGTGCTTGTCCGTCTTCAATTTGTTAAGGGCCGTAATCGGGCGCTCGATGAACTGTATCGGGTGCGCGGGAATGGGCATTGATGGCGCGTGGCCATGGAAAACAGCCGTAAACTGTTCGTTATTCCAGTGATATTCGATCTCGGCGGCGCAAGTGCCATTATGCTCAAGCCCGAGACGCATCTCTCCGTCCATTGGGTTGCGGATATCAGCACTGATCAAGGTTACTTCGTAAGTCATTGGTTTTCCTTTCACTACGCCTCCTTGATGGCAGGAAATGCTTGTGCTAAAAATATCCAATATTGTGACAAATTGGATTGTTTTTGAACCATGAAGAACTGGGATGACCTACGTATATTTCAAGCGATGATCGGCGCCCGTTCGATCCGCGAAGCAGCGGCATCGCTGAACACCACACACGCAACCATGTCGCGCCGCATTCGCGCCTTGGAGGAAGAATTGGGTCATACATTGTTTGAACGCGGTCGAGACGGGTATTCGGCCACAGAGTTCGCCACGGGAATATTTGGCTTTGTTGACAGCGTTTCTGAAAGCATCGCGGCAATTGATCGCGCTGCCTTTGCCAATGAAGGTGGGCTTGCGGGCATTGTGCGGTTTTCGTTGCTTGAAGACTTATACCGCTGTCTGCTTGCCGAACCGATCAGCACGTTCATGACACGTCATCCGATGATAAATTTGGATATTGAGACAACATCCACCTTGAGCGATCTGGGGCGACGCGAGGCAGACGTTATTGTGCGAATAACAAACCAGCCCCCGGAAAACGCGTATGGCCGCAAAGTCGCAGACAGTCCGTTGGCAGGGTATGCGTCCCAAGCATATATGGACAATCGACCTACGATTGACCGGTGGATTGCCCTTGATTACGGACCGACACTTGAACCACTTCTCCATGCGCGTCCAGCATTTCGATCAAACTCGCTGTCGATTGTTGCGAACACTATTAAGCGGGGACAGGGGCTTGGACTGTTGCCCTGCTTTGTTGGCGAGATGACAGATGGCTTGGTGCGCGTGCCAGACATCCCCCTAAGGCCAGATATGGAAATATGGGTGCTTACACATGAAGACGTGCGCAATAATCCCCGCGTTCGCGCACTGATGGATCATCTTTATCAGGCGTTCTCAAAGCGGCGCGGGATGATTGAAGGGCGAAAATGAATCCGAAGTGCATTGGCTATGAGGTGCACATCCAAGCCCTGCCCTTGTCGCACCCGCCCAGCTTTGCCAAATTCGAAAATTTCGTGCAGCGGCCCTTAAGGGTATTTCAGATGTTAGCTGACCTTTATCTATCCAACAATATCCTGTTTACTAAGGCGGATACTTTCACCAATGAGTGAATGAAAACAATTTGCGAAGGGTGGGTGGGTCCAGTGATTATTCCGTTTCATGTTAGCGAGATGCTGAAAAGTGTGCGGGCGCGTTTTGAGAATGAAATGTCGCCAAAGCAGATGTTACCAAATGACGATGATTTTGCCGCGCTGCGCCCGGTTCGCAAGGCTTCTGCGGCCTCGGTTGCAAAATACTGGAAACGTTTGATTGGGCCGGAAACGGCGTCGCAAAACGATATGGATATGTTGGCAGATCCGGCCTCGCTGGAGGGGGCGGAAGGGTTTAATGCCAATATCGAGAATTATATCGGGACGGTAAAAATGCCTGTGGGCATCATCGGGCCTTTGCGGATTAACGGGCTGAATGCCAAGGGCGATTTCCACGTCCCGATGGCCACAACCGAGGCCGCGTTGGTGGCATCCTATGCGCGCGGGGCCTATGCGGCGACAAAATCTGGCGGAATCAGCACGGCGGTTCTGTACGAGGGGGTCATTCGCACGCCAGCTTTTGTTTTTGACGGGCTATTGACGGCGGGGCAATTCATTGAATGGGTTGTCACGGTGATCGACGATTTGCAAATCGCAGCCGAGGCCACGACCCGTCACGGCAAGCTTGTTTCGGTGGAACCGATGATCGACAATAACGTGGTATTTCTGATCTGTCGCTATACCACGGGCGACGCTGCCGGGCAGAATATGGTGACAATTGCCACCAATGCTTTATGCGAACGGATCGTCGAAAAATGTCCGATCAAGATTGATGAATGGTATATCGAGGGGAATTTTTCCGGCGATAAAAAGGCCTCGTTTTTGGGGATGGTAACGGGGCGTGGGCGCAAGGTCAGCGCCTCGGTTACGTTACCGGCTGAGGTGGTCGAAAAGACGTTGGGGACCACGGTGCAAGCGATGCTCGACTACGGGCGGATCGCGAATCTGGGCTCACATTTATCGGGGCAGATCGGCGCGCAGGCGCATTTCGCCAATGGTTTGGCGGCACTTTACATCGCCACGGGACAGGATGCGGCTTGTGTCGCCGAAAGCGCCATGGGCATCACGCGGATGGAGGCACGGGGGAACGATCTGTTTTGTTGCGTGACCATGCCAAATATTCTAGTGGGATCGGTTGGCGGCGGCACTGGATTGCCCAGCCAAACTGCCAGCCTGAACATTCTGGGCCTCAAAGGAAACGGCAAAGGTGCGGCCCTGGCCGAGGTGGCAGCGGCAACGTGTTTGTGCGGCGAGATATCCATTGTGGCGGCAATTGCAGCGGGGCATTTTTCGCGTGCGCATGAAAATCTGGCCCGCAATAGATGACCCAACCCCTGATGCAACGCCTATGGATTTATCAATCCGAACGTTTTCCGCTGAAGAAAACAGTACCGCTGCTGGCGGTATTTTCAGCGGCCAGCATTTGCGTGTCAGCCCAGCTTTCGGGGCGAGAATTGCCGCATTGGGGGGCGTTTGTCGTCGGGTTCATCCTCGCCATGACGCTGTTTTTCCAGATGCGGGTTTGCGACGAATATAAGGACCTTGTGGACGACCAGAATTACCGCCCGGACCGCCCTATCCCGCGCGGCTTGGTGTCGCTTGGCACAATCATCAAGCTGGGACTGCTGACCTTGCCGCTGGCTGCATTGGTGGCGTGGTTCTGGAATGCGTCTGTATTGTGGTTGCTGCTTTTAGTCTGGGCTTGGCTGGCCGCGATGACGGCAGAATTTGGCGTGCCGCGCTGGTTAAAATCGCATCCGGCGTTTTACCTGCTTAGCCACATGGCGATTATGCCGTTGATTGACCTATTACTGACCAGCATTGAATGGACGCCCAACGGCGAACCCGCACCGTTGCTATGGATGTTCCTAGCGCTGTCATTTGTGAATGGATGCGTCTTGGAAATAGGCCGAAAACTCTGGGCACCCACAAACGAAATCGACGGGGTCGAAACCTATTCCCGCCTATGGGGACCACGGCGTGCGACCTATGTCTGGCTATTTTGCGTGGCCATTTCCCTCGCCCTGCTTATCGCCGTAGGGTTTGCCACAGGCGTCGGCGTTTTTAGCGTAATTATCGGAGTTTTCGGAGTTGGAATTTGCATTTGGACGGCCATCACTTATCTGCGCTCCACCACCCCTGCTGCCCAAGATCGCATTGACACCATCGCCGGATTATGGGTGTTTCTATGCTACGGCACAGCAGGATTTTTACCGTATATCGTGAGGGCGATTTCATGAGCTTTATTATTGCACAAAACGATGCAACGGATGTTGACGAAGTCGGTGGGAAAGCAACGTCATTGGCACGGCTATCGTTCGAGGGTTTCAACCCACCGCCGTTTTTCGTGATCACCGCCGAGGCCTTTCGCATGGGCAAGAATGGTCCGATCGCCAAAGCCGGATTGAAGGCTGACCTGAAATTGGCACTTAAGAATTTAGGCGTTGGACCGTTTGCGGTTCGCAGCTCGGCACGCCAAGAAGACGGGGCCGAACATAGCCATGCCGGACAGTTTGATACACTGTTGAACGTCACCCTGAGCAACGTTTTCGATGCGGCCAAACAAGTCTGGTTGTCGGGTTTTTCCGAAACAGTGCAAACCTACCGCACGGTAAAATCTGGCGGCGATGCCGAAGCCCCGTCAATCATTGTGCAACGCATGATTGACGCCAAATCCGCAGGCGTGGCGTTCTCGGCTGATCCGGTTTCCGGCAAGCGCGAGGTTGTGGTTATTTCAGCTATTTCGGGCCTCGGCGAACGGTTGGTTTCCGGCGAAGTTGACGGCGAGGATTGGAGGATTGGAGCCGATGGTGCAATGCTAACCGCACCAGATACGCCCGAGGTTCTGACACAAGAACAAGCGCAAGGGGTGGCCGCGTTGGCGCGAAAATCCGAGGGCGCATTTCGCGCGCCCCAAGACATTGAATGGGCCTTTGATGCGGCAGGTTTGCACATCCTGCAAGCTCGCCCAATCACCACCGTCCTGATGCCCGCCGCCATCACCGATACCGCGTTAACCATCTTTGACAACTCCAATATTATCGAGAGCTATCCGGGCATGGTCAGCCCGCTGACCTATTCTTTTGCCCTCCATATTTATTCCCGTGTTTACCGCGCCTTTGTTGGGTTGTTGGGCGTTCGCGGCACTGTTATTGCCGAAAATGCCGCCGTGTTTGACAATATGCTGGGGCGGATTGACGGGCGGGTTTATTACAATCTGGTCAACTGGTATCGGGCGCTGGCGCTGCTGCCGGGGTTTTCGTTGAACCGCGCATATATGGAAACGATGATGGGTGTTTCCGAACCGATGCCGAGCGAGATCACAGATCATATCGGACCACCGCCTGCCACTGGAATTGGTAAGGTTATTGAGTACGTGAAGCTTGCAGGTGTCGCCGCTGGTCTGATCTGGAACGCCATCCGCCTGCCCCTTACGCGCAAACGGTTTTATCGCCGTTTAGACGCCGCGCTAAATAGTGGGTTTGACGCAAGCAAAGCGAACCCGACGGAGCTGGCCGCCGAATATCGCAAGATCGAAAGCACCCTACTGGACCGCTGGGATGCGCCGCTTATCAATGATTTTTTGTGTATGATTGCCTTTGGGGCCTCGCGCAATTTGATGGAGAAATGGCTGGGGCCAAACGGGTTACTTTTGCACAATGATGTGATGATTGGACAAGGCGATATTGTGTCAGCGGAACCTGCTCAACGCATTGGCAAGATGGGGAAAATGGTGCGTGCGGCAGGTATCGGCGAAGCGCTGATTTCGGACGGAATCGCAGCACTGGATGCACATCTAGATATCGCGAGAGAGGTGCAATCTTACCTCGATAAATTCGGAGATCGCTGCACTGAGGAGCTGAAGCTGGAGAGCATCCCGCTTAGCGATGATCCAACCACTTTGCTATATGCAATCGCGGCGAGTGCCGAGCGTGAGGGTGTGCAAAAACACAAGGTCAACTATCCCGACTGGAAGGTGCTTTTCCCAAGCAATCCAGTCAAACGTTACTCGGCAAAATGGGTCATTTCCTGGACCAAAGCACGCGTTCGCGACCGCGAAAACCTGCGGTTTGAACGCACCCGAATTTTCGGCCATGCACGCCGCGTATTCCTTGGCATAGGGCGCGAATTTGCGGCGCGGAATTTGCTGGATGCGCAACGTGACATCTTCCATCTAACCACGCAAGAAATCCTTGGCGCAGTTGAAGGTTTCAGCCTCTCGCCCGATCTAAAATCTATTGTAGCGCGTCGTAAAGCTGAAGGCGCTGCGTCAGCCAACCGTGCGGATCCGCCCGAGCGCATTGAAATTCGCGGACCGGCAATTGCGCCAATTTGGGCGGATAGTGCTACCGCGACAAAAGACAATTCCACAACTCGAACCGCCACCGGATGTTCAGCTGGGCAAGTGCAAGCCAAGGCGCGGATTATTCGCGATCCCCGAACGGAAAAACTGAACCAAGGGGATATCTTGGTGGCACGCCACACTGACCCCGGTTGGATCGCAGTATTTGCAAATGCCTCGGCTATTGTGGTTGAGCGCGGGTCGTTGCTATCACATTCGGCGATTGTCGCGCGAGAGCTGGGCATCCCTTGTGTGGTTGGGCTAAAAGGTGCCGTTGACTGGATCGAAGATGGCGAAATGCTGAAAGTTGACGGGGCTAGCGGCGAGGTGGAAAAACTTGATGCAGAGCTCTGAAATTGAAAGCAAGGCCGCGTTTGACCACATCCGTTACGCCCAATTATGGGAGGATGCTGATGTCCTGACCCAAGGTCTGGGCGATTGTAAAGGTGCGACGCTAGTGTCGATTTGTTCGGCGGGTGATAATGCGTTGGCTATGCTGACGCTCGATCCGAAACGGGTGGTTGTCGTTGATTTATCCCCGGCCCAAATCGCGTGCCTAAAACTGCGGATGGGGTCGTATCGCAATCTGACGCATCCCGAATTTCTGGAACTCACCGGATCACGGCCAAGCACGCGACGCGCGACGTTGTTGACCAAAGCACTGGATGGCTTGGACATTGAGACCCAAGAATTCTGGCAAGATCTGCGCGAGGAAATTGTGCAACACGGGGCGGGCGGCGTCGGAAAATTCGAGCGCTATTTCCGCATCTTTCGCACCCGCCTACTGCCACTGGTGCATTCACGTAAAACCATCGACGATATTTTCGTTTCGCGTGAACCTGTCGCACGAAGGAAATTCTTCGACAAACGGTTTAATACCTTTCGCTGGCGCTTGCTGCTGAGCTTCTTTTTCTCGCGGTTTGTCATGGGGCGCATGGGTCGCGACAAGGCATTTTTTGATCATGTCGAGGGCAGTCCAGCCCAACATGTCGCGCGCCGTATCCGTCATGCCGGTGTCGATTGTGACCCCGCCGAAAACCCGTATCTTTACTGGATTATGAAGGGCACGCATGGGGCCGCCCTGCCGATGCCGTGGCGCGAGGAGCATTTTGAGACCATCAAATCACGCCTTGATCGCATCGAAATTCGCCCCGGATCTCTGGAGGCATTTGTGTCAACGGGCGAGCGGGCCGATGGGTTCAACCTGTCGGATATTTTTGAATATATGTCACCGGAGATATTCGCCAAAGTCTATGCCAGTATCCTGAAAGCCGCCGCGCCAAACGCGCGTTTGGTCTATTGGAACATGATGGCCCCGCGCCGTGTACCGGCAGATTTGGTCGACAAGGTCACCACCTTAACGGATGTCGAGGATCGCCTGAAAGCCCAAGATAAAGCCTTTTTCTATTCCGATTTCATCGTTGAAAAGGTTGTCGGGTGAGCGTTCCTTTGCAAATTCTGATGGCCTTTGGATCAGTGCTGATATTGCTCGGCCTGATGAGGATTGTGCGTAAATTGTCCAAGGTGATAGGCCTGAATGCCGAGGTGCAGCGCAAACTAGTCCATATCGGCACGGGGCTTTATGCGCTGACATTTCCGTGGCTGTTCCCTGATCGCTGGCCGGTCTATATGCTCATCGGATTGACCCTGATTGTTATGATGGTTTTACGCCTGCCATCGGTGGCAAAATCAGGCCTAGGGTCAACATTGCACGGTGTTGAGCGGAAATCATATGGCGACATTTTCTTGGCGATATCCATCGGGGTTTGTTTCTTTTTGGCGCAGGGAAACATGCTGCAATACGTGCTGCCCATTGCCGTATTAACCATGGCAGATGCAGCCGCGGCACTAGCCGGAACGGTTTACGGGACCAAAAAATTTCAAGTTGAAGACAGCCATAAAAGCGTCGAGGGTTCGGCTGTTTTCTTTGTGATTACCCTGTTAATCTCTGTCATTTGTTTGATGCTGTTAAGTGAATTGCCAACCCCCAACATCCTAGCACTATCCCTGATGATCGCCGCCTTCGGAACCTTGGTTGAAGCACAAAGCTGGCGCGGGTTCGACAATCTATTCCTACCGCTCGGCCTGCTGGTTTTCCTTACCACGCACGCCGAACGCGGTTTGTCCGAATTGGCAATCCTTGCGGGGATGTTTTTCCTAGCTATCGTACTATTCAGGTTTCTGGCACCAAAATTCGGCCTGAACGCCCATGCTGCACGCGTTTATGTCGTGGTGGTTTTCCTGTTATTGGCGGTGACGGCGATACAAAACGCCATATTGCCTTTGCTGGTTTTGGTGGCCCATACATGGAGCCGGGCATCCAATCCTTGCGAAGGAAAATTCCCAGATTTGGATATTGTCGCCTCACTGGCTTTGGTAAGTTTCGGCTGGCTGGTTTTGGGTAATGCAACCGGCTGGAACGCGGTTTCTTTTTATGGAATTGGCGCGATGGGGTTAACGATTGGGCTTGTGTCTATTGCTTTGAGACCGCGAAAGAATTTGGCTCGTGCTGGCATAATAGCAGCCCTTGTAATCCTGAATGTGGTTCGGCTTGGCGTTGTGTCGGCGAATCCAGCGGCCTCTAACTGGGCGGAACCTCTTTGGGCTTTAGCATTGATTTCTCTCGCCGTGATGGTGACAATAGTGGGCCTCCCCACCAATTATTTTCGTACCGATCGGGTTCTTAAACTGACGCTGCTTTCGCTTGCGATGCCGCTGGGATATTATCTGTATTCGATAGACATATTAGGAAATCTATCATGAACACCGAGACGCTAAAAATCGACGGGGCCAAGGTCACGATCTATTACGATGCGCCGGATTGGGAAGGCAAACCTGCGGCCTCTTTCGGAGATTTTTCCTGTAAAACTGTCGAGAGTGGTGCCAAGATTATTGGCCAAGCGATTGATCTGGTGCGCGCCAAAACCATTACCCAAATCGTTGGGCCGATGAGCGGCGACACTTGGCACAGCTATCGGTTTGTGTCCGAATCTGACGGCAGTGCTTCGTTTCTATTGGAACCCACTAACGAGCCCCACGAGTTGGAGGTTTTTACCGCCGCCGGGTTCAAGAAGATCAGCGGATATTTCTCGGCGCGGGTGGCGTTGGAGGAGGCAACACGGAACGCCCCACCAGCAACCACGGAATTTGAGGTTGAGACTTGGGATGGTGAAAACCCCGAGGATTTGTTCAAGCAGGTGTTCGATTTATCTGTGCAGGCTTTTGCCAAAAACGCCTTTTACAAACCAATAAGCGAGGCGGATTTTCTGGCGATGTATATGCCGATTGTTCCCATGATTAAGAAGGAACTAATCTTCTTTGCGCGGCGTCCCGATAACAGTTTGGCGGGGTTCCTTTTTGGCATTCCGAACTATGCCGAGGGGCCAAATGCGACGTCGGTGATCCTTAAAACCTATGCCAGCCTGTCGCGCGGCGCGGGGCAACATCTGGCTTATGCGTTTCACAGCGCGGGGTTGGCGAACGGGTATAAAACGGCGATCCACGCCTTGATCCATGACGATAATTTGTCGGCAATGCGCAGTGCGGCTGAGGGTGCCGAGATTTTCCGCCGCTATGATTTACTGGGGCTGCGTTTGAATGGCTAACCTGCTGGAACATTTCGCCATTGCCGTTGAAAAGCATCCGGATAGGATTGCGATTATTGACGGTAAAGGGCGCGAAACTAGCTTTGCACAATTGCGCAAACGCGTGACGGAACTGACCTCTGCGTGGCAATCCAAAGGTATCGCCCGCGGGGACCGGGTGTTGATCGCAATGCCGCTTGATGCGGATTTATATGCCAGTCTTGCGGCGCTTTGGTCACTGGGGGCGACTGTAGTTTTACCCGAACCCGCGATGGGGTTGAGCGGGTTGCGCCATGCCGCGCGGAGCGTCCAGCCCAAGGCATTTTGTGCGTCTGGGTATTACACATTACTAAAATATCTGGTGCCGGAACTGCGCCCGACGACGCTGCTCGCGACGCGTGCGGGCAAGGCTGATTTCACGGCAGTAGAAATCAACGATACGGATATTGCGCTAATTTCTTTCACCTCTGGCACCACCGGAAAACCCAAGGCCATCCCGCGAAGCCACGAGTTTTTAATGGCCCAGCGGGACGCAATTACACCGCTTTTGGACAGCGATCAGCCCGAGCGCGATCTGGTTGCTTTTCCGGTGTTTACGTTGATAAATATTGCTGCTGGCCGCACATCTATCTTGCCAAACTGGAAGATGAGCAAGCTGGCAAAACTGGAACCGGCAAAGCTAACCAACTGGATAAGCAGACAAAATGCCACGCGGGCGCTGTTACCACCGTCACTTTGTGCCAAGCTTATGCAGGCACCGCCCCCGCAAAACCTGCACACGATTTTCACAGGCGGCGGGCCGGTTTTTCCCGATGTTGTCCAAAAACTGCAAACCAATGAAACCCTGCGGGTCATCTGTGTTTATGGCTCCACCGAGGCCGAGCCGATTGCCGATCTGGCTGCCTCCGATATTTCCGAGAGTGATCACGCGGATATGGCGGCGGGCCAAGGGTTGTTGGTTGGAAAACCTGTCCAACATATCGAGGTTCGCATTGAAAATGCTGAAATTCAGGTGGCGGGGGCGCATGTGAATTCGAGCTATCTGGATCCGGCCCATAATGCCGAAAACAAGATCGTTGATGGGGATAAAATATGGCATCGGACGGGGGATGCAGGGTGTTTTGACGATCAAGGGCGGCTGTGGTTATGGGGGCGTGTGGGGTCCGAGGTGAACGCGATATTTCCGTTTTCGATCGAGGTGGCGGCGCGGTATTGGCCAGCGCTGGAACACAGCGCCTTGATGCTGGTGGACGGCAAAACCACGTTGGTGATTGAAAGCGCTGCACCGGAAAAGAATTGGTTAAAACTTGCAGAGCCGTTCGGGGTTACCCAGATCAAAACTGTTGCAAAAATCCCGATGGATGCGCGGCATGGATCAAAGATTGACCGAGCCAAGCTGGCGGAAATGCTGCGCTAAACCTCGTTAACCAACATCCGCACGGCATTGGCATGGCGAAGGGTCACGCCGGGGACCATTGTGACGGGTTGGTCGAGCAATAATCGCAGACGAAACCGGTCAAACACATTTGTCATAACCCGGGTCGCCAACGCATTGGACATATGCAATCCAACGCAGCGATGGGGGCCAAGGCCGAAGGGCAGATAGGCGTGGCGTGGACGGTTTTCGGATTGTTCGGCGTCAAAACGCGTCGGGTCGAATTCCTCGGCGTTTGGCCAGAATTCGGGGTGGCGGTGCAACACGAAAGGCAACACCAAAACCGAGGAGCCTTTGGGGATGTGATAGCCCGCGATTTCGTCGTCCTCTATCGCACGGCGCTCAATAATCCAGACGGAGGGGTATAGCCGCAGGGTCTCGGAAAACAGGGTATTGGGATCGGTGGTTTCGAAACCCTTCTCGGGCGTTTTTGCGATCAGATAGAAGGCGCGCGCCAATGCGTTTGCGGTGGTTTCATGCCCCGCCAGCAACAATGTGACTGCCGCGTCGCGCAATTCCTGATCGCTAAGCTGCGCCTCGCCTTCGGTTTCGTGGGCGACCAGCAAACGGGACAAAACATCGTCATGGATCTCGCCGCTACTGCGACGGGTTTTGATGATCTCAAAAACGATTTCATCAATCTCGCGGACCGCCGCTTTGAACGCTGGACGATGAAAACGGCTGGAAAGCGTTGATAGATCCAGCGGTGCCTGCAAGCGGCGCCATGTGTCATCGAGCAGTACTGCAAGGGCGCGGTCGATCCGGTCGACGTCAACCTCGGAGGTGAATAAAACTCGGATGGAGACGGTTATCAGCAATTTCATCATTTCATAAACGATATCAACAGGTTCGCCGCATTTGGCACATTCGGCCCAGCGATCCAGCATCGAGGCCATGGCGCTGTCTACCACCGGGGCCGTGGCTGCCATATTTCTGGGCTGAAATACCGGCTGGATTAGACGGCGATGGCGCTGCCATGCGGGGCCTTCAAACAGCAAGCTATCACCGCAGGTCGCACGAATGCGTTCAGCGCTGCGGGTGTTTTTGTCATAGTTTTTGGCGTTACGTGACAAAACATGTTCGATATGCTCGGGGCGGTTAACCATATGGGCGGTGATCGGGCCGAAACGAAACCGAACGACGTCGCCATAATCTTGGGCTGCTCGACCAAGGAAACCCAGAGAATCCGTCGTGAATTCATTGAGCGACCCCCAGATAAGCCGCCCTTTGGGACCGGGTGCGCGTTGATGTAAGATGGATTTATTCATATCGGTCAAAGGTTAACGGCCACCCGTCAATCCATGCTATATCCCCATGTTTCAAAACTGCGTTTCCAGTGCTTGGTGACCATTTTTTTATCGCCTTCATTAAGGCATCCAAAATCGTTCTTTTTATACCCCTTAAGGCTATCTACATAGCGTTCCAATTTGGGCGCGAATTCATCATAGCCGTCCAGTGACAGGCTGTCATAAATTTTCTTGATAGCGCCCGCCGGATCCATTTCCAAATCAACAAAACTTAGCTCGCAAATACGGTCTTTGGGCACCAGTGGAAGGTCCTCAAAATAGGCGTCATACATGGTTTCGTGGCGCTTCAGGATGCCCGCATCGATGGTCTCGACAATGGGGCGTTGCAGATAGGTGAACCAGCCGGCGGTGTCGAAAAAGTGGCGTTGAGACTGGAAAACTTTGTAGGGATCGCGGTGAATATGGACAAAACGTGCATCTGGAAACATCTCCAGAATGGTGCGAATGCGGGCGGTATGGGCGGGTGATTTAAGCAGCAAGGTACGCTTGTCATTCAGCATTAATTTTTTGCTGAAAGACACAAAAGCGGCCTTCCATTCTTCTATTTCCGCGCGATCAACATCGCGAAAAGACAGGTATTTATCATAAAACTCGGTATTTCGCGGAAAGCTCATTCCAAGGTAAAGCGATTTACGGGTCATCAGAAGCGGCGCGAGCTCATCTTCTTGCGGCGAGGAGAATTTCAGCTCCATATTATCCATCGGACGTTTTGGCGGCACCAATCCGGCGAGGGCTTTGGTGATAAAGCTCTCCGTTGTCAGGAATGTAAACGGGTTCACCACGCGGTACGTGTTCGCATATTGGAATTGCGTGTCATCCTGCGCCAGTAATTCGTGCAAAAACGTTGTGCCGCTACGCCAATGCCCCAAAACAAATACGGGGGCCTTGGGGATTTCGGCCTGCTTGATCGCTTTACCAAACCGCAGTTTTTCGATCACGGCAAAACCGGAATTAGCGATGCTCGCTAGTGTGATAACCACCCCGCGATGCCAATAAGCCGGCGCAACATAGAACCGGTTTTTGGCCAATACTTTCAGCCAAACGCCAAAGGTAATTCCGGTCATAAAATTATGGTCGAGGCTCCACTGGTTTTTTAATTTTTTTGACATAATATCCAATGGTTACCTAATGTTGAGCGTTAGGAAACTATATTCCAAGCCTTTACTCCCCGCAACGGCGTTAATGCTGGACACGATAGTCGCGATGACAGGCCGAGCAGGTTTTTGCGATCTGTTGAAACGCCGCCGCCGATGTTTCGCCGCTGTAATTTGCAGTGTTCACTTGATTATCCGCAGCCGCAACCAAAGCCGCAGCGTAGGTTTCCAAATTGCGGGCAATCCCGCTAAAATTTTCCCAGTTTTCCCAAATCATCGGCGACGCGTAAGATGCTTTTTGTAACGATCCTACAGGGAAATTTATGGTGATGCTTTCGCCGGAAAGCAAACGTAATGCCTCACCAGCAGCGCGGATGCGGTCGGGATCGTATTCCTCCATCCCCCGCATAACGAGGGCGATTTCTTTAATGATTTCAGCCATTTCATTCATGTGGTCCATGCGGTCTTTAACAATGCCCGTGGCGTTGGCATGGGCGAATGCCGCTGTCCCGAAGACAACGGATATCAAAATAATCATCCATTTGTGTTTCAATCGCATTTTTATCCTTAATATCCTTAGCGCATATGGAGGGCGCTGAGGCATAAGGTCAAAGGTTATGTGGCCTGTTCACCAAGCTGTTACGTGATTTTACCATAGCCACCCGCCGTTGGGGTTGTCACAATCACTGCGTCCCCTGCTTGCAATACGGTTTGATCGCAGCCCTGTAAGGTCTCGACAACGCCGTTGTTGCGCCTAATTTGAGTTTTACCTAACGCGCCGTCATCGCCACCGGATAAGCCTTTTGGCGGGATGGTTCGGCAAGATGACAGGATGGCACAGTCCATTTCTTCCAAGAACCGCAAGGTTCGGCTGGTGCCGTCACCTGCGGACCATTTCCCCTTGCCGCCAGTTGATTTGCGGATGTGGAAATCCTCCAACAACACGGGATAGCGGAATTCGAGGATTTCAGGATCGGTCAGGCGCGAATTGGTCATATGGACTTGCACCGCGTCGGTGCCGTTAAATCCGGGCCCTGCGGGGGAACCGGAACAAATGGTTTCGTAATACTGGTATGTGTCATTTCCAAAGGTCAGATTATTCATCGTGCCTTGCGAATTCGCCATCGCGCCGAGCGCCGCCAAAAGGGTGTTGGTGACATGTTGCGAAGTCTCAACATTTCCGGCCACCACCGCCGCCGGATATTGCGGGCGCAGCATACAGTCGTCGGGGATAATAATGTTTAGCGGGCGCAAACAGCCCGCATTCATCGGAATATTACCGTCGACCATCAGGCGGAAAGCGTATAGAATTGCCGCCCGCGTCACGGGTTCAGGCGCGTTGAAATTACTGGTTTGCTGGAACGAGGTTCCGGTGAAATCGACGGTCGCTTCGCGGGCCGTTTTATCCACCGATATCTTGACCTTTATCACCGCACCTTGATCGGTATGGGTCTCCCATTTGCTGTCATGCAGCACATCAATGACACGGCGAACGTTTTCTTCCGCGTTATCCTGCACATGGCCCATATAAGCGTTCACGACGTCCAGCCCGAATTGATCAACCATCTTGCGCAATTCTTGAATGCCTTTTTCATTGGCGGCAATCTGTGCCTTCAAATCGGCGATATTCTGGTAGGGGTTTCGGCAGGGGTATTTGTGATTGGTTAGCAAATCGCGTAAGGCGTTTTCACGAAATTCGCCCTGATCGACGAGGTGGAAATTGTCGAATAGCACCCCCTCCTCCTCAACAGTCGTTGCCAGAGGAGTCATGGAGCCCGGGGAAATACCGCCAACGTCAGCATGATGCCCGCGCGAGGCGACATAAAAGATA
>CAZYMT010000034.1:0-6891 GCA_964649035.1 uncultured Rhodobacterales bacterium
CAGCCTGATGAGTGCCAGCTTGCAAGAGGCGTTGCGGGATAGTGATACGTTGCACGATGCGGTCGTTGCGGCCACGCCATTGGGACATATCGGCGAGGCAGACGAAGCTGCGGATGCGGCGGTGTTTCTTGCATCCCCAAAATCGGGGTTCATTACGGGGCAGATACTGACGGTGGATGGTGGGCGGAGCCTGCTGGATACGGTTAGGGCGCCGGTGCATTAAGGGGCTGGCGCATCCTAAGTGGTCCGGAGGAAGCAAGATGAAAACTGGCGTGAAGGTTGCCTTGTCGATTGGGGCTATATTTCTGTCGATCCCGTTCGTGCCTACCCGTGTTTTAATCGAATATTATAGCAACACAGGCGTCAGTTATCCTGAGATTAGGTCGGACGCATATGTCTGGCTGAAAACGTCGGCGCAATTTCGATATTATCTAATCGGCGCGTCTTACGTAAGTGTCGCAAATGGCAATGTGTCGTTCAATTTCAATTCGACGAATGAAAATGCCAGATATCTAAGTGTTGATGCGATAACCCTTCGTGATGGTCCCGATAGATACGATGTTGCATGGCCCCGGACGAAGGTGTTTTTTCGGCAAGGACATCACTATTCTAATGGTTCACCTGATCAGCGGGCGGACGTGGATTTTATGCTGCCGTCGGATATGTGGGGACGTAAGGATTCATTCACAATACGGGTGACAGGGAGTCTTCTAACAGATGACGGTGAAGAGTTCCCTTTCGTTTTTGAGAAAAGGATTGTGAAAGAGAGCAAGGTATTTACGACACCGCTTTATCGACACTGGATTAGTCGACTAACTATCACATAGTTTTCAGATAATTTCTGGAGGCTTACTAGGGATGTGCCGTGTGCCATCGAAATAAAATATCGATGGCATTGTGATCAAATAGGTTCACACTCCCCAACAATAAAACTCGTCCGTGCCGATGAAGCGGTAGCAGGCGGTGGCCTCTACGTCGATATGTTGCCAGTACTCTTCGAATATTTCTGCGGGCTTTCCGTTGACGGTGAGGCCTGTGTTGTTCGTTTCAACTTTGGTGAAATTGCCATTGTCCCACTGCCATTCCTCTGATGAGGAGGAGGTGTTGATGTTGGCATAGACGCTGACGGTACATAGGGTGCTGGCAACCACATTGCTGCCGTCATGGTAAAGGCAGGCACTTTCCCAAACCTCGGGGCCGGCGGCGAGGCTGGGGCTTGCGCCTATCAGGAATAGGGACAGGGCGGGCAAGGTTTTAATGGTTTTGAATAACATTTTTATCTCCGGCAATTTTGAACTAGAATAGGGGTAAAGGTATTGCAGTAATTCATTTGGTTCAAGGTTCGGCTTTCAAAACAGGTTGTTGGAAAATGCTAAGATTTATTTGGGTTTTGTTGGTTATTTTTGCTAGCGCGGGTAACGCGCAAGATATTGATACGCGGCTGAAGTTGGACCAGATCAAATCGGGGTCTTACGTTGTTTACGCCATGTATAATGCAGGGCGACCCGATGATGTCCGGTATGAAACCCATGTTTATGCGGGGCGTAAGGGCGATCTTTATAGGGTGCAGATATATGACGGGCGGTTTCCGGATGGGGAACTTGTTCGGACGGATTTTCTGAATGAAAACGGGGAACTGGTTTCGGAGCTTCATTTGTTTGAGACAGTCACTTGGCAGGTTGGGCCTGTGGCGCGGTTTCTTGGGCCTATATGGGGGCGGATGTCGGGGCAACGGCGCACTAGAATTGCTGTGAGCGGCGAAAATGTTTATGCAGTAGGGCTGCGTCGCAGATCACCATACTGGATGAACCATATGCCACATAATTGTAGGCGCGAGATCGGGGAGTGTTTATTTAATGAAGGCGGGCACGTAATCGTCCAGATACTCAATACGCCCGTGGGCGATGGATATGCTTGGGAAGAATATCGCAAACTTGGCGATGATCCTGATGCGCGGGTTGGAAGCGGGTATATCGAGTTGGACGAGATGGGGGTGATCCGTCGCACGCGCTCGATCTATCGGGATGGCGTTGAATTTGTGATGGAGCAGGTTGAGGCGGTTTATTGGTAATGCGGGCGGTTTCGCGAAGGCAATCTATGTGTTATGCCCAGCGATATGCTAGTTAGAAAGTTCTTATGAATACTGATACTCCGCCTAAAGCGCCTACGGAAAGTGATGTTGCCAAGCTGGCCGGTGTTTCGCAATCTGCCGTGTCCCGCGCGTTTACACCTGGCGCCAGTATTGCCGCGAAAACCCGTGAAAAAGTTGTTAATGCTGCGCGTGAGGTCGGGTATCATCCGAACTTGCTGGCGCGCTCCTTGGTGACAAATAAGTCCAATATTATTGCGTTGGCGATTAGTTATCTGGAAAATCCGTTTTATGCGGAGATCGTTAAGGAATTGTCGGAACGGCTGCGCGAAACAAATCGGCATATCTTGTTGTTCACCGCGCCTGATGGAAATCGGGCTGATCCGGCGTTGGAGCGGGTGCTGCATTACAAGGTCGATGCGTTGATTATGACGGCGACTAAGGCCTCGGCTGAATTGACGGATCAATGTCAAAAATCCGGTGTGCCGATTGTGCAGATCAATCGGGAGTCTGACCTGAAGGGGATTTCGACTGTACGCGGCAAGAACCGTCATGCGGGTCGGGTTGTGGCGGAATATCTGCTGGCCTGCGGGCATAAACGTTTCGGGTTTATTGGCGGCACGGATACGTCAAGTACCAGTCGCATTCGCGAGGAAGGGTATCGTGAATTTTTGCTGGCGGGGGGCGGCGGTGAGGTGATGACCGAATACGGGAATTACACGTTTGAGGCTGCGGCGGTTGGTGCGCGGAAATTACTTGGGTCGGATACGCCGCCGGACGCGATATTTTGTGCCTCGGATTATATGGCGTTTGCTGTGCTGGAAGTGGCGCGCAACGAGTTCGGGTTGAAGATCCCCGAAGACCTGTCGGTGATCGGGTTTGATGATGTGCCGGAGGCCAGTCACGCGGCCTATGATCTAACCACCTATTCGCAGCCAGCCGCCGCGATGGTGGAGGAAGCGATTAAGCTGATGGATATCATGATCGCCAATCCGGGCGGACGGGCGCAGCGCCGCGAAGTGCCTGGGGATTTGATCATTCGCGGGTCGGCGCGCATACCGAAGTGAGCAAACCCGAGCCTGAAATCTATGATCTATTTGTGATCGGTGGCGGTGTGAATGGCTGCGGAATTGCGCGGGATGCGGCTGGGCGAGGTTTGTCTGTGGCATTGGCCGAGATGAACGATCTGGCGTCAGGAACGTCCTCGGCCTCGACCAAGCTATTTCACGGTGGGTTACGGTATCTAGAATATTTTGAGGTTGGGTTGGTGCGCAAAGCGCTGCGTGAGCGCGAGGTTTTGTTGCGGGCGATGCCCCATATCAGCTGGCCGATGCGGTTCGTGTTGCCCGTGCATAAGGATATGCGGTTTGACAATGAGACGCCGGTTTCAAAGGTTTTGGGCATTGTGATGCCTTGGATGAAAGGGCGGCGACCTGCGTGGTTAATCCGGCTGGGATTGTTCATGTATGACAATATGGGTGGGCGGAAAATTCTGGCAGGGACGCGGACGCTTGACTTGACGAAGGACGCTGTCGGTGTGCCGCTTCACGACAAGTTCGTGAAGGCGTTCGAATATTCAGATTGCTGGGTCGAGGATGCGCGGCTGGTTGTGCTGAACGCCCGTGATGCCGAAGAACGCGGGGCGAAGATTATGACGCGGACCAAGGTGGTTTCTGCGGATCGCGTCGGGGATATTTGGGAAATTACGCTGGCGGATAGGCGGGTGTTCAATGCGCGTGTGTTGGTGAATGCTGGTGGACCGTGGGTTGAAAACATCATCCGCGATACGGTTCGCGCGACCACAAATGACGGGGTGCGTTTGGTGCGTGGTAGTCATATTGTGACCAAGAAGCTGTTTGAGCACGACAAAAGTTATTTCTTTCAGGGGGAGGACGGGCGGATCATTTTTGCAATTCCCTACGAGACAGATTTCACCCTGATCGGGACCACCGACGCTGATCACGCAGATGCAGATACCACCCCTGTTTGCACAGAGGCTGAAGCGGATTATTTGCGGAAATTTGCGTCCGGATATTTTAAGCGACCGATTGCGGCGGATGATATCGTTTGGAGCTATGCGGGGGTTCGGTCATTATATGATGATGGTGCGGCTTCGGCTGCGGCGACCACGCGGGATTATGTGTTGTCGCTGGATGAAAATGGTGCGCCGTTGCTAAGCGTTTTCGGCGGAAAAATCACCACCTATCGTCGCTTGGCCGAGGCAACGATGGAGAAGCTCGCACCGTTTTTCGGGGCAATGGACGGTGATTGGACGGCTGGCGTTGCTTTGCCCGGTGGAGATTTCCCGGTTGATGGAGCCGATGATTTGATCGCGCGCTTGCAACGGGAATTTGGATTTCTCGATGCGTATTGGGCACAACGGCTGATCAAGGCTTATGGCACGGATGCTTGGTTGATTTTGGAAAATTCTGTGTCTGTCGATGATTTGGGGCAGGTTTTTGGCACCAGTTTGACGGAGCGCGAGGTTGCTTGGTTAATGGACAAAGAATATGCGCAAACGGCACAGGATGTCGTTTGGCGGCGTTCAAAACTAGGATTACGGATGAGTGCTGCCGAGATCACAGAACTTGATGTATGGATGCGGAAAGTAACCGCGCGAATTTCCGATGAAAACCCGCGCGGTTAAGTACGGTTGGCCTTAAACGAATTCGAAATCGTCAGTACCGATATTTGCGATATTAATTCCGGTCAACACTATTGGGCTGTCGCTACCATAGGTCACCAGCGTCCGCCCTGAGTGGTTTTGAAGATGAAGGTGGTTCCCTCCACCATTCAATATATCGTCGCCCGCACCCCCATTTATGGCGTCGACAAGTTTTGTTCCTTCAACGATGCCGTAGAATTTCAAAAACTCGACATTGAATAATCCTACAACACCCTCGGTCTGGTCATGCGCAACGGTCAGGTGGTTTTCGCTCAGATCAACAACGGTATAGTCGGGCGAGCCAAGTTCGCATCCGGTGGCGATCCGAACCTTGGCACTCATCCTCGCGAACTATCGCACCGTCCGGGCGCAGAATGTCGATTAATGGAACATTCAGATCGTCAAATTTTCCATCGCCGTAAAGGTAAACATGGCGGGCATGACGCCTGTGCCAAACATATCGAGTACATATTTCACCGTATTAACCATAGTTCGCTTAACCCGCCCAACGGTAAGATTTCCATCCTTGTCATACGATATAATCAAGTCACCGGCGATAATTTTATAGATACGTTTTGTGCTGCCGCCGGACATAATGATAAGCGCGCCGTTCTCATCAAACTGAGGAACTAGCCAAAGAGGAAGATCATCCGGGATTATCCCGAGGCCTGCCAAATAACCCGGTGGATAGTTCAGATCAAAATCAAGGTCGACATTTTAAGCATTAGCAAGTCCGGCGGAGTATCCATAAACTCCGTAGATACCGTCGACCCCCTGTTGCGAAAAAACATCCGCCTTCAAGAACGTTTCTATTGTTCCACGAAATTTGAAGCCGGGTGCCAAGCCTTGGACTTGGTCAACCTCAACAACATGATCTGCACCTGCCCAATGGAGAGGCCGGGCCAGAAACTACCTGTCTGAATTGAAATGAATGATGGGCAGAACTGTCCACCGACCCCAATCGTTTGAACAACAACTTGTTCTCGAACAGAATCGTAATGCTCGACGATAGCAGTGGCTGGCGGATTGACGCTCTTTATTGGGAGGTTGCGCGGGGTGTTTGCAATTAGGGGTGGAGTGGTTGTGGCCAGGATGCACAGGTGTGGTCCTTATGTGAGTCTTGTCACATCAAATCCTAGATCAATTGGTACAGATATGGTAGGTTTTCGCCGATATTATGCGAGGGTGATTATAGTTAATGTTAAAGTTACAGAAAATTATGGGTGTGTGCGCGCTCATATACGGGGGATTTTCAGGGTTACCCGTATGGGCGCAAGCCAGTTTTAACAGTACCGGAAATGGTGCTGATCCGATCACGATTACGCTGGAAAATACCTATGCAGCGGGCGCATTGGCCGTCGAGATTGATGGCGTAGATATGAGCGCGCTTATCCAGATATCGGGCAATGTTTTGACGATTGTTCCGGTGCCGGGTCTGGCGACGGGGCAGCATGAACTGATCCTTTACGAAATCACCGCGACGGATTTTGCGGTGATCGGGAATTGGAGCTTTGGAACCTCGGGCGGCGGTCGCATTCTTGAGAGCATCTCCATTGAGGCAACCCATGAAGTGGGTGTTGTGCGTGATCAGACTGGCGAGACGGAACCCGTGGGCACCAGTTCGGGGCAGGTGGAGGTCAGCCTTTATGACGGGCGTTTGACAGGGGGGGCGAATTACGTTGTTACCTCGGTTGAGGAAAATCAGATCAACGGACGTGCGGTTAATCTTGGCGAATATTTTCTGGAATTCCGGCAGCTGACTGATACGGTTGATTTGATCACGCGGCTTGGGCATCAGGGTATTGATTTTGACGATGTGATTGTTTCCAATATCCGGCGGCGCGGGCTTGGAGTGACAGTTGAGACAACCTCTCGACGGTCATTCTTTGGGGCTTTTGGGGCGCTTGCATCCGAGACATTAGGGTATGAAAATATCACTGGTCTTGGCGAGGCTGACGACCGGATGTTCGGGGTAACGACCGCGTACCAGCCTTTCAGCCTATATGATTTTCGAATTTCTGCGACGGGGTATGCAGGGCGTGGCATTCCGTTCAACGAAGGTGAAGTTGGCGAGGGGAACGGGTATTCGCTAGCGGCAAATGGTAGCTTTAACGACGGGCGGGCACGGTATTCTATC
>CAZYMT010000034.1:6901-20761 GCA_964649035.1 uncultured Rhodobacterales bacterium
GGGACGAAGATTCTGGCGGAGCAATTTTATCAGACAGGGCAGATGCGCTGCTTACGTCGATTGAATATGACGTGTTCGATCCGTTTGATACGCTAAGCGGGAAATCGTTGAGTGTTGGCCTGACATATGAGGCGGTTGATGCCGGATTTTACAGTCTTGCCAACCCTGATCTGCCAGTTGGTCATGAAACGATAGGTGTGTCAGCAGAATATTCCAACGAACCTTGGTATCTGCTATTCTACGGGTCTTACCAACGCACAAATACTGGCGGACCTGCTGATATTGAAACCGACGAGATTTATTCGGTTAATCTTGCCGGAAGCTATACACCTTATCTGGAGGGGAACGGGCCGGGTTGGGTTGGGCTTGATCCGCTAATCAGTTTTGACGTTGGCTATGATGTTCAAAGTCGTGTGGATACGCCCGCGGGCGCGATTGCTCAGCAGGATTTTTCGGCCATTTATGCGAACTTGGATTTCAGCACTGGGTATGATGGCTGGGGTTGGGGTGTCGGGTATAGTTACCTCGGCGAGAATGACCAATCTGTGGATAATCTAGATGTTACGATTAACAGCGTATTGGCGAATGTCGACTGGTTTGCCAGTGACCGCCTGACCTTCTCGGCTGATACAACCATTGATTTTATCGATGATGTCGATGGGGAATATATGGCGGGCGTGGTCAATTTGGCGGCGACCGTGGCCATTGTTCCGGATGAACTGATGTTAACCGGGCGATACACGCTCGAGATGTCAGAAAACGAGAATGTCGAAACCGGTGGTGTTTTTGGCACAGATTTGACTTGGGCGTTTCAGGAAAATGCAGATATCGTATTTAGTGGCGGCATCTCGCACGGCAATTATGCAACGGAAACCGATGATGACAGCGAATGGTTCGCTGGCGTTATTCTGCGTGTCCGCACCAACATTTATAAGTAGTGAGGCAACGTAATGTTTAAAAATGCGCTCAGAAATACAGTAATACTGATTGCGGTTGTGGCTGCGTCGCCTTTGTTCGCCGGAATAGTCAACGTTACGGTCGCGCCTAATTCGGTTGCTGTCGACGAGCAGGGTGCGCGTGCCACCATTCGGTATCGCATTACTTTGAACACTATTGGTGGGACGACTGTTGGTTCGGGGACGACAGTTAGCTATTTGTCAAATGACGGGATCGTATATATCGACGGGAATCCGGTTGCGACAATTCGTGGGGCTATCAGCGATACAGTTTTTATCCCAGGTGGCGGCGCAAATCCAACGGTTCAGGAAACGGAACAGATCAGGATTAATCGGGGTCTGGCGGCGCGAATTGCCGCCGGAGATACCGCATTTTATGAACGCGTGTTCACCGATGTGACCGGGCAATCCACGACAGTTCGTGTTGCCTTGATCTATAACGCAACACAGGACGGTGAAAATATTTTCCGCAGTATTTCGCTGAACTTTGATGATGAATCCTTGTTCCGTACCGTGCCGCAAAACGCGGCAATTACTGCAAGGATGCGTCTGACAACGAACGGTCGAGGTCGTCTGGAAGGAAATTGGGAAGTCTCTGGCCCCGGCCCATTACATGTATTTCGCAGAATTGGCCGTATCCGCAGACCTCTTTCTGGGGCGCGGGCACTTATCTTTGAAAGTCCGGTATTGCCCACGGATCAAGCCGGTATGTATGCCGTGCGTTTCGTTCCAACAGACCCTGCTATTGCCGCGTCATTGCCATCAATCCCGCAAATCCAGTATTCGGTGCAGCCGATACAAGGTGAGGGGACAATCGCACAGTTAGGTCCGCGACCGGGGGCAAATGTAAATGCTACTACGACGTTCTCGTGGGAACAGATGCCAGCGGCATCTGCGTACCGCGTTGAATTCCTGTCGCTATCGGGGGGCTCGTTGAACGAGCGAGCGCAGCGGATTGCAGCAATTGATGTGACGGCGGCGCAAGTTGCCACGCGTCTAAAACCCTTTACGCTGGCGCGATTAAGCAGTGCGCGGGTGACAGTTTACTGGCGGGTGCTAGCGCTTGATCCTAACGGGGTGGTGGTTGCTACCTCGCCGCTACGCCCAATTGGTGGCACTTAAGACATGAGCGAACCCGATGCGAATGAGCTGATTAAACAAATGGCAAACGGCGATAAACAGGCGTTTGCGGAGTTTTATCGGCTTATGGAAAAACCTATCTACAGATTTATTTGCGTAAAATTGAACGATCCGTTCGAAGCGAACGACATACTTCATGAGGTCTTCATGGATGTATGGAGAACCGCCGATAAATTTGAAGGACGTTCCACAGTCAAGACTTGGCTGTTTGGAATTGCCTACAGGAAAACGATAGATAGGTTTAGAAAGATGAAACGGGTCGTATTAACAGATGAAATGCCGGATCTAGCGGAAAGTAGCGCTAGTCAGGTAGATATTCTGGCCGCTGGCGAAGAAAGCCAACATATTCGATTTTGCATTGATGAATTATCTTTGGAACATCGCCAAGCAATTGAGTTGGCGTTCTATGAAGATATGACATATCGCGAAATCGCTGATGTTGCTCGCTCCGCCGAGGGTACAATTAAGACCCGGATATTCCATGCTAAACAATTGCTGAAACGCTGCCTATCAAGCCGGATAGGAGTGGTTGAGCTATGATTGATATTGATGACAAAAAACGTCGTGCGTTAGAGGAGCTATTGCCCTTTTACGCTAACGGAACGCTGGAAGGCGCAGAACTGGCCGAGGTTGAAACTGCGGTTGCGCAAGATTCCGATCTTGCTTGGGAGCTGGAGCATCTGCAACTGATACGCGCAGATGTAAAAGCCCGCGCAGTTGCACAAACGCCGGGTGAATTCGGTTTGTCGCGCTTGATGCGGGAAATTGATGCGGAAACGGTTCAACCTGTTCAGAAGGCCGCAAACACAAACACGCGCATTTGGCAATTTGCTGCGGCAGCGGCAATTGCGGTGCTGGCGGTGCAAACTACGGTGATGTTTAGCACGCCTGACACGCCTGGGTATGAATTGGCCAGCGGCGGGTCCGGCGTTGGGTATGATGGTCCGATTTTGACTGTGGCCTTTCATGGAACCGCAACCGAAGGCGAAATTCGGGCGTTGCTATTGTCGCTCGATCTTGAATTTATAAGTGGCCCATCGGCGCTTGGCCTGTACGAAATTGGCGCGTTGGACGAGGCTTCGGCGGAAGCAGCATTAACAGAACTTGGCGCAGCCACTACGCTGGTTGAAAGTGTCGAGAAGGAATGATCCTATGAAACATTTATTCCTTGCCCTGATGTTCGTTGTTGGTTTCGCGACGATGGCATCTGCACAAACCGGTAGTTTCCGGATTAACATAAATGGCTGTGTTACAACGTCGAAAATTATTACGATTACCGGCGATTTCAGGCAGCCAAGACAGTTAGGAATTATTGCCGTTATTGTCGGTAATCAGGCAATTCCGACAAATATTCGCAATTGGTCGACAAGACGCGTTCGGGTTTCAATACCGCGCGCGCCACAATTAGCTGCGGGTCAGAGTTATCGGTTAATCTGGATGTCCGATGGTCAAATGTTAGGGGCACTTGGTACAATCACATTATGCGGCGATGATCGACAGACACCGGAACCCCCAACCGTCGAAAATGAGCCGGAACGCCCGACTGTTGGAAATCCGAGGGTTTCAACCGAACGTGCAGAATCCGACGAAATTAGCGGCCCAAATGGTCAGCCGGAATATGTTGTTTCGGTCAGTGCCGGACAAGCGCAAGCTGCCGTGAATGCCCTACAGACACAGGGCGCGACATTGTTGCGGACACGAAATTTACCGTCCTTACAACGCGTGCTGTTGGTATTTGTGTTGCCACGAGGACTTAACCTTCAATAAGCGCAAGCGATAGTCGGGGCGGCGGCCAATAGTGCCACGATCGGGGTTCACAACATATACGGCTTTGCACAAGGGGCCCGATTATACGCGCCAGCAATGATCCGCGATAATCCGGACAACCGATGTAGTTTACGGCGAAATGTGCGTGTTGGAATTATTGACGGTCCGGTAAATCCGGGCCATCCGGCGCTTTCGGGTGTCAGCGTCACGCGGTTTTCAGCATTGCTGAATGGCGAAGGCCGGGTTTCGCCAGATCACGGGACCGCGGTTGCTGCGCTAATTGGCGGATCTCTGAATGCCGGACCGTTGGCAGGCTTTGCGCCCGGCGCGAGCATTTTCGCTGCCGAGGCTTTTTCTAGACAGCGGCGCGGACAGGGCGCAAGTCTTGAAAGTATTGCAATCAGCCTTGATTGGTTGTTGGGGCAAAATGTGAAGCTGATTAATCTGTCTTTTTCTGGCGACGCAAATGGCGCGCTTGGCAATCTATTGAACGCGGCTGCGCGGCGCGGCGCTGTGATGATTGCGGCATCAGGAAATAATGGGCAAAATATTGCGACATATCCGGCGGGTGCGCCCGAAGTAATCGCGGTTTCGGCAGTCGATGCGAATGGTCGCCTATATCGTCGTTCCAATCGCGGCAACCATATTGAATTCGTGGCTCCCGGGGTCGATGTTTACACCGCCAAGGGGAATGGTGGCGGTTATCAGACCGGAACGTCATTCGCGGCACCCATTGTGACGGCGTTGGCGGCCCGTATAGCGGCGCGCGGCAGTCTTTCTACGGATCGGTTGCGGAACGCATTGCGCGGTAACGTGATGGATTTGGGGCCAGCTGGGCGGGACACTAATTTTGGCTGGGGTCTTGTTCAGTCGAATGGGTGTTAGCGCGCTCGACATGGTTCCCCGATAACTAAAATTGAACCTTATCCCCTCCTTCTACGACTAACTTACAAGCCATATCAGGCTGGGCAAATTAATTGTAGACAGGAGAAATGCAATGACAACGACACCAACAACTTGGCTCGACGAGTTTATTGTGAACACCGTTACGGACGATTTACAATATGATCCGAAAATAACGACGCTGGCGAACGGCAACATCCTGGTTAGCTGGACGAGCGCCAGTGATGAAGGTGTTGGGAACGACGTCGGTACAGATATAATCGGTAGAATTTTTAACCCATTGGGCGAACCAACCGGCGATGAATTTCAACTGAATACTTCGTGGAATTGGGATGACGAACGCGATGCGGAGATTGTGGCACTGCCAAATGGCGGGTTCATCATGGTCTATGAGGATTTTGATTTCGACAATCCAGTACCGGGAGACCGGACAACCAGTATCCGGTTACAGGAATATGCCGAGAACGGAAGTGTAGTATCGGCTGCTATCACTGTTGTCGAAGACTTGAACAACACATACATCAATTATGCCAATCCTGTTGTCGCAGCTTCTAGTGATACGTCGGTCATGATTGCCTATGAGGTGGCAACTGGACCGGGTAATGTCGACATAGCCTTCAAAATGTACAATCCCGAAACCAACATTTACGGCCCGCAAACAATTATGTTTACGAACAGCTCGGATACGGTAAATGAAATCGATATCGCCGTTTTGGAGAATGGGAATTACGTAATTGTCACCACCTATGAAAGAGATGACGGCGACGATGCGATTGCTGTGCGAATTGTCGATGCTAATGGAGATACGATATTATCGCCGGAGTTTTTATCTGGGACCAACACAAATGGGGGTGCGGATAGTGAACCATCGGTGACCGGGCTTGTTGGCGGTGGATACGTTGTTAGCTGGACAAATGATAAGGATGGCGACGAGGATGTTCGGTTCCAAGTGTTCACCAATGATGGCACAAATGTTGGTGGCAAAAAAGGTGTTCCGGGCGGTAAGGGCCCAGACGATTCAACAAATGAGGCGGTTGTTGTTGCCCTCGAGGATGGTGGGTTCATCATTATCTATGATGACGACGATTTGAATAACCTTAGCTTTGCCCGATATGATGATGAAGGTCATAAAATCGGTGTGAAAGGTATCCTGACGTCGGAGCCAGCGACGGCTGTTGACGCGACTTTGATGGCTGACGGGCGTGTTGCCGTAACTTGGAGCGTCATTGGAGGAAGCTCCGAGATCGCTATGGAAATCATTGATCCGCGCGATGATATAATCCATGTCGAAGCGGATGATCTGGTAACCACCGGACGGCAGGATGGGTCAACAATATTGGGAACGGCTGGCGATGACGCCATTGCCGGTGTCGGTGGCGCTGACACCATCAAAGGCAAAGGTGGTGATGATTATATTCTCGGCGGCAATGGTAAGGATCTGATCGAAGGCGGTAAGGGGAATGATACCATCAGCGGAGAGAATGGAAATGATACGTTGAAAGGTGGTAAAGGCGCTGACACTATTTTAGGGGGCGCTGGAAACGATACGATGATGGGCGGAAAAGGCGCTGACACTATTTTAGGGGGCGCTGGAAACGATACGATGATGGGCGGAAAAGGGGCCGATCTCCTCTATGACGTGGAGGGAAACAACCTGCTTGAGGGGGGTAAAGGCGCGGACACCCTGGTGAGCGGTGTTGGCGATGACGAATTGCACGGTGGTTCAGGTGCGGATATGATTTCTGGCGGTGAAGGTAATGACAAGCTTTGGGGTGACGGGGGGAGTGACATATTTTTCTTCGCGGAAAGTTTAGATTTTAATGTTATTATGGATTTTGAAGACGGTATTGATCAAATTGATCTTTCGGCATTTGGGTTTGCATCCACCGCGGATGCACTCGGCCACTTCTTTGAACGCGGGTCCGGCAACAATGACAGGGCTGGTTTTGAATTTCTCGGTACCGAGATCAAGATCAAAGGTGTCGATCTGGATGATATTACCGCAGCAGATATAATTATCTGATCTGCACGAAGATACGGTGTAAACTGATAACTATTTGGCCCGACCTTGTGTTGGGTCAAATTGCGTTGGTTAAATGTAGAAAGATTGAACCTCTTCCCGATCTCCCACGACTAACTTTCATAGTCCCATGTGCGGGATACCGAAATTCTGGCGCGATATGGTTTTGCGTCTAAAAACTGGGAGAAAATACAATGGGTACTTACATCGGATCAAGCGCGGACGATACATTTCTCGACCAAAGCGATGACAATGATTTCTTCAACGGAAAAAGCGGGAATGATACGCTGGTATCAGACAAAGATTGGTCCGCAGGAATGGTCTTTGATATGATTGAGGGCGAATTGCGTGATGCGCTTTTGCAAACCTATGACACGTTCAAAAACATCGAAAACCTGACGGCAGGTGGCGGTGTGGATGTGTTCGGAAACGCCAAGGACAACGTTATTCGGATCACCGACACGGGCACAGATCACGACAATGAAATTTTTGGTGGTGATGGCAATGATACGATCATCAGCGGCATCGGTGACGATATTCTGTATGGCGATGCTGGCAATGACATTTTGCGCGGTGGTGCGGGTGATGATGAATTGCTTGGCGGCACCGGAAAAGATGTTTTGAAAGGTGGCACTGGTGAGGATTACCTATGGGGTGATGGCGGTGCTGACAAATTGTACGGCGGCGATGGTGATGACCGCCTTTATGGTGGGACTGGCAAGGATCATCTGGAAGGTGGTAGTGGCGGGGACCGGCTTTATGGCGGTGCTGGCAAAGATCACCTGGAGGGTGGCTCCGGCGATGACTTCCTATTTGGTGAAGCTGGTGATGATAACTTGAAGGGCGGCAAAGGTCACGATTTCGTGGAGGGTGGCGATGGAAATGACACGCTGAAAGGCGGCAAAGGTCCCGATATTGTACTTGGAGAGGCCGGTGACGATGTGTTGAGAGGGGGCAAGGGCCATGATGCAATTGAAGGTGGCACAGGGGACGATGTGCTTTATGGCGGCAAGGGCCCGGACGCCTTCTATTTTGATTTCGAATCTGGTTCAGATGTAATTAAAGATTTTAAAAACGGGACCGATTTGCTCGCGTTTAGCGTCGGGATCGATGAATTGTCAGATGAGGAAGTTCTTGATCTATTTTACGAAATTGGATCAGCAAATAATGACGTTGTTGGATTTGCTTTTGAAGGAATGGATATCCGTATCGAGGGTCTAGATTTGAAAGACATCGACGTGTCAGATTTCTATTTCACCTGATATACAAACTGGCCCGCGTTTCCGCGGGCCATTTTTTTGCAAAAACATTGAACCTTTCCCCTTCCCCCAACGACTAACAATTATGCCGCACTGGCACGTTAGAAATTTGTTAGGAGAAGAAAAATGAACATGGCAGCAATCGCACCGACAGAAACTTTTTGCGCGAACAATATCATGGGCGCTATTCGGGCTGACTCCAAATTAACAACACTGGCAGACGGAACAATTTTGGTAAGCTGGACGCGGATCACAACCGATGAGGATCACAAAACCTTCGGCAAAATCTTTAACAGCTCGGGATATGCGATCACGGAAGAATTCGATGTGGAAACATCACCTTACGCGGATACTGTTTGGTTGATGGCATAATATTTTTTCGAAATATTTGAACCATTCCTCCCCTTCAACCGACTAACAAATATGGCGCGAAAGCAGATGGATCAACGAGCCTCAGGAGCAAGGTAATAATGAAGATAGTACCGAAAGTTGGATTAACGACGTTGAACAAAAAGACCGATGTCGCCAATTTCGGTAACTAGAGCAGGTCAGTTAACCGTCTGTTTTGATAGTGCAGACGGAGCATATACGGTTTTCATGCCCTCAAAGCCGTGAATGCTAACTGATTGTTGTGGGTTTGGCGCGAGCGAGTAGGATCGCTCGTGCCAAATTTACATCCCCTAGAAATTCACGTCATCGACACCTTTTAGCGACAGAATTTCACGGGCTTCTTCGGGGGTCGCAACCGACTTGCCCAGCCCTTCAATAATCATACGGACATGGGCAACCTGATCGGCGTTCGATTTTGCCAAATTACCTTTACCTGCCCAAATGCTGTCCTCCAACCCGACCCGAACATTTCCCCCAAGCGCCGCCGCCTGCGCTGCAATCCGGAACTGGCTGGCACCTGCGCCTAGGACTGACCAACGATAGTCGTCACCAAATAAGCGATCAGCGGTGCGTTTCATATGCATCACGTCCTCAGGATGGGTGCCAATGCCGCCCAAAAGGCCAAAGACAGATTGCACAAAGAAGGGCGGTTTGACTAATCCACGTTCGGCAAAATGTGCGAGATTATAAAGGTGGGAAATATCGTAGCACTCGAATTCGAACCGCGTTCCATTGCCGTAACAAGTTTCAAGAACATACTCGATATCCTTAAATGAATTGCGGAACACGAGGTCCCGCGTTGCTTCCAAATGCTGTTTTTCCCAGTCGAATTTGAAATCCTTATATTTGTCGAGCAGCGGAAACAGCCCAAAATTCATCGAGCCCATGTTAAGGGACGCAACCTCCGGTTTGAACTTTTCGGCGGGGAGAACACGTTCCGCGACAGTCATATAGGGGCTGCCACCGGTCGTGATATTGATCACAGCGTCAGTGTTCTGTTTGATCCGTGGCAGGAATTTCGCGAAGGCTTCAGGCGTTTGATCCGGCTGGCCGGTTTCGGGATTACGGGCATGTAGATGCAATATCGATGCGCCAGCTTCGGCCGCAGCAAGTGCTTCGCAGGTTATCTGATCCGGCGTTATGGGCAAATACGGTGTCATAGTCGGCGTATGGATTGCCCCTGTGATTGCACAGGTAATGATGACTTTATCGGCTAGCTGGTTCATTCCGCTAAATCCTTTTTGGTTGTTTTTATGTGCCCCGATCAGAGGGTTTCAACATTACCGTCTACGGCGATAGACTGGCCCGAAATATTGCCCCCGTCTGGGGACAACAGGTAGGCAACGGTTCCGGCGACATCTTCGGCGGTTACCATACGGCCCAAGGAAACTTTCGCTAGATATTCCGCTTCCATTTCGGAATATTCAACACCTGTTTGTGCCGCGCGATCACGGATTACGGCCTGCATTCGCGGCCCGTCCACGACGCCCGGCAAGATCGCGTTGACGCGGATATTGTCTGGCCCAAGTTCTTTTGCCAGACTTTCTGTCAGGCCGATAACCCCAAATTTGGCAGCCGAATAAGGCGTCCGAAAAGCATAACCATGTTTGCCCGCTGCCGAAGACATATTGATTATCGCGCCGCCACCGGCCTGCCGGATGAACGGGACGGCAAAATGCGCGCATAAGAACTGGCCGGTTAGGCACACATCAATGCAGCGTCGCCATGCCGAGGGTTCGATTTCGTCAATTCCCCCTGTTGGCCCGGCGATTCCAGCGTTGTTGACCAAAACATCAAGACCACCGAGGTTCTTTACCGTTTCGCCAATCAAGGCCTCGCATGCGGTTTCGTCGGATACGTCGGCATTGAATATATGGGCGTTTGGGAATTGATTAGCAAACGCGCCAAGCGTCGCGTCATCAATGTCACAAATTTGGACTTTGGCACCCTCGGCAAGCACCCTCGCTGCAATCGCCATACCTATACCGCTGGCGCCGGCCGTTACCAAAACACGCAGTCCTTCAAGACGGTTTTCTGATGCGATCTTCATGATATTCCCCAATTTATCTGTGTATCATTTCACATGATAGACAGGTCCGGAATTTTAAACCAGCTAGGGATTTGTGAATTATGCTTCGAGGTTTCGATCAAGGATGTTCGGCCTACCCCGCCTCGCATCTTGTGCAAAACAATTCACCAGTTCGCGTGTGCATTCGCCCTGTCTCGCCTACGCGAATTTCCTCAAAACACCCGTCGCATATTGTGTCGACTGTGATTTCCTCGACGGAATATCCTTCAAGGAATTGTTCAACGCCATTGCGGTAAATTCCGCGAGGAGCGGGCTTTACGATCTCGCGACGGAAGGTTTCATGCAATCCGGCCCAGCGGTTCAATACGCCTTCTGGCAGGTTGTATTTTGCGGCAACTTCAAAAAATATGCCTTCTCGATAATCGAAAAGCTCGTCGGAAATCACCATCCAGTGATGCGAACGGAACGGTTTCTCGCCAAAAAATGTACGCGTCCCTGTAAGTAAGTCTTTCAGGAATTCATACTGTTTCTCGACCAACCGCTTTTTTGTGACCTTGTGAAAGAAAGGCGCTAGGCGTGGATCCTCGAAAACGATGGTATAAAAATCGTCCAGTAACGGGCTTAGGTTTTTGCCATCATCCAATGCCGCCCAGAATTCTGGATCGGCCTTAATATCTTTCATTTTTGCCGCGTCGCATGGTTGATACAGTCCGGGCGTGTCGAAGGGATCGGCGTGGATATTATGGACCTTTGCACCGTCATAGACCGCGCGAATTCGTGCAACTTCGACCATGTTGGGGTTTCCGGCGATAAACAAGACATGGTCTTTCAGGTTCTTGTCACCGAATGCGATATCAACAACTTGCTGTTTTTCACCATTTTGCGAGGAAACAGAGCGGGCCTTGAAATTCGGGTACTCAGCCGCGAGCGCGCTTAACTTATCGATAAGATACAGGTTCTCTTCGGCGGCGGCCCCGTGGAAAAATTCAATCGGGGCCACGTGTCCTTTGCTCAACGCATCCTTTGCAATCCCGATCAAAGGTGCGGCACCGGTTCCCACACCGACAAGCAATAACGGTTTTCCGGCCATCTCGCGGTCATAATAACAGGTGCCGGTCGGTCCTTGAATGTCAATAATGTCACCGACTTTCAGGTCGTTCACCATCCAGTTGCTTAGCTTGCCGTCAGGGTAATGCCGGATGTGCAGTTCCATGAAATAATCATCCGTGCTGCTGGCAACGGAATAGCTGCGAACGTCACCCGCCGAATTTCGTATGCTGGTATATTGTCCGGCACGCCAATCGATATTTGTTTCAGGCTCCAACATAAATTGCCAAACATCGGGGGAAAGTTGGTTTTTTTCCACGATCAAGGCTTTGATAAACCATTGTGATAGGTCGGGAATGCGGGCCTCCACCTCGTTCATATTGCGGGCGACACAAGGCAAGAACAGATTTTTGTCACGCATTTCTTGTGGAAGTTTTTCTTGGGATTCAATTCCTGGATCGCCGGATACTGCCTCCAACATGCAGGAGCGGCAGGAACCTTTTCTACAGGAAAACGTCAGATTTGCACCGCCACGCAACATGGAATCTAGCGCGGTGTCACCGTCTTTTAATTGGTATTTTTTACCATCAAATGTCAGCCAGTTTTTTGGTACAAAGTTCATTACTAATCCTTACAATTTGGGTTACGCGGCGATGGCACCAACGATACTTCTGAATTCCCAATCCAGTTGTGCGACCACGTCTTTTGCTAAACTCGGGTCACCATTTCCGCTCAAGAACGCAACTGCTTCGTGCAGGCGGTCCTGAATTTCGACTTTTGCAGCGTTTTCTTCGCTCCATGCGCCTAACCGGCCTTCCTTAAAATCACGTAAAAATTCTAGATGGGCGTTTGGGGGGACCACGTCGATTGCGTCGAGACTAGTGGCCCAAAGATCGAGGAAATTGATCGTCTGTGTCGCGGGGCTTGTCGGGGCGGGGGCCGCAGGTGCATCAACTTTACCAAATAGGGCCTCTACCTCGGCAATCTGGTCTAGCTTAACCTGATCCACGATTTCGTTGATGGCCGCAATACAGGCTTCGCCGCCGCTCTCCATCCAGTTGATCGGGTCGTTCACCAAACTGGCATCGAACCGAGACTTGATCGCAGACAGCAAATCAACAGGTAAAACCTGCCGAAACATGTTCGAGGCTTCTTTGTTCATACGTTTCATCAAGCGTGGTAGTGATGCCTTAACCTTTGGCAGGTCAACATGGGTCACAATTAGCAGGCTATTCACATGCGCATGTGTGGGCAAGTTTTCCCACATCGCACGCTCGCTTTGCCGCCAGGCTTGGGTGGCGTTGGTACACCACATGATAAAATCCACCTCGTCGGCAATGTCGATTATCTGGTCAAATTCGCGTGTGGGGTCGGAGGTGCCAGGTGTGTCGAACAGTTCTACCCTTTTCAAAAAGGGTAGGCTAATCGTGACAACCAGCGCATCAGCCGCGCGCATTTCTGCCTCGCTTAGGTCATTAGGGCTGGCGATATCGCGCTGTTCTTCACCAGTGATAAGCGTAATTTTTTCACGCTCGCCATAGCGAAATCTAACCGTTGGCATCGCACTGGCCGAAGCCTTGGTTGTAACAAAATCCTGTCCCAATAGCATCCGCGCCAAGGTAGTTTTCCCGGAACTGAATTCACCAGCCAGCGCCATCTTTACCGGTCCGGCTAGTTTGGCGCTGAGCTCTATCATTGAACCCAAAATCTCTGGTTGATTTGATGGGTCCATCGCGAATTTCTGAATTTCCGCAGCAATCCTCGCTTGGGCGTGTTGGACTCTTAGATCGATGTCTTCGGGCATTAGGCTGCCTCCATCATTCTTGCGCTCAAGTCACAAATTTGCGCACGTTTTTCCAGCGCGGTTATCCGTTTCTCAATATCTTCGACGCTACCCGATAAGTCGTGTTGTCGATGCGCGGTCTGGTTTTTTCGCGATTGCAGAAGCGTTTTTTGCATGGTCTCAAAAGAAGTAATGGCGGAGCGCGACGATTGCGCCAGCTTTTCGGCGGCACTATCCAATAGTTCGCTTTGAATTGGTAAAAACTGTTTGCGGATCATTTTCGCCAAAATGTCGCTTGCATCATCCAGCGATTTCAACCGTCCAAACCAGCCTTTCCACCAATTTCCGCCCATATCAAAAGACACAACTTTGGAGAGGGCGGTGGTGTTCGGGGTCATATCCTGCAGTTGCGCGGTATTCAGTTGGATATTCGCCGCTTCTGTCAGGCCGATTTTGACCAATTTTACTGTCATTGCCGCTGTTTCTGTTTCCAGTTTATCTAACACGATTTTCTGGATATTGGGAAATTCGCTTCGGAAATATCTATTGAGAGAAGAGCGTAAAGG
>CAZYMT010000035.1:0-20729 GCA_964649035.1 uncultured Rhodobacterales bacterium
TCGGCGTTGTTTATGCACCCTACCGTGAGCGGTTATTTTACACTAACCCGGATGGGAAGACCGTCGAAGAAATGGGGGATTTCGATCCGAATGTTGTTGGTGAATTGGTCGATATTTCCGTATCAACGCCTGACAATTCTTCGCTAACTATAGTCGCCTCCCAATCTCACCGTGATCAGGCCACCGACGATTACATTGCTAAATACAACGTTGGCGATTTTCGCAGTGCCGGTTCATCATTGAAATTCTGCCTCGTGGCAACAGGCGAAGCAGACCTTTACCCGCGACTGGGTCGCACAATGGAATGGGATACCGCCGCTGGTCATGCCGTGTTGCTGGGTGCTGGTGGACAGGTCATTCGTTTTGACGACCATACTGCGCTAACTTACGGAAAACCCATCTATGAAAATCCGTTTTTCATTGCTTATGCACCCGGCGTCGAACTTGTAGAAGGTTAACAAATGTCTGTTCTGCTTGTCATTCCAGCGCGTTTTGCATCAACCCGTTATCCGGGTAAACCTTTGGTGGAATTGCGCGGCGCAGATGGTCAATCGCGCAGCCTGATTGAGCGTAGCTGGAATGCTGCAAAACAAGTCAACGGCGTCGACAAGATTGTTGTGGCAACGGATGACGATCGAATTCGCGATGCCGCCGAGGCTTTTGGGGCCGAGGTCGTGATGACCTCAAGCGACTGTCACAATGGCACGGAACGATGTGCTGAAGCTGCAAAAATTTTGGGTGATTACGATGTCGTGGTCAATCTGCAAGGCGATGCGCCCCTAACACCGCCATGGTTTGTGGATGCCTTAATTGATGCGATGAAGGACCCGGAAATTGCCGTCTCGACACCAATTTTACGATGTGACGCGGCAGCGTTAAACGGCTTTCAAGAGGATCGTAAAAATGATCGTGTCGGTGGAACCACGGCTGTTTTTGATAACTCTGGCAAAGCACTTTTCTTTTCCAAAGAAGTTCTTCCATATACCGGACGCCGTTTTGTCGATGGAGAGAGCATACCCGTGTTTCACCATGTCGGCGTCTACGCGTATCGAACGGCTGCGCTGAACGAATATATTGCTTGGCCAGAGGGGCGCTTGGAAAAATGGGAAGGCTTGGAACAGCTTCGCTTTATGGAAAATGGTATTCCGGTCCAATGCGTCGAAGTTGACGCCAAAGGTCGTGCATTTTGGGAGCTGAACAATCCAGTGGATGTTGAACGCATCGAAAAAATTCTGCGGGATCAGGGAATGGCATGACGGCGCAGAAAGTCAGCGTTATTATAGTCAGCCAAGGACGGCCTGAGCATCTGGCAAGATGTCTGGAAAGCCTTCACAAACAGACCCACCCATCCTTTGAAGTGGTTGTCGTTGCCGATAATTTACCCCCGGATTTTGCAAGTTCTGTGCGGTATATTCCGTTCGAAAAACAAAATATCGCAGCGGCTCGCAATCTGGGGATTAGCAACTCCACCGCAGATATTATTGCCTTTTGCGATGATGATGCCATCCCTGACCCACCTTGGCTGGAACGACTGATCACGCCATTCGAAACCTCGAAAATTGGTTCCACCACTGGGTTCACACGTGGGCGCAACGGGATTAGCCGGCAATGGGGGGCCTTCCGGTTTGATCGGGATGGAAATGATTTGGCGACGCAAGTTGACGAAACCGCACCATTCACGATATTTCCTGCCGACACGAACACACCTGTTAAACTTCTCGGCACAAACATGGCTTTTCGAAAAACTGCGTTAATGGCTGTTAGCGGGTTTGACGCGGCCTTCCATTTCTTCTTGGAAGATGCCGATATCAAGTTGCAACTGGATAGTAAAAATTGGGAATGCGCCATCGTTCCAAGCGCTCAAATACACCATCGCTATGCCGCAAGTCCGCGGCGTAGCCAAAACCGTATTCCAACCGACCTGCACGAGATTGGAGCAAGTAAGGCGTATTTTTGCCGTAAACATAATCCTCAAAATATCGACACAGCCCTTGAGAGATTCGAAGGCGAACAACAACAACGCCTAACAGCAATGTTGGCCGTCAAACACCTGACGCAGGCGAATGTTGATACATTAATGCAAAGCTTGCGCGCGGGGTTTGCAAGGGGAATGGAACGGGAAACTTCAGGGGATATTTCGGCGCACCCACCTGAATTCAATGCTTTCCAAACATGTAGTGGCTCTCATATTCTGCTTTGCGCAACAGTGTTGGACAGAAAGTGGATGCGAAAAACAGCGCGAGACCTTACGGACAAGGGGCATCGCATAAGTGTTGTGTATCTAATGCCAACCACCTTCTTTTTCCAAGTTAGCTTCAAAGATGGGTATTGGTTGCATAAAGGTGGCGTGTGGGGAAAATCCCAGCGTTCACAGCCGTTAATCCAACTCATCACCCATAGAAAGCGGTTTTCCCAAGAAGCCCGAAGAATCGACCTCATTCACCCCATAGATGAAATAAGGTTTCGCAATTCTACTTTTAGCCGTGATGAAGCACACTTTTTGACTTAAATTTGCCTGATTGTTACAATATTAGTGGATTGGTCGAAATCAGTGCTCTAATGATCTTCGAAGAGTATTAACTAGTTGTCGTCTATATTGAACGCCCATGGAGGTTTCATGAAACGTAAAGTTACAAAAGCAATTTTCCCTGTTGCGGGACATGGAACACGGTTTTTGCCGGCAACTAAGTCTATCCCAAAGGAAATAATGACGTTGGTTGATCGCCCGCTTATCCAATACGCGATCGATGAAGCGAGAGAAGCAGGGATAAAGGAATTCATTTTCGTAACAGCCAAAGGTAAAGGCGCACTCGAAGACTATTTCGACGCCGCGCCCGAACTTGAAAAGGCACTTCGTAAAAAGAACAAGATTGAATTGCTGAAGGCGCTTAAAGCAACCGACATGGATAGCGGTGCAATTGCTTATATCCGTCAGCGCGAAGCTTTGGGCCTTGGCCATGCGGTTTGGTGCGCGCGACGCCTGATTTCGAACGAACCATTTGCGGTTATACTCCCAGATGACGTAATTGCTGCCGAGAAACCTTGCCTGCAACAAATGATTGAACAATATGCTGAGACGGGTGGGAATATTGTCGCCGCAATGGAAGTTCCCCATGATCAAACCTCGCTTTACGGAATTTTGGATCCAAAGGAAGATATGGGGCGAGTTATATCCGTGAAAGATATGGCTGAAAAACCGGACCCTGCCGATGCGCCCTCCAATTTGGCTGCGATTGGTCGATATGTTCTGGAACCCTCCGTCATGCAACGCTTGAATAAGTTAAAAAGAGGTAGCGGCGATGAAATCCAGCTAACTGATGCGATTGCCATGGAGGCCCGTGAAGGCGGCAAGGTTTATGGTTACCGTTTTGATGGCCAACGTTATGATTGCGGATCAAAAGCAGGTTTTCTGCAAGCAACAATTGCGTTTGCGCTGGCGCGCGACGATTTACGCGACGAGCTTATGGACTTTATGGCCGGCACAATTGGCATGCGCAATGCTGCCGAATAATTCGAGGTAGTTTTTGCCACCTATAATACTGGATATTTCACGAAGCGTTTCGCGAGTATCGCGCGGGCGTTTAACCGGTATTGATCGGGTCGAAATCGCATATATAGAACATTTTTTAGAATGGCCTAGCCCAGTTGGCTTCTTGGCAAGATTTCGTCGGCATAACATATTGCTTGATCGTAGCGGCATGCGGATATTGCTGTCATTGCTGAAGGCAAACGGTCCTTGGGACAACCCGGATATCCTCGGAAGAATAAGGCGGCGCCGGCGGCTAGCATCAACAAAAGTTGAGAGCACATTGCGAAGACTATCCGTATGTTGGTCGCTAAAATCGCTGAATTTTGACAAATTGGTGTCCGATGGTTTTACGTATATAAACGTCGGCCACGGGGCATTTCACCCGACATTTTGGGAAAAGCTGCGCGCGGTAAATGTCGGGAAAATAGTTTTGCTTGTTCATGACGTCATCCCCCTTGATTATCCGCAATATTGCGACCCAAAATCGGTAAAAACCTTTGAAACAGAATTCCGCTCCGCCTTGGAGCAGGCCGATATGTTGATTTATAATTCTACCGACACAAAAAATCGCACGGAGCGTTGGTTGCGAGAATGGGGGGCAAATGTAGATGGCCACGTGAACCTGTTAGGAACAAATGCGTTGCCCGCACCCGCTAAAACTACGCCGCCAAGTAGCCCATATTTTGTAATCTTGGGTACGATTGAGCCTAGAAAAAACCACCGGCTATTATTGGATATTTGGACAAACTTCCATGAAACTTTGCCGCACGAAAAGATTCCACACCTCCATATTGTCGGTGGGCGCGGGTGGCAAAATGAGAAGGTTTTTAAAACGCTGGACCAAGCACCATTTATGGGCGTCACGGTTCACGAAATCGGGCAAGCCTCCGACGCTGATCTCGGCAGGCTAATTACCAATGCCAAGGCGTTACTATTTCCATCTTTCGCCGAGGGGTTCGGGTACCCGTTGATTGAAGCGATGCAACTAAACACACCCGTTATTTGTTCAAACCTGGCGTGCTTCGCCGAAATAGGAGGGGAATTCCCAACCTACATTGATCCAGAAAATTCAACCGCATGGCGGGAGCACATTTTGACGGCGACAACCCAGAATAGTAATGTGGCGAAAATCAGTCATAAAATGACAGATTGGCCTGAACATTTTCATAAATTGACCACTATTTTGGATTAAGTTCGTTGTGAAATGAGTTAGGTAGTAAACTATGCGTCTTGTTCGTTCACTTGTTGAATCTTACCATCTACGTCTGCAACGACGGCGACGGCGATTACGCGCGTTGCGTAAATATCGGGAATTGTCAGCGGTAAAAAATCGAACAGATCGCATCAAAAAACCCGACATTTTACTATTTGTTACCGTCCATAATGAACATCAACGGCTATCCTATTTTTTGGAGTATTATCGCCAGCTTGGAATCGATCATTTTATGGTCATCGATAACGGCTCCAACGATGGTTCTGGGGATTACTTGCGCCAACAACCCGATGTTTCGCTATGGCACACGGATGGAAGTTATAAACGCGCGAATTTTGGAATGGACTGGATTAACAGTCTGCTCCGTCGATATGCGCGCGATCACTGGACCTTAACCGTGGATGTAGACGAATTTTTCGTCTACCCACATTGCAACACACGCCCACTTCGCGCATTGACAGATTGGCTGGATGCATCATCAATTCAATCGTTCGGGGCAATGCTGCTTGATATGTATCCCGAAGGATCCCTTGAAAACCAAGAATATTCCAGTGGTCAAAACCCATTTGAAATTTTGACACATTTCGATAGCGGTAATTACATTCATTCGCTCAACGAAAAGTATGGAAACCTCTGGATTCAGGGCGGCCCGCGGCAACGTGTGTTTTTTGGCGACCATCCAGATCAAGCGCCTGCATTAAACAAAATCCCGCTTGTCAAATGGCAACGAGGAAATGTTTTTGTCAGTTCGACCCACACATTGTTACCACGTGGATTAAATAAAACATTTGAGGATTGGGGCGGAGAAAAAATTTGCGGCTCACTATTGCACGCTAAATTTCTGCCCGATTTAAAAAACAAAGCAGCCGACGAGTTAACACGACAACAGCATTATGCAGGTAGCCGCGAATACAAAGTTTATGGTGCCTCGGATGAAACCTATTTGTCACACGGCTTTTCAACTCGGTATAATGGATGGCGACAGCTTGAAGATCTTGGCCTGATTTCGTTAGGAGGCTGGGCATGAGTTTAACAATTGCGATATTGGCACACCACCATCTGAATCGCGTAGAGCGGTTGGTGCATATTCTTTCTGATCAAAACGTCAACATTTGCATACATGTTGATAGTGACGCCAGCGCTGTAAAATTTCGTCAGCTTCATTCAACTTTTTCTGGACGTAAAAACGTTCATTTTGTGAAACGCATTTCTTGCGACTGGGGTGATTTCTCGCTGATTAATGCTGAATTACGTATGTGTACGGATATCTTGAAAAAGTGGCCAGAGACAACACATGTTCAGCTGATCAGTGGCGATAGCCTGCCTGTGAAGCCAATGAACGCGCTGCGTAAAATGCTCGCGATGAACCAAGATGTCGATTTCATCGAAAGCGTGGCGGTCGGTGACAATAACTGGATCGCCGGAGGGTTGGGAATTGAGCGGTTCACACTGCATTTCCCGTTTTCGTGGAAAACCGAGCGTCGCCGTTTTGATACCGCCGTGAATATTCAACGAAAATTGCGCATTAAACGGCGTATGCCCAAGGGGCTAAAACCATATATCGGTAGCCAGTGGTGGTGTCTTACACGAGAAACTATTCAGGCAATTCTCGACGATCCAAATAAATCCGTTTACGACGCGTATTTTAGTAAGTGTTGGATCCCTGACGAGTCGTATTTTCAGACACTGGTTCGCAAATATGCGCGGAAAATTCAATCTCGATCCTTAATGTATTATCACTTCGATCACCAAGGGAAACCAACAACAATTTATGACGATCACTGCGATATTCTTGGTGGCGTAGATGAGTTTTTTGCCCGCAAAATTTGGCCTGGAGCAAATGAATTATACCAAACATGCGCGTCCGGTTTTGATGGCGGCAGCGGAGCCTTGGCCAGCCGGATAAAATTAGCCGACGATCGACGGAAAACCGGGCGGCAAGGCCTACGCATGCAAGGTCGCGCGCCAAATAAATGGCACGAAAAGCAACGCTCGACAGCGGCACCGTATTACGTATTTTCGGGTGTTCAAGCAATCTTTCCAAAATTTGACGACTGGCTTGAAGCAAAGGTTGATGACCGGCCGCATGGAAAAATATTTGCAAAAGACGCAGTGCATTTCAGAGGCAACACCAAAACGGGTCCGGGCGGATTGTCTACAAACCCAAATATTCGGGATTGCGCGCCAAGTGATTTCCTTGGAAATCTAAGTTGGCAATCGCGCGAAAACAAAATGGCGTTCCATTTTGAATCGGATGACCAACAAGAGATTGGTGGATATTTGGCCAAAGATTCAAACGCTAACCTTTATTTTGTTCGACATAGTTGGGTGCTGAATATGATGAATGAAGGCATAGATAACCATCATTTATTACAAGCCAAAGCGGCGCAATTTCTAGCCAACGAGCATGCTTTCTTATCGGAATTACAAGAAGCGGGCGGCGCTAATATTTGGACTTTAGGTGAAGTTTTGAGCAATCCAGTTTCTATTCTCTCGACTATTTTGAAAGACCTCGAATATTCTGGGACAATTGCCCCCATGATATTGCCCGAAATAACAAATGCAGGAAGAGTGGTTGATTTCGCTCGCATGCTGAAAGATATTGGCATTAATATTGATATGGCTATGATTGAAACAAGCCATATCAATACTCAACAAGATAGTCAGATCATTATCAACAAATGAACCAATCCGGTTTCAAATATTTTGTAATTTTCGGGTCGATGCGCAGCGGCTCCAATCTGCTGGAGCAATCCCTAAACCAGTTTCCGAGCATTATTTGTTATGGAGAGTTGTTTAATCCGAGCTTTGTCGGTGATTATGAAAACAAGGAACGCTTGGGGTATTCAGTTGCAAAAAGGGAAAAGGACCCCTTCGGCCTACTCGATGCAATGAATGGCGAGACTGACGACAAAATCCCTGGTTTCCGGATTTTCAGGGACCACGACCCCCGGATCATTGAAAAAACTTTAAACGACCCTGAATGTGCGAAAATTATTCTGCAACGGGATTTGCTCGATAGTTTCATCTCATTGCGCATTGCTGGCCGAACGGGCCAATGGCTGCTACGGGATGCACCACATCGCAAATCAAGCAAAGTGCATTTTGACGCCTACGATTTCCAGAGTTACCGCGAGAAGCAAGACGTATTTTATCAAAATATTCGTCGGACTTTGCAAGAAACTGGACAGACCGCTTTTTGGCTTAACTATCCGGAACAACGCGAACTACCCGTCCTAAACGGGCTCGCTAAATTTTTGGGTGTTTCGAAGCCAATTAAATCTGTCAAAGAAATTCTGCGGCGACAGAATCCGGGCCCGCTAAGCGAAAAAGTAGAAAACTACCGTGAGATGATGGCCGCGCTGGGCAAAACCGAAAGCGATGAAATTATATCACTTGGCGCTAAGAAAACACGTGCCAATATTCCGCGTATGGTAACTTGTGTCGCCAGCCCCCTATTGTTTGCCCCCATTCCTGGTGGTCCAAATGAAGAAATTTTACGCTGGATGTATAATCTTGATGGGGGCGAGAACCAGTTACACGATTATTTTACGGCTGTGACTGACGAAAAAATACTGCATACCAAACATAGTCAGCGGACACTTCTTGAATGGATGCGCGCCAATCCAGACGTGTTCGTAATGACCGCAGTGCGGCACCCGCTCGCCCGAGCATATGACGCGTTTATGTCAAAGATATTCATGACGGGCCCGAACACCTATGATTTTATTCGTAAGCAGCTTATCCAAAATTTCGACATCGACATCCCGAATGCCGAAGTCATGGATGAATGCGATCGCGATGCGCTGACTGATGCGGGATATGAAACCAAACATCATCGCCTCGCGTTCCATAATTTTCTGCGCTTTTTGAAATCTAATCTGGACGGCCAAACCAGTATCCGCATTGACGGCTTATGGGCCGAACAAATGTCGTTTTTACCCGGCTTTAATTCCGCCGTGCCCATCGCCCTTATCGCTAAAGAAGGGTGCCTTGATCCAAGCTTCCGCTACGTCGAAACCCTGTTGGATTTAGAACAACCAAAACTGGGCGCGCCGATAAAACCGGATCATGCAATCCAGCTTAGCGAGATATACACCCGTCAGACAGAAAATCTAGCCCGTAAGGTTTACGCCACGGACTATGCTCGATTTGGTTTTGACGATTATCAGGCTGCTTTAGAAGCCTGACCCGCAGTCAATATCGCAAATAGCGCGCTCGGATCATCAGACAGGCGTAGCTTTGCACAAACATCGCGATCCCGTAATGTTCGTGAAACCCGCGCCAACGCCTTTAGGTGATCCGCACCCGCGCCCTTAGGCGCAAACAATGCAAATACCAAATCTACCGGCTGGCGATCAACGGATTCGTAATCCACAGGTTTGTCTAACCGCACGAATACACCCTTAACGCAATCCATGCAGGCAAGCCGTGCATGGGGAATAGCAACGCCATTACCCATACCAGTTGGCCCCAGCAATTCACGTTCCTGCATAGCGTTAAAAATTTCTTTACTAGGCAAACCATAAGAAGACTCCGCCTTTTGCGCAATTTCTTGCAACAAGCGCTTCTTACTAGAGGCGTTAAGCTGTGCAACCACAGCTTCCGCCGACAGGATATCATTCAATTCCATAATCGGATTTCTCTACCAATTTTGTGGCCGTTTTAGGGCTACTTTATGTTACGTGGGTCTATCCATCCGATATTTCCATCACTTCGGGTATGAACTACGTTCACTCCTCCGTGAGACACATTGCGGAAGACGAGCATTTCGGCACCGGCTAATTCCATCTGCATCACGGCTTCGCCTACCGACAAGGTCTGAACTTTGGTCTCCATCTCGGCAACAATTACCGGCTGAAGATCAGGTTCATCTTCGCTATCCGTGCTTGCAGCAAGGACATAGGAAGGTGCGCCAATAGTTTCGATCGGATCAATGCGATCCTTGTGATGGTCTTTCAAACGGCGTTTATAACGACGTAGCTGGGTTTCCAGATGTTCAACGGCCCCTTCAAAGGAATCGTATATGTCACCTGCGCGACCTTTGGCCTGTGCATTCAGACCTGTTGAAAGATGGACGGAGATGTCACATAAAAATTCGTGTCGATCTTTAGAAAAGGTCACATTCGCCTCAACAGGGCGCTCGGAATATTTTCCGACCGCGTCCTCTAGGCGTGTTTCTACGTGGGTACTTAGTGCTTCGCCCACATCGATGTGTTTTCCGTTGATCTGAATTCTCATGTTCTCTCCCCGAGGTTAGCCGGACGGCTGTCCGACAATGGGTTAAAATTCCCGGTTCCAGCCGAGCGCGGAACCTAGGGTCTGTTCATCTCTGTGTCAACAACTGCAATCAAATACGGGATATATTAACAGAGTATTTCTCTGCTAGATTTTACGTCTTTTGACGCCGTCGACGACTCGATGAAGGTATTCCCATAACACCACGATATTTCGCAATTGTCCTGCGCGCAATATCTACGCCCTCACTTCTCAAAATATTTGTGATTATTTCGTCAGATAACGGCTTATTGTTTGATTCATCCGCAATCAAGGATCGGATACGTTCACGTACAATTGGGGTGGCCATGTCAGCTGCACCGTCCAAACGAGCAATTCCCTGCACGAAAAAAAATCGTAATTCATAGTTTCCGCGGGGGCAATATAGGAATTTTCCGGCCGTAACTCGACTCACGGTTGATTCGTGGATGCCAAGTTCGCCGGCTACGGCCGCAAGAGTGAGAGGGCGCAGACCATTGGTCCCGTCCTCAAAATACAGATTTTGATGGCGGACCAAAACAGTTGCAACACGCAAAATAGTTTTTGCGCGTTGATCCATCGCTTTCACTAGGAAACGTGCGTTACTAAGGTGTTCTTGAACGAACTCCTTTGCGTCGCCGCCATTTTTAGCGATCTCCGCGGCATATTCTTCATTTATCAGCACTTTAGGTAAAGTTGCCGTATTTAGTTCCACACGCCATCCGCCCTCAATACTAGGGAGCACATATACATCCGGGATAGCGGTTTGTGTTATATCAAAATTATAGCCAGCCACTGGGCGCGGATTAAGCGCCTGAATTTCAGAAATTACATCCGCCAGTTTTGCTCCGGATACGCCTATGCACTTGGAGAGTTCGTCCAACTTTCCGCTCGCTAACAGCTCAAGGTTATTGATCAGGGCCATGTTCTCGGGGGTTGATCGTCCAAGCTCACGCAGCTGCAGCAGCAAGCATTCCTCTAAATCGCGCGCGCCCACCCCAACCGGATCACAACCTTGTAGCAAAACCAGCGCATCTTCCAGTTCGGTCTGCGTTATGCGCAATCGATCAACTATCTCGAAAATCGGTGCGCTCAAATATCCACGATCATCGAGCTCGTCAACTAAGACACAGGCAATCGCCGAGCGCCGCGAATTGCGTTCTTGCATTTGGATCTGGGTCCGCAACTCGTCACGCAGCGTTTTTTTCGAGGAAACATTACCCACTGAATCATAATTATCCGTTGAAACAATAGCGCTGGAACGGCCATCAAACCTGGGCGTATAGCTTTCCGGCACGGTTATTTCGAGCAGCGGGTTTTTTTCGACCTCTTCGGTCAGGTGTTCAGTCAGCTCGACGTTCGTCATTTGCAGCAACGCAATCGCCTGACGCAGCTGCGGGGTCATCGACAACTGTTGAGTTTGCTTTAGTTCAAGTCTTAGCGAAAGAGCCATAAAGTATCGTCACCTGATTGGTTCGACACTAATACTGGAATTCTTCGCCCAGATAGACGCGTCGAACATTGCTGTCTTGGACAACCTCGGCGGGTGTCCCGCTTTTCAGAACCTTCCCATCATGCAAGATATACGCCCGATCTACAATATCCAACGTGTCCCTAACATTGTGATCGGTGATCAAAACACCGATACCGCGATCTTTTAGGTGGGCAACGAGGTCGCGAATTTCACCAACTGCGATGGGATCAACGCCCGCAAACGGTTCATCCAACAGCACATAATTCGGTTGCGTTGCAAGGCAGCGCGCTATTTCAACGCGACGACGTTCACCGCCTGATAGTGAAATTGCTGGCGCACGCCGAAGGTGAGTAATCGAAAATTCGGCCAACAACTCGTCAAGCATATGTTCGCGTTCGTGTTTATCACCAACAGATAATTCAAGAACTGCGCGAATGTTATTGGCAACGGAAAGCCCGCGAAAGATGCTGGCTTCCTGCGGAAGATATCCAATACCCAACTTTGCGCGCCTATACATCGGTAGCTGCGTGACATCCATTCCGTCAAGGATGACTGAACCGGAATCTGGCAAAACCAAGCCTGCTACAGAATAGAAACACGTCGTTTTACCCGCGCCATTTGGACCCAACAATGCAACGACCTCGCCGCGGCGTAATTCCATCGAAATGTCACGTAATATCGGACGACGACCATAGTTTTTTCCCAGTCGAGAAATGAACAAACCGGATTCTGTATCTACAAGAGCGGGCGTTTTACTCACTGATCGCACCCGTCTGGAGGATGGTTTGCACGCCGCCCTCAATCAAGGCTTGGCCCGTATTCAGATCCACATGTAACGTCTGCCCAGACAGCGCATTTTTACCCTGTGTCAGGATTACATCGCCGGTCATAACAATTTCGCCAGCGTCCAGATCAACATCTGCAAAATTCGCTTCGGCAGCTTCCAGCCCGTTTGTAAAAATTACATTCCCGCTTGCAATAATACTGGAAATCGGTCCGCTTCCTTGCGTACTTTCGGCACTATAAACAACCTCGACCTTATCCGCAGTTAAGCGCATCAAATCCATGCCGACAACAACATCTCCGGTGAACACGGCCTTACCGGTTTTTTGATCAATGCCCAAAGACTCCGAGGTGATTTCAACAGTCGAACCCGCATCTTGTTGAAGGCCAACAAACGGCACTTGCGCGCCTTGCGCCTGGGCACTGACACCAACAGTCATCAACACAAAACTCAACAATATCGCTCTCATCGCCCGCCTACCCCGCTGCCATTATCCAAGTTGATCACCAGCTTAACGCCCTTTTCGAACCAAATCATCTGATTTTCTTCTCCATCTTTTCGTACTGTTTCCACCCTAAGATTTCCAGCGCGGATATTGCCCATCAAACTAAGGGCAGTTACCGGACCGTTTGTAGTCAAACGACTCTCGTTCAGTTCGGCGTATAGGTTCTCGGAATTCACGCGAAAACCGTCTGAAAATACGATCGTCACGCCCTCGGTCAGTTGGATCGTACGGTCAGCCAAACTAACCTCTGCCTCGCTGGCACTAATTTGAACTGTGGTTCCTTGTAGATAGTTAATTTCGCCGGATATTTGGGACGCCGTTACCCGCGTTGGTTTCGGCGCATCCGGGCGCAAAAAATCGGCGATAAAGTTGTATTCATCGCCACCTACAGTGCTGCCTGAAAATCGTGGTTTTGACACCATCATTCCGGCTTCAAGCGAAACCAAATCAGCTTTAGAAAATTCAAACCCACCGTCTATCTTGCGTTCAGATGTAAAAAGAAACACGGTCGCCAATAATGCGACTGCAATTAATGGCAATATAACTTTGGCGACAGAAACATATCGCGAATAAAGGCTGCGCTGATGTGGGATGATTTCAGCCAAGCCCGGCCCTCAAGCAATCGTGTAAATGCAATATTCCGACCGGGTGTTGTGGTTGTTCAGGCTGGACCACAAAAAGTGTTGTTATCTTACGCTCATTCATAACACCGAGCGCTTCACCAGCCAACGAAGACGCAACAATAGTCTGCGGATCAGCGGTCATTACATCACGCGCGTACCGCTCCAACAACCCATCCATGTTGCGGCGTAAATCTCCATCCGTAATCACACCAAGCAATAATCCGTTTTCGCACACTCCCGCGACACCAAACCCTTTCTGCGTGATTATAAGCAGCGCATCGCTCATCAATGTATCGGGGGTCACCAATGGCAGATCATCGACACCATGCATCAAATCCCCAACGCTGGCCAATTTCGCGCCAAGCTGACCGCCCGGATGGAAATTACGGAAATCTTCAGGCGTGAAGGAACGGTGCTCCATCATCGCGACAGCCAAGGCGTCGCCCAGCGCAATTGTCATCGTCGTGGAGGTGGTCGGTGCCATCCCGACCGCGCAGGCTTCGGGGGCATCGGGCAGCAAAAGTGCAACATCCGATTGCTGTAGTAATGTGCTATTAATCTTGGCGGCAACACCGATCATAGGAATTCCGAAGCGTTTGGTATGGGCAATCACATCGGCCAATTCGGGTGTTTCGCCGGAATTCGACAAAATCAAGACTACGTCGGCTTTGGTCATCATGCCCATATCACCGTGGCTAGCCTCGGCCGGATGCACAAATTGCGCTGGTGATCCTGTGGATGCAAATGTTGCCGCAATCTTTCGGGCTACATGCCCGGATTTCCCCATGCCACAGACAACAATCCGGCCCGAAACGCTAAGCATCAATTCCACAGCCTTGGCAAAATTATCATCAAGCGCTTCTGAAAATTGGGTGAGCGCCGCCCCTTCCGTCGCCAAAACGCGGCATCCGGTTTCAATCAGCTTTTTCTGGTCGCAACTTTCAGTCATTTCAATCCTTGATCAATGCGAGAATATATCAACTTCTGGCCATCCAGCCAAATCCAATGCCGCGCGGTGGGGTAGGAAATCGTAACAAGCCTGCGCCATTTCCATCCGCCCTTCACGTACCAGACGTTCATTCAAGATGTTCATCAATTTGTGCAAATACAACACATCCGAGGCCGCATAATCAATCTGCGCTTTGCTAAGCTCGGCAGTACCCCAGTCAGACGATTGTTGTTGCTTGGAAATATCCACGTTCAACAATTCTTGGAGCAAGTTTTTCAACCCATGCCGGTCGGTATAAGTCCGCACCAATTTTGACGCTATCTTGGTACAATAAACAGGGGTCGTCACCACACCAAAACGGTGCAGTAGAACGGCGATATCAAAACGCCCAAAATGAAACAGTTTTAGAACGTCAGGGTCAGCCAGCATCCGGCACATGTTCGGCGCCTCTGTCTGATCTTGCGATATTTGCACCAAATGCGCGTTACCGTCGCCCGATGATAATTGCACGACACACAAGCGATCCCGATGCGGGTGCAACCCCATTGTTTCGGAATCAATCGCCACAACCGGACCCAAGTCCAGATCACCTGGCAGATCATTTTGGTAAAGATAATTCATACTACATCCCCGTTAATTTTTCGGTCCCCCTTGGCTTGGGTCACCGCGCAATCACTTGCGAGGGGATTGGTGCCCAGGAGAAGACTCGAACTTCCACATCCTTGCGAATACTAGCACCTGAAGCTAGCGCGTCTACCAATTCCGCCACCTGGGCAGGTGTCGAAATGCGGACTTATACCTGCCGCTGAGTGGTGTCAACGGGGCTAGCTTGCCTTCACGCTGTTTTCCGCCTGACGGGACATGAATAATTTACGGCCTGCAAACCCCATAATCATCAGCACCGTAGTTCCAAGTAATATCCATTTGGTTGTCGTCACCAGTGACGTCGTTTCGACAAAATCGCGCGAAGCGGGTTCCAGACCAAATAGCAACAATCCCAACCGCAAATTTTCGTAATAATCAAGAAGAACCACACCAACGATCATCACTGCGCCGATCCAATACAATTTCGGAAGCTCATCTTTCACCAGCATCTCCCATGCGATCAACGAGGTAATTGCATAGAAAAACGGATAGATCATATCCAGAGGCAGCGCTTTGTATTGGTATATTTCCAGGCCCGCTTCCCCCAGTAAGAACTGGTTGTGTCGATAAAATTCCAACGTATATCCGAAGATTTCGTAATCATACATCCGGCCACCGTTGGCAGCCATATCACTGGTTAAAATCTGGAAAATCACCGCAAACACACATGTTGCAACGGCCATTACGCTTAAATGCCATAATTTTAAATTTTTATTCATATTCGCTCTCGATGTTTTGTATCTTGTTCATTGTTATATTGCAGAGTATCTAAAATACACATGTAATTTTGGAGTCTATCATGTCCAACGCTACCCCTCTCGTCACGATTTTCGGTGGTTCAGGTTTTATCGGTCGGTACGTTGCCAATCGCATGGCCCAATCTGGCTGGCGCGTTCGCGTAGCAGTGCGTCGCCCGAATGAGGCAATGCATGTAAAGACTTACGGGATTGTCGGGCAGGTTGAACCGATCCTTGCCAATATCCGCGACGAGGATTCGACCCGCAAAGCCATCGCTGGTGCGGATGTTGTGATCAATTGCGTGGGCATTTTCTTCGAAGTTGCAAAACAGAAATTTGACGCCGTTCATGTAGATGGCGCCGCCCGAATTGCCCGCATCGCGACAGAAGAAGGCGTGAAACAACTGGTTCACCTGTCTTCCTTGGGCGCAAACAGCGAGAGCAATAGCGAATATTTACAAAGCAAAGCCGAAGGGGAACAGGCTGTCCTAACCAGCTTCCCATCCGCAACTATCCTGCGCCCATCTGCAGTGTTCGGGACAGAGGACAAATTCTTAAACCGCATTGCCGGTTTCAGCCTCATCACCCCCGTTATGCCGGTTATTGGCGCGCAGACAAAATTCCAACCAGTTTTCGTTGGTGATGTTGCCAAAGCGGTTGAGGCCGCGATTGCAAATACCGCCACCGGAACCTTTGAACTCGGCGGTCCTGAGGTTAAAACCATGCGCGAGCTAACCGAAATTACGATGGATGTCGTACATCGCAAGCGCTTCTTGGTTAACGCACCTTTCTGGATTGTAGGCATCAAAGCGTGGTTTTTCGATATGGGTGCCGCAATGCTTGGAGGTCTGTTCCCAGCGCTTATCACTCGCGATCAAGTGAAATTTCTTCGCCACGATAATATCGTCGCTGACGGCGTCAAAACTTTCGCTGATCTTGGCGTCACGCCAACCGCGATGGAGGCCGTGTTAGAAGATTACCTATATTGCTATCGTCCAAACGGGCAATATACGGCGATTACAGATTCCGGTAAAAACCTGAAAGCTTAAGTATAAGCGATCATCAGCAGCATAATACCTAGGATGACGCGGTAGATTACGTAAGGCGTGAAACTGACGCTTTTCAGCAATCGCATCATCAAGGTAAGTGCAAATAATGCCGCAATGAACGCTAATCCGGCAGCGATACTTGCGTCTTTGGCCATGGCCCAATCCGCCTGCCCTACAACATCAGCGCCCAGTAAAACGCCAGACGCAATGATCGTCGGGATGGACATCAACATCGAAAGCCGCGCAGCCTGCTCGCGGCCATATCCAAGCAGACGGCCACCAGTAATTGTCGCCCCCGAACGCGAAGTTCCCGGGATCAGCGCCACAGCCTGCCATAGCCCCATAACGATCGCGTCTTTCAAAGACCACTCCCCAGTTTTGCCCGTTTCGCCTCGCTGATCAGCCCAATACAGGACCAGTCCAAAAACCAGCATCGTCCACCCGATCACCTTGATTGACCGCATATGATCCATCAAACCAGTAACCTTCAGCATTAGACCAACGATAATCACCGGTATCGTCGCTATAACCAGATAGAAGGCAAGCTTCGCCCCCTCGGTCTGTCTATCTCCGCGCAGGAAATCAACGACACCGCGCGCAGCCATCGCAACATCGTGGCGGAAATACAGGATCACAGCAAAAAGCGTACCCACATGCACCGCGACATCCAACGTTACACCTTGATCTGCGGCACCCGTCAGTGAAGGCAACAAAATAAGATGTGCCGAGGAAGATACGGGCAAAAATTCAGTTATCCCCTGTACGAGGGCAAGGATCAGCAAATGTAAGATCGGCATTAGGAAACCTATGTGATTCGGGGGCTTTCACCGCACCTTAAACAGCTGCAAATCAAAGGTCATGATTGAATTTAGTAAACAATAGTTACCTAAATTCTAAATTAACCTTTTTTTGCTCTAGATTTAGAGAGAACACACCTCTATTAGGTAAGCAACACTGCCTTTATTAACATTCAACCCTTGTATAGTAAGGGGTTCTGGGAAATTGGAGTTGAATTATGGCTAAGCAGCCGATGTTAAAATTTGTGAATCTTCAGCGGGATATGCCTGCTAAGCGTGCGTCGGATGATCGGGCGGAAGATTTTGATGAGATTTATCGGGAGTTTGCTGAGGCTAAGGCCAAGGAGCAATCCAGCCGGTGCTCGCAATGCGGGGTTCCCTATTGTCAGGTGCACTGTCCGTTGCAGAACAATATCCCTGACTGGTTGCTGATGACGGCCTCGGGGCGATTGGAAGAAGCATATCAGATATCGCAGGCCACCAATACTTTTCCGGAAATTTGTGGGCGTATATGCCCGCAAGACCGGCTTTGTGAAGGCAGCTGTGTGATTGAACAATCTGGCCATGGCACAGTTACCATCGGCGCGGTCGAGAAATATATTACGGACACGGCTTGGGAAAAAGGTTGGGTAAAACCTCCTAAACCTTATACGGAGCGCGTTGAGAGCATCGGGATTATCGGGGCTGGACCGGGGGGCTTGGCCGCGGCGGATCGCTTGCGGCGCCTTGGGTTCAAAGTTACGGTTTATGACCGGAATGACCGCGCTGGCGGACTGCTGACCTATGGTATTCCCGGCTTCAAGTTGGAGAAAGATATCGTCATGCGCCGCGTCGATCTGCTGATCGAGGGTGGTGTTAAAATTGTGACGGATTGCACGATTGGCGAGGATATTTCGTTCAGTGAAATCCGCGAAAAGCATGACGCGACAATCATTGCGACAGGCGTTTACAAGTCCCGCGATCTGGGCGGACCAGGTTCGGGGCTTAACGGAATTGTTAAGGCAATTGATTACCTTACTGCCAGCAACCGTGTTAATTTCGGCGACACCGTCCCTGAAATGGAAAGCGGCGAACTGAACGCTGAGGGCAAAAAGGTTGTCGTCATTGGCGGCGGTGATACCGCAATGGATTGTGTCCGCACAGCCATCCGTCAGGGCGCTACATCAGTGAAATGTCTGTATCGGCGCGACAAGGCAAACATGCCGGGATCGGCGCGCGAGACACAGAATGCCGAAGAAGAAGGCGTGGAATTTGTTTGGCTGGCTGCCCCCAAGGGGTTCACTGGCGACGATACGGTTTCGGGCGTCATGGTGCAACAAATGCGCCTTGGAGCTGCGGATGCATCGGGGCGTCAAGCGCCCGAGGAAATTCCCGGGGCGGAACATGTTGAAGACGCCGATCTGGTGATCAAGGCGCTGGGTTTCATGCCCGAAGAATTGCAGACCCTTTGGGATGCACCGGAATTGGAAATCAGTCGTTGGGGTACAGTCCTAGCCAAGGCGGAAACGCACCAGACCAACCTGCCGGATGTCTATGCAATTGGCGACATTGTTCGCGGGGCTAGTCTGGTGGTTTGGGCCATTCGGGACGGGCGCGAAGCGGCGGATGCGATTGCTAAACAGCTTGATGAGCGCGCTTTGATCGCGGCGGAGTGAGCATGGAAAATACTATGGTAAATGAAAAGTTAACGACGGGTGGCCTGCAAGGCTGTCTCGTTAACTTTTGGCAATCTGAAGCATGCACAACCTATGCACAACCTATGCACAAACCCTGCACACGATCCGAAGTTAAGGAAGATAAACAAAACCTTACTGCGTCAGAAAGGGTGTCCCAAATGATGGAGACCCATGAAAATCCGGTTAACAGCCTGCCGGTTTGCGGATTGAGGATGTTGCGATGAACAAAACTGGAAAATGTATGTGCGGCGCGGTTTCTTTCGAAATCAAAGACGTCCAAACTAATTTTGGGGCCTGCCATTGCACCATGTGCCAACGCTGGGCCGGAAGTGCGCTTTTGGCCTTCACGGTGCCAGCCGACACGATCACATTCGCAGGTATTGAAAACGTTGCAACCCACAGCTCGTCCGAATGGGCAGAACGTGGATGGTGCGAAAAATGCGGATCGGGCATCTGGTACAAAGTGAAATCAGACGGCACCTATCACATGCCCATAGGATTGCTTGACGATTCAAGCGGCATGGAAATGAAGACCGAAATTTTTGTGGAGGAACGCTCAAACGCGTACAGCTTCGCAGGTGACCACAAAGAGATGACGGGCGCGGAAGTATTCGCCGCATATGCCCCAGACGATAAGGAATAAGCTAATGACGCAGTTTGACGCAAAATGGGCGGCTGACCACGAAAAAGCACGTAAGAATCTGGAAAAAAACGGCCTTTACCGCGAGGAGGAGGAGCATTCTTCCTGCGGCGTTGGCCTTGTAGTTACGCTTGACGGAAAACCGCGTCGCCAAGTTGTCGAGGCCGCAATCACTGCATTGCAGGCGATCTGGCATCGCGGTGCGGTTGATGCGGATGGCAAAACCGGTGACGGGGCTGGCATTCATGTGCAAATCCCAGTGGCATTTTTCCAAGATCAAATCCGGCGCACAGGGCACGAACCCGACGATAATTTCATTGCTGTTGGACAAGTATTTTTGCCGCGCACCGATTTTGGCGCGCAGGAAACTTGCCGGACAATTGTGGAAACCGAAGTGCTGCGGATGGGCTATTCCATCTATGGTTGGCGCCAGGTTCCGGTAGAAATTTCGTGCCTCGGCGAGAAGGCAAATGCCACCCGCCCCGAGATTGAGCATATCCTGATTTCGAATTCCAAAGGCGTTGACGAGGAAACATTCGAGCGTGAGCTTTACGTCATTCGTCGCCGGATTGAAAAGGCCGTCACGGCCTCGTTGGTTAACGGGTTTTATGTTTGTTCGCTGTCGTGCCGCTCGATTATCTACAAAGGTATGATGCTGGCCGAGCAGGTCGCGGTTTTCTATCCCGACCTGATGGACGAACGGTTTGAGAGCGCGTTTGCGATTTATCACCAACGCTATTCGACCAATACGTTCCCGCAATGGTGGTTGGCCCAGCCATTCCGCATGTTAGCACATAACGGCGAGATTAACACGCTTAAGGGCAATGTTAACTGGATGAAAAGCCATGAAAT
>CAZYMT010000036.1:0-20542 GCA_964649035.1 uncultured Rhodobacterales bacterium
TCCTGCCCTTTCTAGTGGCATCGCCGCTTTTGTTCCTGCTTGGCGCATCTTTTGCCCATTATGTTGTCGTCCCGCTGGCAATGACATTTTTCCTTGGATTTGCTGATATTCCGTCGTTAATGGCGGCGTTTGTTACGGGCGAGGGTGGGCTTGAGGGCGCCGTCGAATCCACCGGTATCGACATCGTTTTTAACGGTAAAGTTAATGAAAGCCTCGACATCACCCTGAAAATGATTGTGGCCTTTGGCCTGTGTTTTCAGCTTCCCGTTTTGCTGACGCTTATGGGGAAGGCCGGACTGGTTTCCGCAGAAGGTTTGGGGGCTGTGCGTAAATACGCTGTGGTCGCCATTTTGATGCTGGCGGCGATTGTGACTCCGCCAGATGTCATCACTCAGGTAATCCTGTTTGTTGTGGTCTACGGCCTGTACGAGATTTCGATTTTCTTGGTCCGCATGGTTGAAAAAAAACGCGAGGACGAATTGCGCGCTGACGGCTATTACGACGACGAAGAAGATGAAACCGAAGACGAAACCAAAGGCTCGGAATAATGGGCCGTAAGGCGCAAGCTTTGGAACGTATCGCCGAGGCGCTGGAACGTATGAACCCAGCGCCCGCCGCCGCCCCTGATTTCAATTCCGACGCTTATGTCTGGCATATCAACCCCGATCGCCTTGAGCCCGTCGAAAACGTCAACCGTATTGATCTTGATCTGCTGGTCGGGATTGATCGTTCCCGCGATATCCTGCTGGCCAACACAAGGCAGTTCGCCAGTGGGGCACCCGCGAACAACGTATTGCTTTGGGGTGCCCGCGGCACTGGAAAATCCTCGTTGGTGAAATCAGCCCATGCGGAGATTATCAAAACCGCGCCCGTCATTCTGATCGAGATTCAGCGCGAAGACCTGCCAAGTATCGGGCGCCTATTGAACATCCTGCGCGTCGAAAAACACCGTTTTCTGCTGTTCTGCGACGACCTATCGTTTGATCATGATGACAGCCACTATAAATCCCTGAAAGCTGTGCTTGATGGTGGGATCGAGGGGCGATCTGATAATGTTCTGTTCTATGCTACATCAAACCGTCGCCACCTGATGCCGCGCGATATGATCGAGAATGAGCGTTCAACCGCCATCAATCCATCCGAAGCCGTCGAAGAAAAGGTTTCCCTATCTGATCGCTTTGGATTGTGGCTTGGGTTCCATCCGATTTCACAAGACGAGTATCTGGAAATGATCCGCAAATACTGCGACGCCTATAGCATCGAAATCAGCGATGAAACTTTGCGGGCAGAAGCGATTGAATGGCAACAAACCCGCGGCAGCCGCTCGGGGCGTGTGGCATGGCAATATGTGACGGATTTGGCTGGACGGCGTGGTCTAAAACTATAAGGCCCCGCATCGCTGCGAGGCCCAAGTTGTTAATTCAGATATTGTGCCGGATCGACAGGCTCGGTGCCTTTTCGAACCTCAAAATGTAGCGATGGACTGTCGCCAGCCGCAACCACACCGATAATCTGCCCACCTGTTACCGCGTCACCTTTGGCAACTGTGACGTCTGTCACGCGGCCATAAACCGTCAACAAACCACCCGCATGACGCACCAGAACAATTGTTCCAAGCGCTCCGTTTGAATCCGAAACCAGTGCCACGGTTCCCGCCGACGCCACACGAACACTCGTCCCCGCGGGCACCGAATAATCAATACCGTCGCTTTTGTTACGGCCCGAACTTGCGTTAAATCCGCGAATAATGCTGCCATTGACAGGTCGCACAAACCCGCCCGTAACGGCGTTGTTAACTGGCGGCGCTGTCGGCGTCGTCACAGGGGCCGTTACCGGCGCAACAACAGGTGTGACGGGTGTCGGCGTCTCTGCCACAATCCGCGCGGTGTCGGGCACCGGAATAATCAGTTCTTGGCCAACACGAACCCCTAGGTCAGGGCCAAGACCATTCCAAGACGACAAAGCCGTCACCGAAACATTATATAGACGCGCCACTGAATAGGCGGTTTCGCCAGCTTCAACGCGGTGCCGTAGCGGTGCGTTTGGGGTGCCAACCGATGGTGTCGATCCACCAATGCCGCCTCCTCTTGCTGATGCGTTTTCAATAGCTGTCGTCGCTATTTCGGGGCTCCAGCCTAATGGTGTACTTACGACCGTTCCACCAACGTTTTCAGGTAGGGCAATGACTTCGCCAATACGTGGTGCATAAGCTGTTTCCAGCCCGTTATGCCGCCCCAACTCTTCAGGGGATAGTCCAGCGCGGGTCGCCATTGTCGCGATTGTGTCGCCAGAACGCGCGACCATAACCTGATAATTTTCATACGTAATAACGCCACGTGAATCAGGCTGCGGACGATTGATCGAGGGCGGTGCAACTGCCACCTCAGGTGTGCGCAAACCCAAGGACGGCATTTGGAATCCGTCACAAGCACTCAACAAACCCGTTGTCAGCAAAAGGACCGAGGCCCGTGTTAAATTCTTCGAAATACCCATATTCTTGTGCCCCTTTGGACTGCTCTAAACCACTGGATCCTTGGCCATACCCGCAAGTAGGGGCACGAAACGGACCTCTCCCAGTTCTGTATACTCGAAACCGTTGACTGTATTTACCACTTTAATCAGATTTTGAACAGTGTCGGACTGTCCGACCGGCAAAATCATGATCCCGTCCGGTTTTAGCTGGGCCAAAAGGTTGGCCGGCGGGTCTTCGGCGGCGGCTGTTAGAAGTATTCTATCGAACGGCGCTTGCATCGGTAAACCCTGCGAGCCATCCGCTGGAATAACCGTAACGTTGCCCAAATCAAGGCGCTGCAACAGTTTTTCCGCTGCCTTTGCCAAGGCTGGATGCCGCTCAACCGTATAAACGCGCCGCACTAACCGCGACAGGATTGCCGCCTGATATCCGGAGCCCGTGCCAATTTCCATCACTTTGCAGCGACTGTGTAATTCCAATGCCTCGGTCATCTTGGCGACAACCGTTGGTTGGCTGATGGTTTGGCCGCACGGAATGGGTAGCGGGCGATCCTCATAAGCGCGCTCGCGGAAAATTCCCTCTAGGAATACGTCGCGCGGGGTTGCTTCCATTGCCGCCAATACCCGTTTATCCGTAATCCCCGCCGAGCGCAGGGCAAAGATGAACTGCATCCGTTCTTCATTTAAATCCATCACTCAGAAAAGCCCTTCAAGGTCATCCAACACATCATTTGCCGTCATATCCGCGCGCAGCGGCGTGACGGTAATCCAACCCTCGGAGGTTTCGCGCGCATCCGTACCTTTTTCAGCACTATGATTGCCCGACCCGTGTTTTAGCCACAAGAATGAACGCCCGTTCGGCGCAACCTGTGGTTCAACCCCAAAGGTCGCAGCAGGGCGGTGTCCTTGAACCGTGATTTTGATCCCCTTGGCGTCGGTTGCGGGGATTGGCGGAAAATTCACATTATAAAACACCGGATACGGCTGATCGAGCCAAGGTGCATCCGCCAGCAACCGGCGACAAATATCGGCGCCGTGCACCCGCGCGGCCTCAAATGGATCAGGCAGATCAACATTGGTATCGGCGTAATATTGCGACATGGAAATCGAACGAATGCCGTGAATGGTTGCCTCGCGCGCCGCACTTATGGTACCGGAATAAATGATATCCTCGGCAACATTATGCCCGCGATTAACCCCCGAAAGGATCAAGTCTGGCGGCGAGTCTTTCAACACATCATGCAGTCCCGCCAATACGCAGTCCGCGGGGGAACCTTCAACGGCAAAGCGCCGCTCGCTTAGCTGTTGCAGCATCATTGGGCGAATATAGGATATGCAATGCGATACGGCGGATTGCTCAAACGCGGGTGCCACGATCCAGACCTCACCGTCCGGTCCCGCCAGGTCATTGGCAATATCTTCCAAGGCCGCAAGGCCGGGCGCTGAAATTCCGTCGTCATTGGTGATTAGAATACGCATGTTCAACCTCTCGTTTGATCACCTTCTAGGCGTGCGAAAAGGGTGCGTCTAGCGGTAGCGAACCTGCCTCGGATTTTTTCTAAAAAGTGAGTCGGAAATGCACCACTTTTACGCATCAACTTCAGCAGGCGTTACCCGTTTTTGCGAAACCACCCAGTCAATGAAGGGCGCAGCCGCTTGGTCCAACGCCCTGCTGTGGGTTGCATAACGCGCGACCAACTCATCGCCGAGCTTGGTCAGCTTTGTGCCACCTTGCGCCGCACCGCCGCGTTCCGTTGTGTATAGCGGCTCCTCGAAGCACAGTTGCAAGGTTTCCAGCAAAAACCAGGCACGCCGATAGTTAATTCCCATCGCCTTGGCCGCCCCATTGATCGAGCCACTTTCCTGAACCAACCGTAATAATTCAACTTTACCCCGCCCAATGACATTTTCATCAACCGAAATTTTGGAGTGCAGCTTGGGCGCAAGCCCGGCCTTCACCTTTTTTTTCATAAGTATTTCCTCGATATGCTAAAAATGTCTTGTCGAAGCCACCCCGATATGTTTCGATATGCACAATTGATCATAACGGGGTTCCACGATGTTTCGTAAATTATGTATTGCAATGCTCCTGCTTGCAACATCCACCACGACAGTTTTTGCGCAATCCGACGCAATTTTGGTGCAATCAACCACGTCGACGCAGAATTCCGGTCTATATGACTATTTGCTACCGCTTTTCACCGCAGAAACCGGCATTCGGGTTAACGTTGTCGCCGTCGGTACCGGCCAAGCGATCCGTAATGCCGCCAACGGCGACGCCGATGTGCTGCTGGTCCATGCAAAAGCCGCCGAGGAAGTCTTTATCGCTGACGGTAACGGCGTTGAACGTTTCGATTTGATGTATAATGATTTTGTGCTGATTGGCCCTGATAGCGACCCGCTAAACCTGTCCGAATACGACAATGTCGCTGATGCCTTACAGGCCATCGTCGATAGCGATCAAATCTGGGTGTCGCGCGGCGATGATTCCGGTACGCATAAAAAGGAACTTTCGCTCTGGGCTGATATCGGGGTCACGCCCGCGCCGTCCACCCTCTACCGTGAAACTGGTTCCGGCATGGGCGCAACCATCCGCGCAACGGTTGAGATGCAAGGCTACACCATGACCGACCGCGCCACATGGATCGCCTATGAGAACAAATCCGACGCCCGCATCGTGTTTGAGGGGGATCCGCCGCTGTTCAACCAATACGGCATCATAGCGGTAAATCCGGTGGTCCACCCGCATGTGAATACGGCTGGTGCATCGACCTTTATCGAATGGATGCTAAGCGCCCACGGTCAAGACCTGATCGCTGGTTACACACGCGACGGCCAACAACTGTTTTACCCAAACGCCGGCTGAAGGCTAATCGCCACGTGTCACCCGGCACATATAACAGTTATTCGTCGCGGATCTAACATGGATATACGCCACCGTTTCATCCGTAAAAATCTGCTCACAAACCCCTTTGATTTCACTTGGCTGGATGACAATGCCCGTTCCATATTTGATCCGGTCATCGCCCGTATACCCCTTGATTAGATAAGTCGGCGAGGTTTTCAGTATCGGCGGCAGTTCCGGTGACGTCTCGAACCGCGCACATTCATCTCCACAAAGGAATATCGGCCCAACCTCGGCATATGGTTGCGGCCCCGGGAAGGGGCGGTATGACAAGATCAACATCGGTGCGTTTGAGGGTACATGATCCAGACAATGGCGGCACGGATTGCCAACACCATCCGAAACGCTGACCTCCGGCGTTAGATCGTAATAATCCGGTTGGCCATCCTGCATGGCACGAACGGCGTCAGTGGCTAAAGCCTGAAATTGCAACATATCGAGTTCCTTTGTTTTAGGAACCCAACACTAAAATTTGACACGCAACCAAGCGACCCGTTTCCTGCTTATTAGATCGACACCAACACAATGCCGATCAAAGCGGGTAGGGCTTGGACAAAGAAAATCTTCTTTGATGCAGTGGCTGCCCCGTAAATCCCCGCCACAGCAACAAAAATCAGAAAACACAACGCCACGTTGCGTTGCCATTCCCCGTCGCTGATAAACAGAGACCAGATCAACCCAGCCGCCAGAAATCCGTTATACAGCCCTTGGTTCGCCGCCAAAACCTTGGTCGGTTCAAACATATCCTTCGGCAATATTGTGAAAACCTTCGGCCCGCGCGTTGTCCACGCAAACATCTCCAACCATAAGAAACCGATATGCATCACCGCCACCAGCCCGACCACAATCATTGCCAAAATAGACATGTTATCCCCCCAAACTTCCATTCGCCAAAATAACCGTTTTACCGCCCATATACCGTTGCAATACAGCCGGAATGGCGATCGAGCCATCCTCTTGCTGGTAGTTTTCAATCACCGCAATCAATGTCCGCCCAATGGCCAGACCTGACCCGTTCAATGTGTGTACAAATTCCGGTTTTTCACCTTCACGCCGGAACCGCGCATTCATGCGGCGCGCCTGAAAGTCGCCCGCGACTGAGCACGAAGAAATCTCGCGGAACATGTCCTGACCGGGCAACCAAGCTTCGATATCGTGGGTGCGCCGCATCCCGAATCCTAGATCGCCTGTACACAGAACCACTGTGCGATAGGGAATTTCCAAAGCCGCCAAAATGCCCTCGGCCAACCCTGTCATCCGTTCCAGCTCCGCACCGGAATCTTCAGGTCGCGTAATCGACACCATCTCGACCTTTTCGAACTGGTGTTGACGCAAAATCCCTGCCGTATCCCGACCAGCGGACCCAGCTTCGGACCTAAAGCACTGCGAATGGGCGACGTAGCGGCGCGGCAAATCGGCCTCGTCCAGTATCTCGCCGGCCACCAAATTCGTCAGCGGCACTTCGGAGGTCGGGATCAGCCACCAACCGTTTTCGGTCTTATAACTATCCTCGGCAAATTTCGGCAGTTGCCCCGTGCCAATCATGGCTTCTTCACGCACCAATACCGGCGTCCACATTTCCGTCAGGCCGTTTTTATCGACATGTGTGTCCAGCATAAACTGCGCCAAGGCGCGGTGCAGGCGGGTCATATTGCCCTTTAGAACCATAAAACGTGCGCCTGAAATCTTGGCCGCCGCCGCAAAATCGAGGCCAGCCGCAGCCCCCGAAACCTCAAAATGTTCTTTGGGCGTAAACGCAAAATTTCGCACGGAACCAGCACGCCGCATTTCAACATTATCATCCTCGCTAGCGCCGTCAGGAATGTCGTCAAACGGCATGTTTGGCAGGCCCATCAGCAAATCTGCCAGCTTGGCATCCTCGGCCTTGGCTTGTTCGTCGAGCGCCGCTATCTCAACCTTCTTGGCACCCACAAGTGCACGAAGGCGTTCAAATTCCGCGTCATCACCAGCCGCCTTAGCCGCCCCAACCAGCTTGCTGGCGCTATTGCGCTCGGCCAATGCTTCCTCAGCCGCGCGGATTTTGGTGCGTCGAGATTCATCAATCGCCAAAATATCCGAGGAAAGCGCAGAAAGTCCCCGACGGGCAAGGCCCGCATCAAAGGCTTCCGGGTTCTCTCGAATCTGGCGAATATCATGCATTTGTCTGGTCTCTCGGTTTGAAATTAGGTGGATGCGTTATGCAATGGAATGCAGTTTGGGTAAACCTGCTTTTCGTTTTGCCTCAAACCAATGAGAGTAAAGTTCGTCGTCATATTCGCCCCAAACCTTGGGACGATCCAGATTACTTGGAATTTTAGTTGAGATACTCCCAATCATTGTGTCGAGTTGCGTCTGCTCGAGTTGCAATGCGTGAGATAGATCACAATTATCCATAGCAGTAAAAGAAGTACTTGCTGCGTACATAACCGTGCCAACAAAAGTAGTTAGCGAGCACCAAGCTCCATCCAAATTAGCTCCGGTCAAGATACACCCGTTAAATTCAGCACCATTTAAGTTCGTGTTGCCAAATTTGGCATGGCCAATATTTGAACCATCCAAGTATGTACTATTGAAAATGCCCGAGGTGAAATTCCCACCGCGAAAATCTACATTTTGTAAATTGCTGTGGTTTAGATCAATTTGATATCCTGCATCAGATTCTTTCGACAATTGTTCGGAATTTCGTCGGGCAATAACATCAATTACTGCTTGGATATCCAGAGAAATAGGGGAAAATCTATATCTCCATTCATCGAATATTGTTGTGTTCAATTTACCGTCTTGAACAGCATTGTACGGCATTCTTATTGCGGAAGAATTTGGACTATTATTACGAACGTATGCACATAATATTTCCATAATTTGTACGTGGACATCTGAGTTTTCTTGGGCGATTCTCTCGAGAGAGTAGATTGCGCCCAGACGAATTTCTAGACTTCGCTCTGACGCGCCGTTCTCAACTTGGCGTAATGCTCCAAGTTGTTCGATTGCTTTGGATAATCTATCTGTCAGCAAGCCTTGTTCCGAAATATTGGCCTGTTGCTGAGCAACAAATGCCCTCCAAATTACAAACGGCACAGCAAGGATCGCCGATAGCGTAAGAGCATAGTTACGCGCATTTTCGTGCCGATTCTTGGTCTCAGTTGAATACCAAAGTGTTAGCTCAAGGAAGTTGTAAAGTGCGATTGAAGCTATCACAAACAGAATGGCACCAAGAATAGCCAATCCACTGAACTGTAGTCGCTTGTGAGAATATAAGTTTTTGATGGAAGTCGAATGCTGTAGCACCGCAAGGACAAGAACAAGCGCGCAAACTATTCCAATGAAAATCAGGAATAGCTGCCCACCGGGAATAACAATTTCTGGAATTACTAAGTCATTCATAAAATCTTCTCCCCACCAATTTCGCCACTATGCCCAATCGCGTCACAACAAGGAAGGGTGGGGAGGGGTGTTATCAGGTATATCCGCCTTTTTGACCCTCGCCAGTGCGCTTGGTCGCTGGCTTTTCCGGTTCGGATTTTGTCGCTGATTTGGTTTGCGCAGTCTTGCCCGTGCCTGATGCAGATTTGGATTGCCCGCCCGCGCTGCTTTTGGGCGCAGGTTCGATCACTTCTTTTTCGTCTTTGCGCTTGGTGGATATATATTCTTTGGTTGTTTCATCCGTACATTTGGAACAGGTGTAGGTTTCCACAACATCGTATTTTTCTTCGGTCCAGCTGGTCACTTTGGTTGTGCCATCTTCCTGCTCCTCACGAGTTTCTTCTTCGGAACTGCCGGTCAGGGTTTCTGAGCGATCCGTCCGACTGATCGAAAAACTGGCGTTACATTTTTCACAAACGGCCGCTTCGGATTTTGACTTATAACGCCATTTGTAAATGCCGTAGCCAACGCCGTTCCCGCCCATAATGGCACAGCCAATCCACACGAAGGTATTTGCGCCAGACAAAAGGATCAAGATGATGGCGGCAACGATCGCCCCGCAAACTATCCCCCAGGTTTTTGCTGATTTGCTGATTTTCTTTTCTATGGCTTGTTGTTCTTCAGATAATGACATTAATCCCTCCAATAATTTTGGGGGAGTATGCACGGTTCAACGTCAATTTCAATGCTGTCAATGGGTTAACATAAATCATGTGCATAGGTTGTGCATGCTTTGTGCATAGGTTGTGCATGCTTTGTGCATAGGTTGTGCATACGAAAAACAGGGATTTTGGCGAAAAGGTTAACGCCCGCCAAGGCGCCGGACGAGTGTCGCCCGCAAGTCGTGTATTGCCATCAAAAGCGGTTGTGCCGCGCTTTTGATTTGATCGTCATCGGCGTCGGCTTGCACCCATTGGGCAACGATATTCAGATCACCGACCAGCGCATCTACACGCACCGCATCTCGGATCTTGGCATCTTCTTCACGTATAGCATGCCACGTCGCGATTTCATCCAGCTCAACTGGCGTAGGTTCATGTTTTCCTTGGTTTTTCACTTCGCCGTTAGGACGAACCACTGCAATTTGTTGCATGTCTAGGCGCGAATTTTGTCCTTCTGAAACGCGATACACCGCTGCACCATTCGTTCGGCGACGAAAGTATAGGGTAGGGCGTTCTAGCATCACGACAGTCCTTTGCAAAAACGAGCAATACGCGCGGCGGCCTCGGTTAATGCCGCGTCCGAAGTTGCGTAGCTTACACGGAAATTGGGTGACAAGCCAAATGCAGCGCCGAACACCACGGCAACACCTTCTTCTTCCAACAACGCAGTCGCGAAATCTTCATCTGTATCAATGCGTTGACCCGCTTTACTAACCTTACCTATCAAGTCTTTGATCGATGGATAAACGTAAAACGCACCCTCCGGAACGGGGCATTCTATGCCTTCAATTTCGTTCAACAATCCAGAAATCAGGTCGCGGCGACGCTCAAATGCAACACGGCTCATGGCGATGTAATCTTGTGGTCCGTTCAATGCTTCGACCGCTGCCCATTGGCTGACTGAGGACGGGTTCGTGGTCGATTGCCCCTGAACCTTGACCATGGCTTTGATCAGGATTTCCGGCCCCGCAGCATAGCCAATCCGCCAGCCAGTCATCGCGTACGCTTTAGAAACCCCATTAACCGTTAAGGTCCTGTTATATAAGGCAGGTTCGACCTGTGCAGGCGTGCAAAATTCAAATGGCGCATAGACGATATGTTCGTACATATCGTCGGTCATCACCCAGACATGCGGGTGGCGAAGCAGCACGTCGGTTAGCGCTTTCAACTCACCCCGAGTATATCCGGACCCCGTTGGGTTGGAGGGTGAGTTAAAGATAAACCATTTGGTTTTTGGGGTTATCGCCGCTTCCAACTGTTCTGGTGTGATCTTGAAATTAGCCTCAATCGGGGCTTCGACAATTACGGGTTCACCGCCACAAAGCCGCACCATATCGGGATAGCTGACCCAGTACGGGGCAGGGATAATAACCTCGTCGCCCGCATTCATTGTCGATAGCAGCGCGTTAAATAAAACCTGTTTTCCGCCAGTAGAAACAATGACTTGCGAAGGGACATAGTCCAATTCATTTTCCCGTTTGAACTTGGCACAGATTGCCGCCTTCAGCTCAGGAATGCCGTCGGGGGCGGTATATTTAGTCTCCCCACGATTGATTGCATCAATCGCTGCAGCTTTGATATTGTCGGGGGTGTCAAAATCGGGTTCACCTGCACCAAGACCGATCACATCAACGCCAGCGGCTTTCAATTCTTTCGCTTTCGTTGTCACCGCAACGGTTGGTGAAGGGCGAACACGGGACAGGGCATCGGCGATAAAAGTCATGATTTGGCTCCATATTTCTATAGCCGTGATAAGACGCGGGTGGTAAGGATTCAAGATAGAACTGACGTGAGGCGTAGAATGATCGAAACACCTGAAAATCGGCTAAAACGCCTAAAAATGCGAAGCTGGCGACGCGGAATGAAGGAGATGGACATTATCCTTGGCCCATACGCAGATGCCGAAATCGCCAATATGTCGGCTGAGGCGCTGGAATTGTACGAGGCGCTTTTGGACGAAAACGATCAGGATCTATATGTCTGGATGTCGGGGCGGGCGGCGATTCCGTCCGAACATTTGAAAATCGCGACAATTATTCGGGATTTCCACCAAATTAGCGATAAATAAGTTTTTATCTTAACGAGTTGTTTGCCATTTCGGTGCCAAGGTTGCTCAAATTGAGTATTTTGGAGGTATCGTAATGAATATGCAGGCGACGGTGAGCAATACTGACTCATCTGACAATCTAACTACGTATTTGGATACCTTGGGCCGATTGGAGCGTTTGCATCGGCTGCTGCTTGATGTGGTCAAGGACGAGTTTGAACGGCTCGGGCTGATCGACATTAACTCGGTGCAAGGATTGCTTCTATTTAATATTGGCGAGCAGGAGGTAACAGCGGGCGAATTAAAATCGCGCGGATATTATCAGGGCTCAAATGTGTCATATAACCTTAAAAAACTGGTTGAATCTGGATATATGTACCATGAAAAATGCAAAGTTGACCGTCGCGCTGTGCGTGTCAGCTTGACTGACAAGGGTAAAGAAATTCGCCAGATTTTGTCGACATTATTTGCCACACACGCTGAAGGTTTGGTGGATTCTCCTAATCTTGGCGCTGATGAGTTACATGATATGAACGCCAACCTTCGTACGATTGAACGGTTCTGGTCCGAACGCATTAGATTCATTTACTAAAAGGTTTTTGCTGCGACAATTTGTGGATATATTTTGAACACAATTTGTTTATAAGACAACCGTGTCTTGTTACTAGTATGATCGACCAAATAATGAAACTGTGCAAAATATGAATTACGAAAAACACTTGGATTCTGCCCTTAACGCTCTTCATGATGAAGGGCGTTATCGTGTGTTTATGGACATCGAGCGTGAACGCGGTGCGTTTCCGCAGGCGGTTTGGACTAAACCAGACGGTTCAGAACAAGACATTACGGTATGGTGCGGGAATGATTATCTAGGCATGGGGCAAAATCCTGTCGTGATCGATGCGATCGAGGCAACGCTTCGCCGTGCAGGCGCTGGTTCTGGTGGCACGCGCAACATTTCGGGGACAACTGTTTTTCATAAAGAGCTTGAAGCCGAAATTGCTGATCTTCACCAGAAAGAAACTGCCCTGATTTTTACGTCAGCTTACGTTGCAAACGAAGCGACTCTTTCAGTCATGGCAAAACTTTTCCCTGGCTTGATCATCTTTTCTGATCAGTTGAACCACGCATCGATGATCGAAGGCGTTCGTCACGGAAATTGTGAGAAGCATATCTGGCGGCATAACGACGTGGATCATCTTCGTGAGCTTCTCGAATCGGTAGATAAAAACGCGCCAAAACTGATCGCGTTCGAATCTATTTACTCTATGGACGGCGACTTTGCGCCTATCGAAGACATCTGTGATCTGGCGGATGAATTCAATGCGCTTACGTATATCGACGAAGTTCATGCTGTCGGCATGTATGGTCCACGCGGTGGTGGCGTTGGAGAGCGCGATGGATTGATGGATCGCCTCGATATTATTAATGGCACCTTGGCCAAGGCATATGGTGTCATGGGCGGGTATATCGCGACCTCGGAAAAAATGGCGGACGCGGTGCGTTCCTATGCTCCAGGGTTCATCTTTACTACTTCCCTACCGCCCGCGATTGCGGCGGGTGCGGCGGCCTCGGTTCGCTATTTAAAGGTACATCAGGAACTTCGTGATCAACAACAGGCTGCTGCTAAGGTGTTGAAAATACGTCTAAAAGCCATGGGTTTGCCGGTCATGGACAATGATAGCCACATCGTTCCCGTGATGGTTGGCGATCCGGTGAAATGTAAGCGCCTGTCGGACTGGTTGCTGAATGATTTCGGGATATATGTGCAACCGATTAATTTCCCAACAGTGCCCCGCGGCACCGAACGGTTAAGGTTTACGCCTTCACCCGTACATAATCCAAAATTGATGGACCACTTGGTTCGGTCGCTCGATTCACTTTGGCAGCACTGCGAGCTGGCAAGAACCGAGCTAACCGGCTAGGAAATATTTCTGCGCAAGTGACATGTTTTTCTGTTACTTGACGCCTGCGTAAATTCCCTCTGCACAGATGACTAATTATATGCTACAGATTTGTTACTAACTGAATGAAACGCCTAGCGATTCTCGTCGGTTGGTAAGAAAAGACCGGGGCAACAAAAAAGTTAAAAGCAGACTGAATGGATCATTTACCTTCAGAAAATACGCAGATTGGTTTTGACTCATTTGAGACAAGACTGGGCGATGAGCTGCGCGGTGAGCGAGCGACGCTTGGCAAATCTTTGCTGGATGTTCAACGTGACCTACGCATCAAAGCGGCGTATATTTCCGCGATCGAAAATTGCGATATTTCGGTATTCCCGAATGCCAGCTTTGTTGCTGGCTATGTTCGGTCTTATGCCAAATATCTGCAACTTGATCCCGAAGTTACATTTCAGCGTTTCTGTGACGAGGCGGGTTATGTCAGTTCTGGTGTCGGTCTTTCCGGTGTTTCAAATCAATCGAAAAAGACTGAAAAATCGTCGGGTGCGATAACAAGCCCACAAAACTGGGTCCCGAATATGCCTGGTGGTGGGGTGGGTGATCCAAATAGCGGAGGCGCAGGCGCTAATTTGGCTGCGGCTGGACCACTCCTTGTTCTTGGCTTGGTTATTGCTGGACTTGGATATGGCGTTTGGTTTGTGTTGAATGATATTCAACGCGTAGAATTTGCACCCATTGAAGACAATCCAATGGTTGCTTTTGAACCCGAAGGTTTGGGGGCGTCTTCGTCATCTGGTGCTGATGGTTTTTCACCATCTAGTATCGAGCTGGCTGCGGATCCATCTATTCTATATAATCGTCGTGAGCTAGAAGTTCCCGTGGTTGAACCTCGTGACGGCCCAATATTCGCGATCAATCCAGATAGGGCAACCGATGCTCTGGTTGCCGAAACCGTGAGTGTCGATGAAGGCACGCCTATTGAAGTTGCAGAGCTGCCGATTGTCAGCGAAACGCCCCATATTCCGGCGATCAGTTTGGTCGCGCAGCAGGACGTTTGGGTTCGTGTGTATGAAGAAGATGGTACCAGTATTTACGACAATATCTTGGCCGCTGGGGAACAATATATCCTGCCGGAAGACGCGCCAAACGTATACTTAAGATCGGGTAATGCCACGGCGCTGTACGTTATGATTGATGATCAGGCGTTTGGACCAGTTAGTACAACGGAAGCCGTTATTCGGGATATCGCGCTTGCGCCATCCGAAATTGCGAAAACGATGCCCGAAGTTAGCGAACCGTCAATAGCACTACAAGTTGCAGCTGAAGCATGGCGCGAAACACATGTGGCGCAGCTAGATTAATAAAATTGTTGATACTACAGGGTGACATTTCCACAGCTTGTTACTATTTATAGCAGTAATACTCAGCAATCTCGGAAAACATAATGTCGCATAATCCCATTCGCCCTTGGCGGAATATACATCGGCGTAAAAGCCGTGTTATCCATGTTGGCAATGTACCGGTTGGTGGGGATTCGCCAATAACAGTTCAGACAATGACGAACACCCTTACATCCGATGCAAAGGCAACCATTGGTCAGGTGTTGGCCTGCGCCGAAGCGGGCGCAGATATTGTTAGGGTTTCTTGTCCAGACCAAGCGTCAACGGCGGCAATGAAGGAAATCACACGCGAAAGCCCGGTTCCCATCGTTGCGGACATCCATTTCCATTATAAACGTGCGATTGAAGCAGCCGAAGCTGGCGCCGCATGTTTGCGCATTAATCCAGGTAATATTGGTTCTAGTGATCGCGTTCGCGAGGTTATCGCGGCTGCGAAAGATCACGGCTGTTCCATCCGGATCGGGGTTAACGCGGGGTCGCTGGAAAAACATTTATTGGAAAAATATGCGGAGCCTTGCCCAGAAGCAATGATCGAAAGCGGCCTCGCACATATACGTATCCTTGAGGATAATAATTTTCAGGAATACAAAATTTCCGTAAAAGCATCCGACGTTTTCCTTTCTGCTGCTGCTTATCAGGGGTTGGCGGAACAAACTGATGCGCCAATCCATCTAGGTATTACCGAAGCAGGCGGATTGGTGTCCGGCACGATCAAATCTGCTATTGGTCTGGGCAATTTATTATGGATGGGGATTGGTGACACGATCCGTGTTTCACTGTCGGCGGATCCGGTGGAGGAAGTCAAAGCTGGTTTCGAGATACTTAAATCGCTTGGTTTGCGGCATCGCGGCGTGAATATTATTTCTTGTCCGTCCTGTGCCCGTCAAGGATTTGACGTGATTACAGTGGTTGCCGAATTGGAAAATCGGCTGGCTCATATCCGCACACCAATTAGCTTGTCGATAATTGGGTGTGTCGTAAATGGCCCAGGTGAAGCCTTAATGACAGATGTTGGTTTTACAGGTGGTGGCGCAGGATCGGGGATGGTATATCTCGCCGGAAAGCAAGATCACAAGTTGGATAATGCAGGAATGATTGACCATATCGTCAAAATGGTTGAGGATCGTGCGACACTAATTGAAGCAGAGCAGGGGACTGCGGAAAACGCAGCTTAACTATATGTTCCGAATGGCAATCTTTTTGATATTCCTTAACGTCGTAGGCGCAGGATTTATGTTTTACAAAGTCAGTAGCGTTGAGCATCCGCCAGAGATTTGGCATGTCGATCCTTTGACTGTGGTTCAGTCGCTGAAACCCAACAGTTTTCGGGTTGCTCCGCCTGCGCTCACAACCGAGTTCGTGGACATGCCCGCGCCAATTTACACGGCAAATCCAACTCTGATGGCGAAAGCTTTTGATGATTTTGTATTGCGTCAAAGTAAAACCATCCGCGTTGCTGGATCGCCCGAAGAAGGGTGGATGACATATGTGCAACGCTCTGAACGGCTTAACTTTCCCGACTATATTTCCGTAAAATTTATCGACCTTAATGGTGGAAAATCAACGGTTACAGTTTATTCGCGTTCGCGATTTGGACATAGTGATATGGGCGTGAATGAAAAACGTGTTCGTGCGTGGCTCGCAACATTGTCATCGTTTGAAGAATGATGTTTTTGTTTAGATGATTGCTACTGAAAAACTTGAGCAAATACGCCAACGGTTTGCCTTTATCGAGGCGAAGCTGTCGGGGGGGGCTGACGCAAAAGAGCTCGCCAAACTTGGGCGCGAATATGCAGAGCTAAAGCCCGTCGTTGAACAGATCGAGGCATATCGAGGATATCTCGAAGCCAAAAAAGATGCCGAGGCAATGCTTGATGATCCCGAAATGCGCGAATTGGCCCAAGAAGAGCTGAACGAAATAAAGGCGATTCTCCCAGACGCGGAACATGCCATAACATTGGCACTTATTCCCAAGGATGAGGCGGATCATCGCCCAGCGATAATCGAAATAAGAGCAGGAACCGGCGGCGACGAAGCCGCATTATTCGCGGGGGATCTGTTCCGAATGTATCAACGGTTCTCCGAGGATCGTGGGTGGAAATTTGAAGTCGTTGAAGAATCGTCGTCCGATGTCGGTGGGTATAAGGAAGTCATTGCTAATGTGAAGGGCGAGGGCGTTTTTGCCGTTTTGAAATTTGAATCCGGTGTGCACCGTGTCCAGCGCGTGCCGACAACTGAATCTGGTGGCCGTATTCATACATCTGCGGCAACGGTTGCGGTTTTGCCCGAGGCCGAAGAAGTTGATATAGACATCCCGACCAAAGATATTCGAATTGATACAATGCGCGCATCAGGATCTGGTGGTCAGCACGTGAACACAACCGATTCTGCCGTCCGGATTACACACTTGCCAACAGGTATTGTCGTTACTTCGTCAGAGAAATCGCAGCACACAAATCGTGCAAAGGCTATGCAGGTTTTGCGGACACGCCTTTATGATTTGAAGCGGCAGGAAGCCGATGATGTGCGTGCGGCTGCTCGTAAAGGTCAGATTGGTTCGGGTGATAGATCCGAACGAATACGAACATATAATTTCCCGCAGGGGCGTGTTACCGATCACCGGATTAATTTGACCCTATATAAGTTGGATCAGGTTATGCAGGGTAATCTTGACGAATTTATCGAAGCTCTGACTGCTGCAGATCAAGCCGAAAAGCTCGCGGAACTTGATCCGTGAAAATTCAACAACTGTTGTTGGCTGGAATTCACAGGCTTGAAGCCGTGAAAATTGAAAGTGCGGCTAGGGATGCGCGTTTGTTATTGTCCAATGCATTGGGATGTGACGCCTCGCGGTTAATATTCGAACAGGACGATATTGTTTCTGCGGATGTATTAGCCAAATTTGAACGATCCCTGAAAACTCGGGAGAAATTCCAACCTGTCAGCCAGATTATTGGTGGACGAGAGTTCTGGGGGCGGTGGTTTGAAGTAAGCACAGATGTGCTCGATCCCAGGCCCGAAACCGAGACGCTTGTCGAAATTGCTTTGAACACCCCGCGCGCCGGTTCGATCCTTGATCTTGGTACAGGCACTGGAATTTTAGCGATAAGTTTGGCGGCTGAATGGCCGGCCTCTCAGGTGACTGCCACGGATATTAGCACAAAGGCATTGATGGTTGCGCGGCGAAATTCTGGTTCTCATGATGTCTCCGCGCGCATTAATTTTCTGGAATCTGATTGGTTTGAAAACGTTACTGGGAAGTTTGATTTGATCGTTTCAAATCCACCGTATATTTCGGCGGACGAAATGAAACAACTTGCTCCCGATGTGAAAAACTGGGAGCCGGCACTGGCCTTAACCCCGGGGGGCGATGGATTGTCCGCTTATCGGAAAATCGCTGAAAAGCTTCAACTTTTTCTGAATAGCAATGGCATTGCATTGTTCGAAATTGGCTACGCACAGGGGACCGATGTTTGCGACATATTTTTAAAGAATGGGTTCAGAAACGTCCATGTTGAAACGGATATGAGCGGACATGATCGAATTGTTGTGATTCATTGCTAAAAAACGCGCAATTTGACGAAATTTGGCACTTTTAGCTTGTTTAAAGACGAGATTTGCGTGTATGTTTCCTTATCTACGGTATAGTGAGCTTGCTACTTGCGTAGACAGTTAACCGGAAATCGGAAACGTTGCTGTTAGATGATCGCTTAAGTGGCGGCAGCACAATTTTAACCTTACATTAGAAGACTGAGAGTAATGAGATCTTCAAATAAATCACGTTCTAGAAACAAAAATAACAACCGCCGTAATAATAATAGCAGTGGTAATGTCATTAATCGCGTTTTTGATAGTGCAGGCCCAAGTGGGCGTGTGCGGGGAACCCCCCAACAAATAATCGAAAAATATCGCGCGTTGGCACATGATGCAGCGCTTGATGATGATCGGGTTGGGGCTGAAAGTTTTCACCAATATGCCGAACATTACTCCCGCCTATTAGTGTCGGCTCAAAAAATACTGGATGAACGGCAGGCGGAACATGCGCAGCGACAAGCCGAACAGCAGGCCCAGCGGCAGCAAAAGCAACAACAGCAACCTGTTGTTGAGACAACTGCTGACGCGCAGCCAGATGTAAGCGGTGGTTTTGAGGCAAATGCGGGCGAGCAACCGGATGTAAGCGATAACAATATTGTCGCAACACCCGAGGGTAAGCAAAAGGCGCCAACACGTGCACCGCGTACCCGTAAGAAATTCACACCAGAAGTTGTCGAAGCCGATACGCCACCTGTATCCGAATAGTTATTTCGGATAGAGGATTTGGCTAAGGCGGCAAAATTCTTCGATACTGACTTGCTCGGCCCTTGTGGTCGGGTCAATGTCCGCTTGCGCGATCTTTGTTTCGACGTCTTTTCCAAGACTTTTGAGGCTCGAACGTAACATCTTTCGCCTTTGCCCAAAGGCGAGGCTGACGGTCCGTGACAAGTCTGCCGCGTCTGCTGGAAACCGTGGTGTTTCCAACCTTTCTAGATGCACGACCGCCGAAGTAACTTTCGGCGGAGGGGTGAAGGCTTTGGGAGATATTTCAAAGGCAAGTTTTGCGTCGCAGCGCCATTGGGCGAGCACCGACAGTCGACCATATGCTTTGCTGCCCGGAGCTGCGACAATGCGTTGCGCAACTTCTTTTTGAAACATCAATGTTAGGCTTTGCCAGTAGGGGGGCCATGAATTTGGTGTTAACCAGCGGATCAACAACTCAGTTCCAACATTATATGGCAGATTAGCGACGACGCGAATTGGCGGTGTCAGGAACGGCAGCGGATTAACCTCCAGCGCGTCACCTTCCAGCAGTTTCAGTCGTTGTGGATAGGCATCCGATATTTCTTCGAGCGCTGGTAAACATCTGCTATCGCGCTCAATCGCTACAACTTTACGCGCGCCTTCCATAAGAAGCGCACGGGTTAATCCCCCTGGGCCGGGGCCAATTTCGAGTATGTCACATTTAGAAAGGTCACCGGCGCGCCGCGCAATTCTAGATGTGAGGTTAAGATCAAGAAGAAAATTTTGCCCCAAAGATTTGCGCGCCGTCAGGCCGTGGTTTGCAATAACTTCACGCAGTGGGGGAAGATCATTCATGTGACACCTCGTTTTTCGGCCATGTTCTGCGCCATTCTTAGGGCCGCTATTAGCGAGCTTGGATTCGCTATGTTTTTACCAACGATATCAAAGGCCGTGCCATGATCTGGCGACGTCCGGATAAAGGGAAGCCCGAGCGTAACGTTAACACCGCCAGAAAAATTCAGTGTTTTAAGCGGGATAAGCGCCTGATCATGGTACATGCATATCGCAACGTCATAGGTTTCGCGGGCTGCTTCATGAAACATGGTATCCGCAGATTTAGGCCCACATATTCGCATGCCTTCCGCACGTAAAATATCTAGAACTGGGGAAATCAGTTCGATTTCCTCTCGCCCCATTGCACCAAATTCACCTGCATGTGGGTTCAAACCTGCGACGGCAATTCGAGGTGACGGTATCGCGAAATCCGAAATCAATGCAGCATGTGTAATACGAATGGTTTCGGCAAGCCGTTCAGGCGTTAATTCTTGTTTCACACGATCAATTGCGATGTGGATCGTAACAGGGACAACACGCAACTCGGGTGCCGCCAGCATCATTACAGGGCGATCCACTTGCCCAAGTGCTGCGAGGAATTCTGTGTGGCCGGGAAA
>CAZYMT010000037.1:0-20337 GCA_964649035.1 uncultured Rhodobacterales bacterium
CGGGGCCGGAAAATCCACCCTCGTCAAAATGATCTACGGTTTGGTGCGCCCTGATAGTGGTGAAATGCAGCTGCACGGCATCCGTTACCACCCCCATAAACCCAGCGAAGCCCGCAATCTTGGCGTCGCCATGATCTTTCAGCATTTTTCCTTGTTTGAGGCTATGAGTGTTGCCGAAAACATCACTCTTGGCATGGAAAACGCCCCGCACCGCGCCGAACTTAGCAATAAAATTCGCGAGGTTAGCAAGGCGTACGGTCTGCCGTTAGATCCGGACCGCTTGATCGGTGATCTGTCGGTTGGCGAACGCCAGCGTGTCGAGATTGTCCGTTGCCTGCTACAAAATCCCAAGCTTTTGATTATGGATGAACCGACATCGGTTTTGACCCCGCAAGAAGTCGAAACTCTGTTCAAAACGCTGCGAAAACTGTCCTCCGAAGGGGTGTCGATCCTGTATATCAGTCATAAACTCGACGAGATTAGAACGCTTTGCGATCACGCGACCATCCTGCGCGGCGGCAAAGTTGTCGGCACCTGTATTCCCGCCGATGAAACCGCGCGCAGCATGGCGGAAATGATGATTGGCGGCGAATTAGCGATGCCAAGCGCGCGTGAATTTACGCCCGGCGAGGTGTTGTTGGAGCTCAACAACCTGAACCTCCGTTCGCGTGATCCGTTTGGCACCAGCCTCAAGAATATCTCGCTACAACTACGCGCTGGCGAGGTTATGGGGATCGCCGGCGTGGCCGGAAACGGGCAGGATGAATTGCTGCTGGCATTGTCTGGTGAGCGCCTGTCAGGTCCACAAATGATTACCCTAAAAGGGCGCAGTGTCGGGATATTTGGTCCGGTTGAACGCCGAACCCGTGGTTTACTGGCCGCACCCGAAGAACGCCTCGGCCACGCTGCAGCCCCCGATATGAGCCTGACTGAAAACGGATTTCTTAGCGGGCGTATCCGTCAGGGTTTGGCAAAATCTGGCTTTATCAATCACAAAAAACGCGATGCTTTTGCGCGTCAGATCATCGAAGATTTTGATGTTCGCACGCCCGGAATTCACAATGATGCCAAATCGCTGTCGGGCGGTAATCTGCAGAAATTTGTTATTGGCCGCGAGGTCTTACAATCCCCCTCAGTGCTGGTTGTGAACCAGCCGACATGGGGTGTGGACGCGGCGGCGGCGGCCTCTATTCGGCAGGCTTTGCGCGATCTTGCGTCAGGCGGCGCTGCCGTTTTGGTGATCTCGCAAGACCTCGACGAGCTGATGGAAATGTCTGATACTTTTGCGGTTCTGTCCGAGGGCCGCTTGTCCAAACCACAACCCGCAGCGGGTCTGAATGTTGAAGAAATAGGCCTGATGATGGGTGGAAATTTGGGGGAGGCAGCCAATGCTTAGATTAGAACCACGCCAACAAGCCTCCTCCACAATGCGCTGGTTAACGCCCATTTTGGCGGTTTTCATGACGATGATTGCGGGCGGCGCATTGTTTGCAGCCTTAGGCACCGATCCCGTCGCGGCCATCAAGATTATCTTCCTAGACCCGATTTTCCACGAAGTTTACGGTCCTTATTCTCGGACACAACTGCTCGTTAAAGCTGGTCCGCTGATCTTGATTGCAATTGGTTTAAGTATAGGTTTTCGCGCGGGTATCTGGAACATCGGTGCCGAAGGACAATTTGTCATGGGTGCGGTCGCCGGCGGCGCTGTCGGGCTAGCCCTGTACCCCGCCGAGGGCATCTGGGTGTTACCTTTAATGACAATCGCTGGTGCGCTTGGCGGTTTTTTGTGGGCTATGATACCGGCCATATTAAAAATACGGTTTAACGCCAACGAGATATTGGTGTCGTTGATGCTGGTCTATGTAGCGTTCAATTTTTTGGCGGCAATGGTAACCGGCCCGTTGAAAAACCCGGATGGGTACGGCTTCCCTGAATCGCGCAGTTTTCGCGGCGTTGATAGCACCGATTTGCCGATGATCTACGAACCGCTTGGAATGCATGCAGGCGTGTTGGTGGCGCTGGCCGTAGTAATCGCGGCCTATGTTTTGATGGAGCGGCATTTGCTGGGTTTCCAGATTAAACTGACCGGACAATCGCCGCGCGCCGCTAAATTTTCTGGTGTTAACCCCAATGTGATCGTCGCGATTTGCCTTGGTCTGTCGGGTGCATTGGCGGGCATGGCCGGACTGTTTGAGGTCACCGGCCCCGCTGGAAAACTGACCACCAATTTCCCCGTTGGGTACGGGTTTACGGCCATCATCGTGGCCTTCCTTGGTCGCTTGCATCCTATCGGGATTGTACTGGCCGGATTGCTGATGGCGTTAACCTATATTGGCGGCGAGCTGGCACAGCTGACCCTTGGGATTCCAGCCGCTGCGATCAATGTGTTTCAGGGCATGATGTTGTTCTTCCTGCTGGCGGTGGATGTGTTCGTTAACTACCGGCTGCGCTGGAAAAAGGAGGTGAAGTAATGGATTTTTCAACCCTTAATCCACTGTCGTTGATTGTCACCCTGATCATCGCCGCGACTCCTATTTTGCTGGCCGCAGTTGGCGAATTGGTTGTCGAGAAATCCGGTGTTCTGAACCTTGGGGTTGAAGGTATGATGATCATTGGGGCCATCGCGGGTTTCGCGATTTCTGTTGATACTGGCAGCGTTTGGTTAGGCATGTTGGCCGCCGTGCTTGCCGGTGCTGGCTTGGCGCTGATTTTCGGGTTCCTTACGTTGTTCCTGTTGTCCAATCAGGTTGCCACAGGTCTTGCATTAACCATGTTTGGGCTGGGCCTCGCCGCGCTTCTCGGGCAACGTTATACAGGCATGAAGCCACCTTCATCACCGCGCCTTGATCTGCCTTTTCTAAGTGACATCCCGATAGTTGGCGAATTGCTATTCCGCCATGATTTTATGATTTATGCCTCCATCGCTCTGGTCGCTGGCGTTTGGTATTTCCTTAACCGAACCCGCGCTGGGCTGGTTTTGCGCGCCGTCGGAGAAAACCATGATGCGGCGCATTCCTTGGGCTATAACGTGATCTTCATCCGTATGGCCGCCATTGCGTTTGGCGGTGCCTGTGCGGGTCTTGGCGGGGCCTATCTGTCCCTGATCCGCGTTCCACAATGGACCGAAGGCATGACAGCAGGATCCGGCTGGATTGCCCTCGCGATCGTGGTGTTTGCGTCCTGGAAACCGTGGCGTCTGATCCTAGGGGCTTACCTGTTTGGCGGGGTCACAATTCTGCAACTTAACCTGCAAGCGCTTGGTTTCGGGATATCACCGGCATATTTGTCGATGACTCCGTACCTCGCAACGATTATCGTGCTTGTCATCATGTCGTCGGATCGCCGACGCGCAAGTCTTAATGCTCCGGCCTCGCTTGGTCGGAATTTTCACGCTTCACATTGAAGCAAACCGGAGGTTTACATGAAATTCACTACAACAATGGCTGCTGCAGCCGCGCTGACCCTAGGCATAAGCGGTGCTGCTATCGCGCAGACTAAAGCGGGCTTTATCTATGTTGGCCCAGTTGGCGATTTGGGCTGGTCCTATGAGCATGATCAGGGCCGTTTAGCGGTTGAAGAAGCGTTCGGCGATGCGGTTGAAACCACCTACGTTGAAAGCGTTCCTGAAGGCGCTGACGCCGCACGAGTCATGACACAAATGGCGCTGGGCGGGGCTGACATCATTTTCACCACGTCGTTTGGCTATATGGATCAAACACTTGAAGTTGCTGAAAAATTTCCGAATGTGGTTTTTGAACATGCAACTGGTTACAAGCGTTCCGATAATGTTTCGACATACTCGGCACGTTTCTATGAGGGCCGCCATGTGATCGGTCTTATCGCTGGTAACATGACTGAAACCAACACGGTTGGGTACATCGCTTCCTTCCCGATCCCCGAAGTTGTGCGCGGCATTAACGCGGCCTATCTTGCGGCAAAATCGGTTAACCCTGATGTGCAATTCAAAGTTGTTTGGGTCTATACTTGGTTCGATCCAGGCAAAGAAGCAGACGCGGCGAATGCTCTGATCGAGCAAGGTGCGGACGTGATCATGCAGCATACTGATAGCCCTGCGGCGATGACAATTGCCGAAGAAAAAGGTATTTTTGCCTTTGGCCAAGCATCCGACATGATGCAATTTGGTCCAACTGCGCGCCTATCCTCGATCATTGATAACTGGGGTCCGTATTACGTTTCCCGTGTTCAAGCCGTCATGGATGACACTTGGGAAAGCACAGACACATGGGACGGCATCGCGCCTGGTATGGTTAAGATCGGCGAATTCTCTGATCGTCTCCCTGCAGACGTAGCCGCCCAAGCCCAAGCCGCTGCCGAGGCAATTGCCGCTGGTACGCTGCATCCGTTCACAGGCCCGATCAACAAGCAGGACGGTTCTGTTTGGTTAGCTGACGGCGAGATTGCCGATGATGGCACGCTGGCTGGCATGAATTTCTATGTCGAAGGTATCGAAGGTGAATTGCCAAACTAGGCAGACGCTTTTAAAACATGAAACGGCCCGGCAATTGTCGGGCCTTTTTTATTCTGGTATGTCCGTGGTCTTTGGTTCGCGGAACAACAATACCAAAGCTACAATTATTAGCATCGTCGCCAGAATGAACGGCGCACCCGGCATGTAAATGGCCGCGTCCTCCTTGGTGAATGTACGGAAAATCAGCGGCATTAGCACCACCGCGATCAGCATTCCAACAGATGACAATGCCCCCAGCACCCCTTGCAATTCGCCTTGTTCATCATCCCCAACGCGGTTTGACATCATGCCGGACAGGGCAGGGCCGGCGACGCCGCTTACCGCGATTATCGGCATGGCGATAAAAATCATGTAACCCTCGGTGATAAAGATCAGTGCGAGCGAAGATAAGGCGGCGGCAACAAACCCGATTTCGGCAGTGCGCCTTTCGCCGAATTTTTTGATCATCGGGCGGATGGCCCCGCCTTGCATGATTGCGACCCCGATGCCGTAAACCGATAGGCTGATGCCAACCATGCCAACGTTCCAGCCGAAGCTTTCGATGGTGTAATAGCTCCAAATCGCGGGATACACAAAATTGGCGATGTCGAAGATGAAGACGATTATAATCAATCCGCTAAGCGTGGGTAAGGTCCGGATGCGCATCAGAGCCGAGAGAGGGTTGGCGCGCTTCCATTCAAACTTACGGCGATTTTCGGGTTTGAGGGATTCTGATACCACAAAATACCCGAAGATAGCGTTCAGCATCGACAGGCCCGCGGCGGCGAAAAACGGTGCTCGTGTACCATATTCGCCCAATATCCCGCCAATCGCTGGCCCTAGAATAAATCCGATCCCGAAGGCCGCCCCAACCAATCCGAAATTCGCCGCGCGATCTTCGGGGGCCGAAATGTCGGCCAGATAAGCGTTGGCGGTGCTGTAAGTAGCGCCTAAAACCCCGGCGATTAAACGTGCAATGAACAATATCCAGATCGAGTCCGTGAACCCGTGAATAAGATAATCAATCGCAACCGCCCCAAGGGAAACTAGCAAAACTGGACGCCGCCCGAAACGATCGGACAGATTGCCGACGATTGGCATGAACAAGAACTGCATAATTGCAAAGGCGAACATCAACGCACCACCCCAAAGGGCCGCGCCGCTAATATCATTCCCCGTAAGCTCTTTCACCAAATCCGGTGTTACCGGCATGATCAGACCGATCCCCATCGCGCTGATGATCACGGTCATGATGATAAAGACTAACGGTAGACGTTTTTTCATGGAATGCTCCGAGGTTCGCTTTCACCTAAGCGCGCCACTGGCGGATAGCAAGGCCCTGCTATTCTACCGTTACAGATTTCGCCAAATTGCGCGGCTGATCAACATCGGTGCCTTTTTCGACCGCCGTATAATAGGCCAGCAATTGCGCTGGAACTGCATATACCATCGGCGCTACAAACGGGTCGCATTCTGGCATGATCAGGGTTTTCCAAACGCCGTCGGAAACCGCGCTAGCGCCCTTGTCATCCGTCACCAATAACACCTTGCCACCCCGCGCCATGACCTCCTCCATGTTGGAAACTGTCTTATCGAACAGCCGCCCGCTGGGGGCAAAAACGATGACGGGAACTTGGTCGTCAATCAGGGCAATCGGCCCGTGTTTCAGCTCGCCGCTTGGGTAGCCCTCAGCATGGATATAGCTAAGTTCTTTCAGTTTTAACGCGCCTTCAAGTGCCAACGGAAATAGTGATCCACGCCCCAGGAATAGAATGTCTCGGGCCTTGGCCAAATCGCGACTGACGGCCTCGATCGAACCTTCGGCGGCGATCGCTTCTGACACTAAACGCGGCGCCGACATCAATGCATTAACCAAGCGCTTCTCCTCAGCCGCATCAATGACATTGCGTTGCCGCGCCGCCAGAACCGCCAGACAAGCCAGCACCGAAAGCTGACAGGTAAACGCCTTGGTCGAGGCCACCGAAATCTCTGGCCCTGCCATGATTTGTAACGTGTCATCCGCTGCCCGCCCGATGGAGCTTTCGGTGGCGTTCAGCACGGCCAACACATGCGCGGCCTTCCCTTTGGCATATTGCAAGGCGGCCAGTGTATCGGCGGTTTCACCCGATTGGCTGATGAAAATAACGCATTCACGCCCCGTTAAAGGTGGCTCGCGGTAACGAAATTCGGAAGCCACGTCGATTTCGACTGGAATACGGGCGATCTGTTCGAACCAGTATTTTGCGACATTACAAGCCAGATAGGCGGTGCCACAGGCGACCATAACAATGCGATCAAAACCGCTGAAATCCAGTGAAATCGGTGGTTGTACCGCCTCGCGATCTGCGGTCAGGTAATGCGATAAAGCCACGGCCATAACCGAAGGCTGCTCGTGAATTTCCTTGGCCATGAAATGGCGAAAATTGCCTTTGTCGACAGCGGCATGATCAACATTAACCACCCGCAATTCACGGTTGGCGATGTTGTCGAGCGCGTCATAAATTGTCACCCCGTCATGGGTCAGAACCGCCCAATCGCCTTCTTCCAGATAGGTGATCCGGTTGGTCATAGGGCCAAGCGCCATGGCGTCGGACCCGATAAACATCTCGCCGTCGCCATGCCCGATGGCCAGCGGTGATCCGCGCCGTGCCGCGATCAATAGATCATCCTCGCCCTCAAACAAAAATGCCAGCGCGAACGCGCCTTCAAGTCGTGCAATCGTGGCCCCCGCCGCATCAACCGCCGACATGCCACCCGCCATCAAATGCGCACAAAGCTGCACCACAACTTCGGTGTCGGTTTCGGTGTTAAAAACTACACCATCCGCGATCAGCTCATCGCGCAGACGGGCAAAATTTTCGATGATACCGTTATGCACGACCGCCACAGGACCCGCCTTATGGGGGTGCGCGTTAACCTCGTTCGCGGCGCCATGCGTGGCCCAGCGCGTATGGCCAATACCAATCGTGCCTTTGACCGGATCGCGCGCCAGCACTTTTTCTAGTTCTGACAGTTTCCCGACCGCACGTCGTCGCAGCATTTTGCCACCATCCAGCGTCGCAATCCCCGCGCTGTCATAGCCGCGATATTCCAGCCGCCGCAACGTTTCCACAATGATTGGGGAGGCATCAGATTTGCCTAAAACACCGATAATGCCGCACATGATAAACTCCTGCTCAAGTTGCCTATTCGGGGTTCTTTGACCCTTTCACAATCTTCTATGCCCATGCCAAAGACCTGTTTCAATGCCCAATATGGGGTTGAAACAGGTCTGACACAATCTGTGAACATGGTTAATCGGCTAGGCGGCCTTACTTTCGGCGGCAAACCGCGTGTAGAAAGCCTCGCCCTTAGCGGCCATATCGCGCAGTAGATCAGGGGTTTTGAAGCGTTCACCGTAGGTCTCCGTCAGGCTGTCACACATCTTGACGGCCTTATCTGACCCCAGAATATCAAGCCAGCTAAACGGCCCACCCGACCAAGGCATAAAGCCCCAGCCAAGGATTGCGCCAACGTCACCCTCGCGAATATCCATCAACACGCCTTCTTCCAATGCCCGCACAGCTTCCAGCGTTTGGATCATTGCCAGACGGTGTTGCACGTTATGCAAATCAGGCTGCGTATCGGCAACCGGCCAGTATTCCGCCAGCGTTGGCCACAGCCCTTGGCGCTTGCCTTTATCGTCATATTCAAAGAAGCCGGAATTGGATTTCCGCCCCAGACGCCCGTCGTCAAACATCTTGAACAACACCTCGTCTGCCACGCCGTCAGGGTAGTCATCGCCCATTGCAGCCTTGGTTGCTTTGGCAATTTTAACGCCGAGATCAATAGAAATTTCGTCCATTAATTGCAGCGGGCCCAGCGGCATACCCAGTTGGCGAGCAGCGTTTTCGATCAAAGCAGGGGCAATCCCTTCGGCCAACATTCGTGCACCCTCGTTCAGGTACGGAATGATGCAGCGATTGGCATAGAAGAACCGCGCGTCGTTAACCACAATCGGGGTTTTGCGGATTTGGCGCACGAAATCGAGCGATTTTGCCACCGCCCGATCGCCAGTTTCCTTGCCTCGGATAATCTCAACCAGCATCATTTTATGCACGGGGCTAAAGAAATGGATGCCGATATAGTTTTCAGAATTTCGGCTGGATTTGGCCAATTCACTGATCGGCAAGGTGGAGGTGTTAGTGGCGAAAATCACATCCTCATCCAGATGCGCCTCGGCCTTTTTGGTGGCTTCGGCTTTGATTTTCGGGTCTTCAAACACGGCCTCAACCACCAGATCACAGCCTTTCAGGGCCGCATAATCAGGTGTTGCCAGCACACGGCCCGCAATCTCGGCGGCTTGCTCCGGCGTTGATTTTTTGCGTTTTACACCGCCTGCCAAGATGCTTTCGACATGGGCTTTACCCTTGTCGGCAGTTTCCTGATCGCGGTCGATCAATACAACTTCAATTCCGGCCATGGCCGATACATAAGCAATGCCAGCCCCCATCATGCCAGCCCCCAGAATGCCAACTTTTTTCACGGTCTGATCTTCGACCTTGGGGCGTACAGCCCCCTTTTCTAGCGCAGTTTTGTTGATGAACAAGGAACGGATCATTGCCGCCGAGGACGGGTTCATCAGAACATTGGTGAACCAGCGCGCCTCAATCTTCAACGCCGTGTCAAAATCAACCAACGCCCCTTCATACACTGCCGCGAGCAACGCCTTGGCCGCCGGATAAACACCCTGTGTCTTACCATGCACCATCGCCGAAGCGCCAACATAGGTCATGAAACCCGCTGGATGATACGGTGCGCCGCCGGGCATTTTATAGCCCTTCGCGTCCCATGGTTTAACGGTGTCGGCTTGGCTGGCATTCAATACCCATTCGCGGGCACGGGCCTGCAATTCATCCGCCGGAACAACCTCGTCAATGATCCCCGCGGCTTTGGCCTTGGAAGGGGCCAATAATTTGCCTTCCAAAAGGTAAGGAGAGGCAGCCATAGCCCCCATCATCCGCACCATCCGCGTCGTGCCACCAGCGCCTGGGAAAATTCCGATCATGATCTCCGGCAGCCCAATTTTGGCCTTAGGGTTGTCCGCAGCAATACGATAATGGCAAGACAGCGCCAGTTCCAAACCGATCCCAAGTGCCGTGCCAGGAGATGCCCAAACCGTCGGCTTACCGCCTTTTTTGGTCTTGAAATCCATTCCGGCCAGCTCGATCTTGCGCTCCAACTTGTGGAAACCCATGATCCCTTCGAACAGGCCCTTGGCGGGATCGTCGCCCGCATTTTCGCGCATTTTTGCGATGATGTTCAGATCCATACCACCCGCGAAATCCGCCTTTGCTGAGGTCAAAATAATCCCCTTAACGGCATCGTCGGCGTGGGCTTTGTCGAACAGGTCGGACAAAAGTTGCATACCGTCATAGGATAGCACGTTCATCGATTTCTGCGGCACGTCCCAAGTGATGGTGGCGATGCCTTCAGCGTCTACGGCGTAAGTAAAATCAGTCATGTTTCTCTCCTCAAACCCGCTCGATAATTGTTGCGGCACCCATGCCGGATGCGATGCATAATGTGGCCAGTGCTATGCCTTTTCCGGAACGTTCTAGTTCATCCAACGCCGTGCCGATGATCATCGCGCCGGTTGCGCCCAAAGGGTGACCCATGGCAATCGCGCCGCCATTTATGTTGACTTTGGTGTGGTCCACATCAAAGGCTTGCATGAAGCGCAGGACGACGGCGGCGAAGGCCTCGTTGACCTCGAATATATCAATGTCATTGATCGACATGCCGCTGTCGCGCAGGATTTTTTCGGTGGCGGGGACGGGCCCCGTCAACATGATCGTTGGGTCCGTGCCGATTTTACAGGTCGCACGAATACGGGCGCGTGGTTTAAGGCCGTTAGCCTCGCCAAACTCTTTCGATCCAACCAGAATAGCCGCCGCGCCGTCAACAATACCGGACGAGTTACCCGCGTGATGCACATGGTTGATCTTTTCCAGATGCGGGTATTTCAGCATCGCAACTTTGTCGAAACCGGGCATCATCTCGCCCATAGCCTGAAACGCCGGATTTAGCGCGCCAAGCGCCGGCATATCCGTACTTGGGCGCATATATTCATCGCGATCCAAAATAGTCAGGCCGTTCTGATCCTTGATGGGTACGATCGATTTTTCGAACCGATTTTCGGCCCATGCCATCGCCGCACGTTTTTGCGATTCAACCGCTAGCAGGTCACAATCTGCACGGCTAAACCCGTATTCCGTAGCGATGATATCTGCCGAAATACCTTGCGGTACAAAATAGGTTTTCATCGCCAAGGTCGGATCAACGGCAATCGCTGCCCCGTCCGATCCCATCGGCACACGGCCCATCATTTCAACGCCGCCCGCGACGTAAACCTGACCAGCGCCGCCGCGAATTTGGTTGGCGGCCATGTTCGTGGCCTCAATCCCCGAGGCGCAAAAACGGTTGATCGACACGCCCGGCACGCTTTCGTCGTAGTTGGAATATAGAACGGCAGACCGCGCCAGACATCCACCTTGTTCGGCCACTTGGGTCACATTGCCCCAGATCACATCCTCAACCAATTTGGTGTCCAGATTATTCCGCTCCGCCAACGCGTTTAGAATTTCGGCTGACAGGCGCACAGACGTCACCTCTTGCAAGGCGCCATCTTTGCGGCCTTTGCCACGTGGTGAACGAACGGCGTCGTAAATATAGGCTTCGGTCATGAGTTCCTCCGATTAGATGACGAATTCTTTCGTCGGCATTAAGTCATATGGGTGTTTCCAGCCGTCAAGGGCGGCGATGCGGTCCAGCCAAGTGTCGATATTTGGCCAGTCTTTGCGACTAAACCCGAATTCTTCAGGGTAATACAGGTAGCCACAGCACGCGATATCGGCCAGTGTAATTCCGTCGCCAACCAACCAGTCGCGGCCCTCTAAGGCGTTGTCTAAAGTCTTATACGCGGCGCGCATGCGCCCTTGCAGCCATGCGATAACATCAGGTGAGCGTTTATCTTCGGGCAGGAAATTCATTTGAAACCGTGTGGCGCCAGCTTGTGACGACATCTTGTGATTATCCCACAAGATCCAGCGCATAACTTCGTCTTTTTCGGCTTGCGTTTCACCGTCAAACTTCCCTGAAAGGCGGGCAATGTGATATTGCATAACACCGGATTGGGTCATGGTGTGGTAGCCATCAATCAGCACCGGAACCTCGCCCATTACATTGATTTTGCGAAATTCTGGGGTGCGGTTTGCGCCGTTGAAGAAGTCAATAAATACCGGCTCCCAATCAACGCCAGCCAGCGCCATTGTCAGCGCGGCTTTGTAAGCGTTTCCCGATTGTCCAAAGCAATATAGTTTCATGTTTCCTCATCTGCTAATCTAGGCTGTATGTTGTAAGATGCGGGCAATTCTACTTAAAAAGAGTCCGCCGCCAACCCCATAACGTGATCCGCACCTGTTTGAATGCGTGCCAAACGCAATCCCGTTTCTGGTAAAGCACGAGCCATATAGTAGCGACCTGTTGTCAGTTTTGTTTCATAAAATTCGGTATCGCTTGCGCCAGATGCCAACGCGTCTTGCGCCGCCTTACCCATCCGTGCCCACATCAAACCAAGTGCCACATGGCCAAATAGATGCATGAAATCACTGGAACCCGCCAGCGCCGCATTTGGGTTTTTCGGAGCTTCGGCCATGAAATACATCGCTGCCGCTTGCATATCTTTGGATGCCGCTTTCAACGGGTCGAGGAAATCAGCCTTCAACGCTACGTCCCCTTCGTTTTCCTTGATGAAATCCTTAACAATTTCAAAGAATGCCATCACGTTTTTGCCGCCATCCGACGCCAATTTACGCCCAACCAGATCCAAGGCCTGCACACCATTAGCACCCTCATAAATCATTGCGATACGCGCATCGCGCACAAACTGCGAGGCACCCGTTTCCTCGATATAGCCATGCCCGCCATACAGCTGTTGGGCCTGTACGGTCATGTCAAAACCTTTATCGGTCAGGAAACCTTTGACGACAGGCGTCATCAAGGAAACCAGCCCCTCCGCGTCTTTATCGTCACTGCGCCGACTTTGGTCGATCAGCTTGGCACCCCAGAAAATAAAGGCACGCGCCCCTTCGATAAAGGATTTCTGGTCCATCAAGGAACGGCGCACATCTGGATGCACAATAATCGGGTCAGCAGGGCCATCAGGGTTTTTCACCCCTGTCACGTCACGCCCCTGCAGGCGTTCGCGGGCGTAATCAGCGGCGTTTTGATACGCGGCGGATGCTTGTGCCAAACCTTGTAGGCCAACGCCAACGCGCGCCTCATTCATCATGGTGAACATGGCTCGCAGGCCCTTATGTTCCGTGCCCAGCAGATAGCCGATAGAACCGTCAAAATTCATCACACAGGTCGAATTCCCGTGGATGCCCATTTTTTCCTCAAGCATACCACATGAAACACCGTTGCTTTCGCCCAGCGAACCATCATCCTTAACCATGAATTTTGGCACGATAAACAGCGAAATACCTTTAACGCCGTCCGGTCCGCCAGGGATGCGGGCTAGCACCAGATGGATAATATTGTCGGCCATATCGTGATCACCAGCCGAGATGAAAATCTTCTGGCCCGTGATCTTGAACGCGCTGTCATCTTGCGGTTCCGCTTTACTGCGCAACAGCCCCAGATCAGTGCCGCAATGCGGTTCCGTCAGGTTCATTGTACCGGTCCATTCGCAGGTCACCATTTTTGGCAGAAAAGTCGCTTTCTGCTCGTCGGTGCCATGTGCATGGATCGCCGAAAACGCGCCATGTGTTAGGCCAGGATACATGTTTAACGACATGTTGGCTGCTGTGAACATCTCGCTAACGGCGGTGCCCATCACAAACGGCATGCCTTGGCCACCATATTCGGGGTCACAATCCAGACCGGTCCAGCCGGCCTCGCGCATCGTATCAAAAGCGGCTTTGAAACCTGTCGGGGTGCGGACCACACCATTTTCCAACGTACAACCTTCACTATCGCCAACAACGTTCAAGGGGGCCAGAACGTCGCGCGCGATCTTGCCAGCCTCGTCCAAAATTGCCGACGTAAAATCAGCGTCCAGATCATCATAGCCGGGGACATCGCTTTCATGGACTTTCAGAACGTCATGCAGAATGAAATTCATATCTTTCAGCGGCGGCGTATAGGTCGGCATATTTGGTATTCCTTTTATTCAGCGGCGAGTTTGACACCGCGATCTGCAAGCACGGATTCACCCCATGCAAGCTGCTCTTTCAGATCATCAATTGCGGAACTCAGCTCGTCGCGCTGTTCTTCCATCACGCGCAAACGATCAAGCCCAAGCTCGTAAGTCTTGGTCAGTTGCGTGGTTTGTTGGTCGCCAAGATCGTACAAGTTCAGCAATTGGCGAATTTCCTCGAGGCTAAAGCCGAAACGCTTGCCTTGCAGGATCAATTTTAGGCGCGCACGGTCCCGTTTTGTGAACAAACGCTTCTGTCCTTCACGAACCGGAAAAATCAGTTCTTTGGCTTCGTAAAACCGTAAAGTACGTGGTGTAACATCGTAGCGATCGCACATTTGACCAATCGTCATCGTCGAATCAGACATCTATTCCTCCTCTAATAGCTACCCTTTACGTAAACGTAAGGTTTACGTGTGCGTCAATCAAGTCACGGTTTTGTGATAGTGGGGTATCTTACGTGACGTAATTTTGCGCTGGGTGGATGTTGTTTCGGGTACAATATTGCACTGGCAACGGCATGACTTATGTGAGCAAACTCACATAAGTCAATATTTCGAAAGCCAGTTGTGGATACCGACATTCCTCAAATAACCCACCGCCGTGTATTAAAAGTCGCGATTCCTATCGTGATTTCGAATGCGACCTATCCGATTTTGGGGGCCGTCGATACCGGCGTGGTTGGGCAGCTTGGGTTGGCTGCACCAATTGGGGCGGTCGGCATTGGGGCCGTTATTCTGGCGGCGATCTATTGGATTTTCGGGTTCTTGCGGATGGGCACTACCGGGCTAGTGGCGCAGGCGCGCGGGGCTGGGGACGTGCCGGAAACCGGTGCGCTGTTGGTCCGTGGATTGATGATCGGGCTGGGGGCAGGGGTTGTGTTCTTCCTGTTGCAAATCCCGCTATTCTGGGGGGCGTTTCAGCTGTCACCCGCCTCGGTCGAGGTTGAGGGATTGGCGCATACGTATCTATCTATCCGCATCTGGGGCGCACCGGCCTCCATTGCGATTTATGCAATAACCGGATGGTTGATCGCGATGGAACGGACGCGCGCGGTGCTGGTTTTGCAGTTTTGGATGAACGGGCTGAATGTGGCGCTGGATATATGGTTTGTGCTTGGCCTTGATCTGGGGGTCGAGGGCGTGGCAACCGCCACCTTGATTGCGGAATGGACGGGCTTGGCGCTGGGCCTTTGGCTGTGCCGCGGGGCATTCGCAGGTGATCAATGGTGTGACTGGGCGCGGGTTTTCGATCGTGTGAAAATCAAGCGTATGGCGACGGTGAATGGCGACATCATGGTGCGCTCGGTGCTGTTGCAGGCCAGTTTCATGACCTTCCTGTTTTTGGGTGCGTCGTTCGGCGATGTGACCTTGGCGGCTAACCAAATTCTAATGCAATTCCTGGAAATCACCGCCTATGCCCTAGACGGTTTTGCCTTTGCCGCCGAAGCCTTTGTTGGCCAAGCAATCGGCGCACGAAATCGGGATATGTTTCGTCAAGGCGCGATATTGTCGTCAAAATGGGCGCTGGGGGGCGCGTTAATATTGGTCACGTTTTTTGCCATTGCCGGACCATATTTGATCGACGTCATGACCACCGCCCCCGAAGTCCGCGCCGAGGCACGGCTATACCATTGGTGGATAGTACTTTTCCCTATAGTTGGGCTGGCCAGCTGGATGTTTGACGGAATATTTATCGGTGCTACCCGTACCCGCGATATGCGTATGGCGATGTTGCAATCTGTGGCCATATATGTGCCGGTTCTACTGGTTTTGACCTATGTAATGGGCAATCATGGTCTGTGGCTGGCGCTGATTGTTTTTTCGATCACAAGGGCGTGGACGCTTTGGCGATATTATCCAGCGTTGGAGGCCTCGGTTACTAAAGGATCGCCTTAACGGCTTCGGGTGGACGGCCCAAGGCAGCTTTGCCATTGGCGAAAACCACAGGGCGCTCGATCAGGATCGGGTGGCTGGACATGGCGGCGATCAAGGTTTCTTCGTCGGCATCGTCAAGTCCCAGTTCCTTATATATAGCCTCTCCCTTACGGATCAGCTCGGCGGCCTTGATGCCAAGAAGATCAAGAGCGCGGCGAATTTCGGTCTCGCTTGGCGGGATCTCGCGGTATTCGACAATTGTCGGCGTTAGCCCCTCGGCTTTGATCAACGCGAGGGTTTCGCGGGATTTTGAGCAACGAGGGTTGTGCCAGATGATCGGGTTCATAGCCATTCCTTGGTTTTAGTGCCAACTGCCTGAGCAATATTGTCGAACCCGTCGCGGATAAGCAATGCGTCAATACCTCTCGCAATTTCGGCTGCTAGGGTGATGCCACCGTAAACCATCGCCGTGTAAAGCTGCACGGCCGCTGCACCTGCCTGAATTTTGGCATATGCCTGTTCGGCTGTGGCGATCCCACCGACACCTATTAACGGTAGGTCGGTCATGGCTGATATTTGCGCCAAAATACGGGTGGATTTGTCAAATAACGGCTGACCTGAAAGCCCGCCTTTTTGATCGGCGTGGCGACTGATCAGATTGTCGCGCGATATTGTGGTATTGGTGGCAATGATGCCGGAAATGCCTGTTTCATTGGCAACCTCGACGATATCCGCGACCTCTTGCCGCTCCAGATCGGGCGCAATTTTCAAGAAAATCGCGACATCTTTTTCGAGCGAGGCTTGCACTTCCATGACCCCTTGCAACAGACCTTTCAGCGCCGCTTTACCTTGCAAATCTCGGAGGCTTTCGGTGTTTGGCGAGGACACATTGACCGTCGCAAAATCAACATGCGGGCCACAGGTTGCAAGAACACGCGCGAAATCTTCGGCGCGATCTGTGCTGTCTTTATTGGCCCCAAGGTTAATGCCCAGAATACCGTTTCGGGGCTGTTTCAGGCGATCGGAAATCACATCCATACCGTCATTATTAAAACCAAAACGATTGATTGCAGCTTGGTCTTCGGTCAGGCGGAAAAGGCGGGGTTTGGGATTGCCCGGTTGGGGCCGCGGGGTGGCCGCACCTACCTCGATAAAACCGAAACCGCTAGCCAGCAGCGGGGTGATGGCGGTGGCATTTTTGTCAAATCCTGCCGCCAATCCAACCGGATTGGGCAAGGACAAACCGGCAATAGATGTTGCCAGCCGCGACGATGTCACATTAGCGCTGGGCGCCAATCCCATCCGCAACGCTTTTAGCGCCAGACCATGCGCGGTTTCCGGATCAAGGCGTTGCATCATCGGCAACCCGATTTTTTGCAAAATGCCCTTCACAAGACATCGTCAGGGAATACATGTGCGCCGTCCAGTAATGGCAACGGTTTGTCCCATAAAATGTCGTTTATCCGCAGTGGTCTATATAGATGTGGAAATAACGCCCCGCCGCGCGAGGGTTCCCATTTCAACATATCCAGATTATCGGCCTCCAGCGTGCATAGTATAAGGTCATCCACACCAGCAAAATGTTTTGCCGCAGTTTCTGCTACCTGTTCGGCGGTTGAAAAATGCACAAACCCGTCTGCAATGTCGATTGGCGCGCCAGCGGTTTCGCCGGCCTGCACCAGAAGAGCCCATTCATCGGCCCGAAATATCTTGTAAATCACCATAAGCCCTTGAATGCGGCAGCTTACACCGTGGGTCAAGCGTGAAATATTGATGAATCTGCTACTTTCCCCAACGACGGGTTTGCGCGACTCACGCAAGTGCTGTTTAATCCGCGCATCAGAGGAGAAGAAACCATGAAAATCAAATACCTGCTTACAGCAGCCACGGCTATGGCGCTTTCTGCGACCGGCGCATTGGCTGATTTTGAGTTAACGATTTTACATACTAACGATTTCCACGCGCGGTTCGAGCCGATCAGCAAATATGACTCGCCTTGTTCTGCCGAAGATAACACCGCTGGCGAATGTTTTGGCGGCACAGCCCGTCTTATCACGGCGGTCGAGGAAGCGCGCGCCCGCGCTGAAAACTCGATCCTGGTCAGTGGCGGCGATCAATTCCAAGGCACGCTTTTCTACACTTATTATAAAGGTGTGATGGCTGCGGAATTCATGAACAAGCTTGGCTATGACGGCATGACTGTCGGCAACCATGAATTTGACGATGGTCCAGAGGTTCTGCGTGGCTTTGTCGACGCAGTAGATTTCCCGATTGTTATGTCAAACGCTGACATTTCCGGCGAGCCGCTGTTGGCGGGCGTCATTCAGAAATCATCGGTTATTACCGTTGGCGGCGAAGTTATCGGTCTTATCGGCCTGACACCCCAAAACACCGACGAGCTGGCAAGCCCGGGCAAAAACGTGATCTTCACCGATCCGTCTGAGGCCGTGCAGCATCAGGTTGATCTGCTAACCGATATCGGCGTTAATAAAATCATCGTGCTTTCGCATTCCGGTTATGCAGTGGACAAACTGGTTGCGGCCAATACCACGGGCGTTGACGTAATCGTTGGCGGTCACACCAATACCTATCTGTCGAATATCGATGAAGATGCCGAAGGGCATTATCCGACAATGGTTGGCGATACCGCGATTGTTTCTGCTTACGCTTACGGCAAATTCCTTGGCGAGCTGAACGTCTATTTCGATGATAACGGCAAAGTTCTTAGCGCCTTTGGCGAGCCGCTGATCATGGATGGCAATGTGGTTGAGGATACCGACACTATTGCACGTATCGCTGAACTGGCCGAGCCACTAAATGAGATCCGCAATCAAGTTGTCGCCAATACTGGTGCAGCCATTGACGGTGATCGTGGAAGCTGCCGCGCTGTTGAATGTGAAATGGGTAACCTGATCGCGGACGCAATGCTGGAACGCACGGCTGACCAAGGCGTTACAATCGCCTTCCAAAACGGTGGCGGCATTCGCTCCTCCATCGATGCGGGCGAGGTCACCATGGGCGAAGTCCTGACTGTTCTACCGTTCCAGAACACATTGGCGACTTTCCAGATTTCTGGTGCAGGTGTTGTCGAAGCCCTCGAAAACGGCGTTAGCCAAGTCGAGGAGGGCGCAGGTCGTTTCCCACAGGTTGCTGGCCTGAAATTCACCTTTGACGCTGCTGCTGACGCAGGTAGCCGTGTATCAGACGTGATGGTTGTTGACGGCGACGGTTGGGCTGCGATTGACGCGGATGCGACTTACGGTGTGGTCACCAACAACTATGTACGCGGCGGCGGCGATGGCTATTCCATCTTCGCTAACGACGCCATGAACGCCTATGACTACGGTCCGGGTCTTGAGGTTGTTTTGGCTGACTATCTAGCTGAGAACCAAGACTACACCCCTTACCTAGACGGTCGTATTACCGCGAAGTAAGATCAATAAATTCGAGAGAAGGGCGCGGGAGCAATCTCGCGCCCTTTTTTTGTTAGTATTGGCGACTTCATATATCGGCAACGTGAACATTGTGCAGGCATACAAAGTATGAAAACGCTAAGTTGCGTAGAACCACTGCAAAGAAATCCAGATACGTGAAAGAGAGAGCAAATGAGAAAACGGTGGGTGTTAGGGCGAGCGCGGAACAATACGATATTGGTGCTGCTCATGGCTTTCTTGTTTGTCGAATTTGCAATGCAGCCAAGACTGGAAAAACACTATATCTATGATTACGCTGAAATAGAGCGCGATGATTTCGACATTATCGTGGGGATAAATACAAAGTTTCAAACGCGAAATTACGTAGCGTTTACGATGATCACAAAAGGCCCTCCTTACAGTTTAGGGCTGAATGTATATATCCAAAATTTAGACGACTACTCCACTGTTCGAATTATTACCGCTACGATGCAGGGAAATTCGAATAATGAAAATATCGAACTTTCTAGCATACCTACACCGATAATTCCGTTTGGCACACATCAGAATCCTAGCGGGTTTCACGCGGGATTATATATTAAAAATTTGGAATTTGAGCCGCAACCATATGAAATCGAAGCAAGCATTGAGATATGTAAGCAAAGCCAATGTCATATCGAAGACGTTTCGGTCCTGTTAGATTACAAAGTTGAATACGACTTTGGTTTCTTGCTATTTGACCGAATTTTAAGCGTCTAGAATACCCAAATTCATACAGCAATTGGCATGGTGCTCATTTGGTACTATTTAGGTATCGAGAGATTTGTTTGGTTTCACCGGTAGCACTTACGCCATCTTCAATTTAATACACACTGAAAAAGGACTGTAAGGAAGGCTGGTATTGTTGAACGCAAATACAGGTGATTGTTTTAAGGTAAGCACAAAATGAAAAGCTTTTGGAAATGGGAAAAGATCGTAATTGGGTTTGCGGTGTTTGTGGTTATCGCCCACTTTGTGACTGCCGTTATGCTTCGCGGAACATTTAGTCGCCCCAGTTTTAATCCTGACACAGGTATAATTTTCAAAATTGGCATGGAGGTCTATTTTGGGGGCGCGGCCCTCTTTTTCTTTTCTATGGTCAATATTCTGTGCCACGCCATCGGGTACATAAAAAGAATGTTTAAAAATCACGGCTGACCACGCCTGACACCTAGTAGTCGCCTGAGTGGCAGGCTGGGTTGCTTGCCACTCCCACACTTCCTGAAGGAACCGGATTGACATTTCTTCCAAAGAATCACATACCGACCATTCGGTTTATATGGAGCAACTAATGAAAAC
>CAZYMT010000038.1:0-20217 GCA_964649035.1 uncultured Rhodobacterales bacterium
CGATTGGCAGGTCTTGGTTCCGATGAATGAGGATCACGCAAAGAGCGGCACGTTCTCTTCCCAAGCTGGCACAGGCTGCCTGCCATGCACGTTCATTGATGCCGATAGTTAACCCGATCTGATACGCTGTTTCCACAATCCCACGCCATGAGTAATCCCCATACATCGCCACCGTTTCACAGAATTCCTCGGTGGCAACATCCATCACCTGACGAATGGTGATCTCGTTTAGCGCACAATCTGGTGCATACAAAAATTTAGATTCTTTGGTTTGTATTATAGGTCGGTTGTTTTCTTCCGACTGATCGGAAGAATTTGCCGAACCAGACGGGGTTACAATCGCTTTTTCCACAGCTTGCAGCGCCGAACGGATGGCCTCAAGCTGTGCCATATCCTGTATTGTTGCAGTTCGCCCATTGGGTAAAATCATTCGCGCCTGCTCAAGAGCATCCTCATTTCTCAACTGACGGATGCGTTTGTTGATCTGGCGAATTTCCATCTGGCAAAGCACTATGGCTTCGCGCTTCATTCGGATGGCCTCAACCTCCGAAATCAAAGCAGGAGCCAATTCAACGAGAGGCGCAAGGTTGATCCCCAGCAACCACCGGAGCGGGGAACTGATCCCTTCTTCACGGCATCCACCACGCGCTCCATTCGCCATGATGGTGCGCTGGATCAAACCTGCTCCTTCAAGTTGGCGCTCAATTGAATTTATGGTTCGCACGGTCACTGAGAGCTTTTCAGCCAAACAGCCCACCTTGTGCCAAAATCCGCAAACGCGGTTTGGAATGAAATCCTGATCACGGGTCCAGTTTTCCAGCGCTTTTGACAGATAGCTGATTGCTGACGTGCTGAGCCCTCGCGCCTTCAATGCTGGGGCAACATACTCGATGAACCCAGATCTGCGCACACCTTCGGGCAACCCGCCGTGTTTGAGTGTGGCAATCATCACAACACCTGCCTTGCCAGCAGCGAGCGCGTTTGGTATTTGACGTTAGAAGATGAATTTTCAAATGAACCGTTGAAAAGAGTACCAGCTCTTTCAGCGGTTTTTTGTTGTCTACGTGCACATGAAAAATGCACCAATTCAGACGTTCTGTGAACATACTGCGAACAATAGCGTTTTCGCGTCAAACGTCCAAACGCACATCTTGTTGTTCTAATTGAATAAAAGTGGTGCACCCGTCGCGATTCGAACGCGAGACCTCTGCCTTCGGAGGGCAGCGCTCTATCCAGCTGAGCTACGGGTGCAGTAAGGGCGGTATAGTTCAGCTATATCATTTGCGCAATCGGGTTGTTGACCCGCAGCTTGGATTGAATTGACTGCCGTCAAAGATAAATGGTGCGGGTCGAAAATTTGCCCGCACCAAAGACTTTCTATTGCGAATTCAACGTTAGCATGCCCGCAATTCCGTTCGTCGTATATAATTCTTCAATGACAGTTTGAAGCGCAGCGTTCATCACTTCAACCTGTTCCCCCATGCCCATGAAATCGACAATTGTGCGGAAACTTCTCTCGCCAGCCGGCGTGTTAACCACCCGAACAACTGCGTCCGAAACCCGTTGCGGGTCTTGGCTGGGCGTTGCCGCCATTGCTTGCTGGAACCCTTCTAGCGCCATTGGTGGAACGGTCGCGAAATCGCCATATTGAGATAGGCGTTCTTGGTCCGCGGGGGTTTGTACGTTGGTTGCAAACGACGTTGGAAATCCGCCTGGCTCAATCAGTGCCACATCAACGCTGTAACGCGACAGCTCTACGCGCGCGGTTTCCGTCAGCGTTTCTACCGCAAATTTGGTTGCACTATAAGCACCATAAAACGGCAGCGACAGGCGGCCCAACAAGCTGGAAATATTTAGTATCAGCCCGCTTTCCTGCGCGCGCATCCTCGGCAGCACTGCGCGCATCATCCGGTGATTTCCGACCACGTTAATGTCGTATAGTCGCAATAATTGATCGGGTGTGAATGCTTCGAGCAGGCCATGTGCGCCGCCGCCCGCATTGTTGATAAGCACATCCAACCCGCCCAATGCGGCAATGGCCTCGGCAACGCCTTGATTAACGTTGGTTTCGTCGGTTACGTCGATATTTACAACGATTGCACCCTTTGCGATCAGCGCTTCGGATGCTTGGTGATTTCGGCCCTCGGCGTCGCGCATCGCAGCGGCCACCGTATGACCAGCAGCCAGTAAATCCGTAACAAACATTGACCCGAACGCACCGCTTGCGCCTGTAATGAGTATTTTCTTTGTCATATTTTTTCCATATCTGGTTTCGATGAGAAGTAGATACAATCTTGTGAATACTCAAACAATGTGGTCATAAAGAACTTATGGTTCAAAAAAACAGAACAATAAACATGCAAGAGCTAACGGCCTTCGCCGCAGTAATCAAGGCGGGCGGTATAACCGCGGCTGCAGAAATATTGGGCACGTCCAAGTCAACGGTTAGCATGCAAATCTCGCGGTTGGAGGAACGGTTAGGTGTGATCCTACTGACCCGAACATCCCGCCGTATCGCGCTAACCCGTGAAGGGCACCGGATTTTGCCACGGATAATATCGCTACTGGCGGAAACCGAACACCTGTTGGAGGATGTTCAACAAGAGGCCAGCCAACCACGTGGCATAGTCAGAATCGCGACAACACCCGCCTTTGGAGATCGCGCGATCCGTGTGCTTGGGCCGAAACTTCGTGAGACCTATCCCGATATTAAGCTGGTAGTGAAGCCAACATATGACTTTGATGACCTGCAGGATCCTTCATTTGATTTCGCGATACGTGTCGGGCGGATCAGCGACGAAAATTTGGTGGCAATCCCGCTAGGGAGCTTTCGTAGGCAAATTGTTGCCTCGCCAGAAGTTGCTGCCAGTATCAACTTGATTGCTCCAACTCAACTTGAGCAGACGGATTGCATCGCGTTTTCCGATACTAAAACAGAACATATTTGGCGGTTGGAAAATGTTAATGACCCGGAAATTAGGGCTGATATACCCATTGATGCTAACATTGCCGTCCGAGATTTTTCGACAGTTCTTTCGTTGGTGAAGTCGGGGCAAGGTGTGGGTTTTCTGGCTGATTTCATCACGGACGCCGATATAAAATGTGGCAATCTGGTCAATTGCTTGCCTGATTGGCAGTCTAAACCAGCCGAGGTAATGCTGGCATATCGGTTTGGTGCCACGCGGATCACGCGGGTGAAATCGGTTATTGATCTGGCGCGCGAAACCATATCGGAAATGCTTGTTCAAGAAGGCCCCAAATAGGCCGTAATTATACAGCATTGAAACACCACCCGACATCTGGTCTAAATTGATCCAACGACGCAGGAGATGACGTGCCAAATATTCTTTGTATAGGACAGGCTGGACGGCTTCAGTATGAAGCCCTGGTGTTCATGGCATCTTTCAACCGATTCCACACCGATGATACGTTTCGCGTGTTTATTGCTGAACCTCAACCCAGCCCACTTTGGCCGGATGATCCGCGGATGTCGGATCATGTGCGTGAACAGCTGATCGCAATGGGTGCAGAAATTTTACCGTTTGAGTCCGAAGTTTTTGGCGCGAGCTACCCGTACGGAAACAAGATTGAGGCGCTTCGGCTTTTGCCGAAAAACGAGCCCTTTATCTTCTTTGATACCGACACATTATTTACGGGTTCCCTTTCCGACGTCCCGTTTGATTTCGACAAGCCAAGCGCGTCGCAACGATGCGAAGGTACATGGCCGATTCCGGACCTGTATGGTCCTGGGTACCACGAAATCTGGGCGTCCCTTTATCGTAAATTCAAACTCCCGTTCAAAAGTTCTATCGACGAGGCACAGCCGGTCGAATACTGGCGCCGCTATCTGTATTTTAACGCCGGTTTCTTCTATTTTAACGATCCACATAGGTTCCATGATCTGTTCTTGAAATATGCGACGGAAATTCGGGATAACCCACCCGATGAACTCGACGGGCAGGCGATGTTTCCATGGTTGGATCAAATTGCGCTTCCGCTGGTTATTCATAAACTTGGCGGTAGTCGCGAAGCCTTGCCAACCGGGTTTCTGGATGGGCAAATCACCTGCCATTATCGTGCATTGCCGTTGCTATATGCCCGTGAAAGCCAAGCCGTGATCGACATTCTTGAAGAGGTCATCGCCCCGAACAAAATCAAGAAAGTTGTTAAAGAATACGAGCCGTTTAGGCGGATGGTGTATCAAGGGCGCGGTATGAAGTTACGCGCGATTATCACCGAGGACGATTTGCTAAAGCCCGAAGAAAAACTCAGAAAAAAGATCAAAAATCGTAAATTTTGGCTGCGTTAGGGGCGGGCATTTGTTACTTGGGTGTTAACCATGTATTAACGATCAAATGAATTTTGACATGGGTCCAAATATTGGCTCGCATATACCAAGGAGATATACATGCTTAATCCTGTAATCCGCATCGCTCTCGTATTTGTTTTAGTTTTTGGAACCGCCAGCCTTGCACAGGACTATTACTCGACCGAAGCGCCGACCGGTGATTTGCCCCCGCCCATCGGTGAACTTGTTCCTTTGTTGGATTATATTCCGGGCGTTGGTACACTTTATGTAGATCCAGCGGCCCCCAAAGCAGGGCCGTTTGCCGCATATGACAAGTCAGGAATTCTTGTCAGCACCATTTATATGATCCCGATTTCGGATATTGCTGCGCAGGAAAAATTTGATGATCTAAAGGTGCACGGGAATGATGTGTTGAACGTGGAGCTATATTTCAACCCCGGCCATCATGGATTTGCCGAACCTCACTATCATATCGTGCTATGGCATGTTGACCCAGAGCTTGTGGATTTGGAATAAACACATGAAAGCCTATTTTTTAGCCACCGCGATCTGCCTAACACCCGGTATTGCCTCCGCAATTTGCCCAGTGCGGTCCGATATACAAACCGGAATTATCGTAACATATGACGATGACCTGTTTGACGGTGTATTTACCTTAAATGCGGTTGGTGCGATCGAAGAACTATCTCCAAATTTCGATATGGACGGCGAAAAATACGGCTTTGTGCTAACGGGCGGTGTCTTTGAAACCGAAAGTTATATAGTTACCAAACGCGCTCGATCCATCGATTTCTTGACAGCTTATGAGGAAGATATACGCGCGATTTTACCTCTGCAACCGCAGAGCACCTGGACGATGAACGTTAATTATATTTACCCTGATGAGGATGGTTACAAGCAAAAGGGATACAAATATTCCGCCACTGAATTCGGCACGATTGAAAATATGACCCTGATGACGGGGGCTTTGACTACGACCACAATCGGCGACTGTACATATGACAGTTTCTCGTTGCTGTTTGAATATATCGATCAAGCTGGAGCGGAGCGTAACCTTCGTCAAACCTATTTGTCCGACCTCGGAATCGCGATCTATTTGGGGTATGCAGATTCCGATGGCACCACCGAAATTACGCAGGCGCAAACGATAAGCGTCAACCAATAAGCTGCGCGTATTGACGCCCCAAGCGTCATCTGCCACAATCCGTCCATGGGGTTGCGAACACCCCGTGAGGCGCAAGCCCAAGTTTCGCATCCAACAAAAACCCAAACGGGAGGATGCGCAATGCCATCACCAAACGAGATAACCGTTAACCAACTGTCGCGCCTTATCGGTACCCCGAATGCGCCGGTATTACTAGACGTCCGAATTGACGAGGACTTTGCCCTCGACCCCTTTTTGCTGCCTGCCGCAATTCGTCACCCGTTCACAGATATTGCCACGCTTGCGCCAAGCCTTAAGGGTCGTGCTGTTGTGGTTTATTGCCAAAAGGGCAAGAAAATCAGCCACGGAGCGGTTGCGTTTTTACGTGATCTTGGTGTTCAAGCCGAAGTGCTTGAGGGTGGTCAATTTGCATGGCGTGACGCGGGGCTTTCGCAAGTTCCAGATGTAGTCATCCCACCCCGAAATGCCGAGGGGCGCACCATTTGGGTCACTCGCCATCGCCCGAAAATCGATCGCATTGCCTGCCCGTGGCTGATCCGTCGGTTTGTTGACCCCAACGCGTTATTCCTATTCGTTCCACCCGCGGAAGTTCAAGGTGTAGCCGACCGTTTCAATGCAACCCCGTTTGACGTTGAAGACACCCTTTTTGCGCATCGCGGTGACCAATGCACCTTTGACACCATGCTCGAAGAATTTGCGTTAAAGACCAAACCGCTGGAACATCTCGCCAAAATCATTCGTGGCGCAGACACGGGTAACCTTAATCTAGCGCCAGAATGCGCGGGCCTGTTGGCGGCATCCCTTGGGCTGTCCCGCATGTATCGCGATGATCTGGCGCAGCTTGATGCGGGCATGGCGCTTTACGATAGTTTTTATCGTTGGGCGCGTGATGCCACCAATGAGACACACAAATCCTCGATGAAAGGGTGAAACTATGCCCACCCTTTCCCAAGCCACCCGCGTCTGGCTAAAAATCGGCCTATTGTCATTTGGTGGCCCCGCCGCCCAAATCGCCCTAATGCACCGCATGATCGTCGAGGAAAACCGCTGGCTAACCGAGCAACAGTTCCTCAACGCCCTAAGCTTTTGCATGTTATTACCGGGGCCCGAGGCCATGCAACTCGCCACCTATTCTGGCTGGCGATTGCACGGCGTCAAAGGCGGCCTGATCGCCGGATTACTATTCGTTTTACCCGGCGCACTGATCATCCTTGCCCTCGCAACAATCTACGCCATGCTCGGCGACACCCTGCTAATCGCGGCTATATTCCTCGGCATCAAAGCCACGGTCCTGATCGTCGTCATCGAGGCCCTGTTGCGCATCTCAAAACGCATCCTGCACTCCACGGCCCACTGGGTAATAGCCGCCCTCGCCTTCATCGGTATCTTCTTCCTGACCCTACCATTCCCGCTAATCATTGCCGTCGCCGCCCTTTTTGGATTTTTCCAAAGCAAAACCAAAGGCAGCGCCAGCAAACCCGATATCAGCCCCGCCGCCACCCTAAAAACCATCGCAATATGGCTAGCAATCTGGTGGCTGCCAATCCTCGCGCTGAACCTGATCACCACCCAACCCATCCTAACCGAAATCGCCACCTTCTTCTCACGCCTAGCCGTGGTGACATTTGGCGGTGCGTATGCCGTCCTCGCCTATATGGGCCAAGACGTGGTGATGCAGTTCGGCTGGCTAACAGCAGGTGAAATGATGGACGGGCTAGGCCTAGCCGAAACCACCCCCGGCCCACTGATCCTAGTGACCGAGTTCGTCGGCTTCCTAGCCGCCTACCGCGAGGGCGGCTTGCCCCTAGCCCTGTTAGGCGCAACCATCACCCTATGGGTAACCTTTGCGCCGTGCTTTTTGTGGATATTCGCCGGCGCACCCTATATCGACTGGCTCGGCACGCAACCACGCCTGAAAACTGCTATGGCAGCGATCACAGCGGCAGTGGTTGGGGTTATCTTGAACCTGTCGATCTGGTTTGCACTACATGTGTTTTTCGCGACGGTGATACCGACTAAATACTGGATGATAACGATCTGGCAGCCTGAGTTGGCAACACTGGATTGGCGCGTGGTTCTGTTATCCGTTTTATCGGCCATTCTAATGTTCAAGTTCCATTGGTCGATTGTGCGGGTACTGGTTGTCATTGCGTCGCTAGGTGCGGCATTAACCTTAGTCGCTTGATATTCGCATCAACGGTCGGGGGAATTATCAACATAACGTGTTTTGCGTCTGTAGTCGCTACAGGGCGCATGGTCGGGTTGATGCAGCAGATGCTAAGGGAAAAATGGAAAATATCACACTTCAATCAACGATAACTTGTCCAGAATGCGGGCATTCAAAGACTGAGACCATGCCAACAGATTCCTGTCAGTGGTTCTATGAATGCGCCAATTGCCAAACCGTACTGAAACCAAAAGCTGGAGATTGCTGTGTCTTTTGTTCCTACGCAACGTTTCCATGTTCGCCAATTCAGGAGGGTAAGTCTTGCTGCAAATAGATTGCAGCTTTCCAAAAACGACAAACCCCCACATTTCCATGCAGGGGTCATCAATATCACGCCTAAGCGCAAAAATTCAGTTCAGCCTTACAGCATGCCTTCGCGTTGCAATTTCTTGCGCGCCAACTTGCGTTGACGACGGATAGCTTCAGCTTTTTCGCGCGCCTTACGTACGGAAGGTTTTTCGAAATGTTGCTTAAGCTTCATTTCACGGAAAACACCTTCGCGTTGAAGTTTCTTCTTCAGAGCACGGAGCGCCTGTTCGACGTTGTTATCACGAACTGATACCTGCATGTGGATACACCACCTTTCTAGGTTAGATTTTGCAGAATTGCAGGAACGCGCTCTATAGCAACCCGCGCGCAATCTGTCTAGAGTAGGCCTAACAACAAGGACCAAACCCATGGAATCACGCAAATCCGAGGCCACCCATATTGATGAGACCCGCGATGCACTGCTAAAAGCCGCGTTACCCCACGTCGTTTTCGATGGCTGGAGCCAAGCAACGCTAGACGCCGCCATCATCGATTCGGGTGTAAACCCTGACCTCGCGACCCTCGCCGTACCGCGCGGTGCCGTGGATCTGGCGCTGGCTTTCCACCATGCGGGCGACGCCCAACTGGCCGCCGATATGGTGGCCAAAGACATGTCCGACATGCGCTATTCCGAAAAGGTCGCGTTTGGCATCCGCCAACGTTTAACCATCGCCGAACCTCACCGCGAGGCGGTGCGCCGTGGCTCCGCCTTATTCGCGTTGCCGACCCACGCCGCCGACGGTGCCAAAGCCATTTGGCACACCGCCGACACCATATGGAACGCCCTTGGCGACACTTCCGAGGACGTGAATTGGTACACAAAACGCATGACCCTTTCGGCGGTTTATTCGGCCTGTGTATTGTTCTGGCTCGGTGATGAAAGCGTTGACATGGCGGACACCATCGAATTTATCGACCGTCGCATCGAAAACGTCATGCAGTTCGAAAAAGCCAAATCCCAATTCCGCGAAAGTCCCATCGGTAAAGCCTTCCTGAATGGCCCCGCGCAATTCCTATCCAAAATAAAATCCCCCGGCGAGGCCCCATCTGACCTGCCCGGCCACTTCAAAAACTGAGAGTAATAATATGGCATTAGGCGGTAAAATCCTGACTTGGTTCGATGGCGCGTGGGCCGAAGATAACACGATGATTCTTGGCGCAGCCGATCATGCAACTTGGCTGGGCACATTGGTATTTGACGGCGCGCGGACTTTTGACGGGATGACACCTGACCTAGATTTGCACTGCGAACGCATCACCAACAGCGCCCGCGCCATGACCATGAACCCACCCGTCGACGGCAAATCGATCGAGGCATTATCGCGTGAAGGCATCGCAAAATTCGCCTCCGGAACCGACCTATATATCCGCCCGATGATGTGGTCCGTTGAGGGCAGCCCCGCCCTGATCGACGCCGACCCCGACAGCACCGCATTTGCCCTATGCATCGAAGAATTTCCCATGGCCGCGCCCGGCGATTTCGCCCTAACCGTATCCCCCTTCCGCCGCCCCCGCCAAGATACGGCCCTAACGGAAGCCAAAGCCGCTTGCCTGTACCCTAATAACGGCCGCATCGCCCGCGAGGCACAATCGCGCGGCTTCAACACCGCCCTGTCACTGGACCTAGACGATAACGTCGCCGAGACCTCCTCAACCAACGTATTCATGCTGCGGGATGGCGAGGTCCTGACCCCCAAACTCAACGGCACCTTCCTAAACGGAATCACACGCCAACGGGTGATAAGCCTTTTGCAAGCGGACGGTATGACCGTCCGCGAGACCAGCCTTAGCGTCGCGGATTTCGCAGAGGCGGAGGAGATTTTCCTAACCGGAAATGCATCCAAGGTGACAGCAGTGACTCGGTTTGAGGATCGGGCGTTGCCGACGAAGCTGGGGATGAAGGTGTGTGGGCTGTATTGGGATTATGCACGGCTGGGGTGATCTTGTTTTTCTACAGAAAACATCCATATCGATGTTATAATATTTCCTCACTCAAGGCTCACAGTTGAACAGTTCGTTTTTCGGCGTCATTTTAGAAGTAATTGCACAGTTCATCATCTCAAAACTACTGAGTGGTCGCGCTTGGTCCGAAATTGAAGCCGACAAAATTCGATGTACCAAAGAGAACACGGGGTATGAGGCATCTAAACCCCTTTCCAATTCGGAAAGGGTAAAAGCACTTAAATCCGATTTAGCGGAACTAGCGAAAAGAGCGCCTTGAACTCATTTAAATATGAAAATTGCGTAGGTAAATATGAAAATTGCGTAGGCTATCGAATTGGGCTCATCATTGCGTCGTAAGAACAATCCCGAATGACATCGACACCGCATTCTCGCGGCTCTAGATCGCGGGTTAAGCAAATGCGAACCTCTTGGATTGCGCCAGCTTTGCAGGTCACCGTCACCCCGTTGGCCGACAAACCCAAGTTTTCCTCAAGAAATGCAGCCTCAATGATTTTTGGCGGCAGCGACATCTCTCGTGGCAAGTTTCGCAGGATTTCAGGCCGCACAACTGCCCCGTAGGCCTCGCGCGCCAGTACAAAATATTCAGCCGAAGACAGCCCAGAACAGCGCCCGTGTTTCTTCCATTGATACCATGCCAGACCACCTGTCCCCATGATATCCGCCATTGCGCCAGTTGCCATCCGCGAGGGGTCGCGGGCAACGGTTCGGCAGTTGGACGGATAGCCGGCCTCGTTCTGGGGCCACAGCCCGTGCAGTGTGAAACCAAACCCGCGCCCGGCGTCGCATTGCGGCGAACCACGGTCGTCGCCCTCAACTTCACACCAGCTAGGTGTCCAGCTAAGGGCCATCACGTAGTAATCGAAATCTCCGGCGGGTTCGCCCTCGGCCATAGCTGACGAGCCAAAAGCGGCCACCAAAACAAAGGTCTTTAATAATCTGATCATCTGTCCTATATACACTCAAGAATTCCCCGCGAAAACCCAAATAGCGCTCTGCGCACCCGAGTTTTCGGGAACGGGATACGTTTGTTTGAAGGAGATTAACATGACGCTTCCATTGATGGCTAAAGGCACCGCTGTTTGGCTGGTTGACAACACAACGCTAAGTTTCACGCAAATCGCAGATTTTTGCGGGCTGCATGAGCTAGAAGTAAACGGTATCGCTGATGGCGAGGTTGCCGTGGGCGTCAAAGGGTTTGACCCGATTGGCAACACCCAGCTAACGGCCGAAGAAATCAAACGCTGCGAAGCCGATCCGAAAGCCAAGCTGGAATTGATGTTCAACCCTGCCGCCGAAGGTGAGCTGAAACGCAAAGGTCCGCGCTATACGCCGCTGTCCAAACGCCAGGATCGCCCATCGGCCATCGCTTGGCTGGTGAAATTCCATCCGGAATTAACTGACGGCCAGATCAGCAAACTGGTTGGCACAACCAAGCCGACAATCATGGCGATCCGTGATCGCACCCATTGGAACATGTCCAACATCCAACCGGTTGATCCGGTGGCCCTTGGCATGAGTAAACAGATCGAACTGGACACAGCCGTCGCTAAAGCCGCCAAGAAAGCTGGCAAAGAAGTGATGACGGATGACGAGCGGATGAAGTTGGTTTCCACGGAGACATCCTTGTCGATGAACGAGGAGCCTCGGATGCCATCAAGCATGTCTGGTCTTGAGAACTTCACGTTGAACGAGCCGAAAGAGAAAGAAGAAAAAATCGACGCCGAGAGCTTCTTCAACTTGCCGGATGCTAACGACGACGACGAATAACCTTTTGAAAACCGAACACAGAGTCCGGAAATTTTCGGGCTTTGTGTGGGAAATACTGTTCCACGCAGGTCACGCCTGCAAATTTTGCTTTTCGTGAAAAACTCATAAAATTTGACGGGAATTTACCAGCGCCGACTGCGTGAAACATTCCACGTGCTGCCCGGTTTAGGGTCGGAGAATATCGATGATTTCCCCACGATATCAGGGTCCAACTATCACACCGAGTATAAGTTCAAAACCTAGTATTTTTGCTAGGTTTTCACCGCATTCCCTTCATACTATCAATATTTTGGCAACGCGCATGATGAAATTAACTGCGGCTAGTTTTGTCACCTAATTTACACTCGCATCAACCCGAAGGATCATCGAACATGGCTTATTACGAGGGAACGGACAACAACGACATCTTGTCGGGCACAATAGGCAACGACATAATGCTTGGTGGATTGGGGGATGACCAGCTGGATGGTGGGGATGGTGATGACCTGTTGGACGGCGAAGATGGCAATGATGATCTGGAAGGCGAGGCCGGCAATGATTTTCTGCATGGTGGTGCGGGAAATGACACGCTTGAAGCGGGTGACGGAGATGATGTTTTGTACGGTGGCACCGGTAAAGATGTCCTGATTGGCGATGCGGGTAATGACATCCTTTATGGCAACCAAGGAAAAGATACGCTTGATGGCGGTTTGGGTAATGATCGCTTGTTGGGTGGTAAGGGCAATGACGTCATCCAGGGTGGTGATGGTGCTGATGTTCTTTTGGGTGGCTCGGGCAATGACGAGCTGCGTGGTGGTGCCGGTAATGATCGCCTCTACGGTGGTAAGGGTGATGATGTGCTCTACGGTCGTAGTGGAAACGATAGTTTGTTTGGTGGTGACGGCGACGATATGATGTTTGGTGGCTCGGACAGCATTCAAATGGACGGCGGGGCTGGCAATGATACGATGATCGGCAGTCTTGAAAATGATATTATGATTGGTGGTAGTGGCGACGACGTAATGGATGGAAGCCTTGGTGATGACCAGCTGTATGGTCTTAGCGGTAACAACACATTAGATGGCGGTGTCGGTGATGACCAGCTATTTGGTTTTCATGACAATGACATTCTAATAGGTGGAACTGGCGAGGATTCGTTATTCGGATACGGTGGGAAAGATCGACTCGAGGGTGGATTTCAGAATGATGAGCTTTTCGGGATGGAGGGCCAAGATGTTCTGAAGGGGGATCAGGGCGATGACAAGTTGTTTGGCGGGGCTGGTAAAGATATTCTGAAAGGTGGTGCCGGTAATGATGAATTGTCCGGTGGCACTGGCAAAGATGTCCTGAAGGGTGGCGAGGGGGATGACCTCCTCAATGGGAACGCGGGTAAAGACACACTAACTGGTGGTGCGGGTGACGATATTTTCAAGTTCAACTCAAATGACGGCTCTGACATTATTACTGATTTTGAGGACGGAGTTGATACTCTGGACTTGTCGGGTTTTGGGTTTGTGTTCCTCTCGGACGCGATGGATGCGTTTTTCGAAATCGGGTCATCGACAAATAACGTGGTCGGGTTTGAACATAACGGCACGACTATTCGGATCGAAGGTGTAGATTTAGCCGATATGGATGCGTCTGATCTTATCATCTAATTGACAGAAAGAGCCTGCGAAATCGGGGGCTCTTTTCAAATCCAAATAGGAATGCCCTGCGCCATTGGACGTGTTTCTCAAGGAAAAATTGAACCAATACCCCTTAATCCACGACTAACATATGAAGTATGCGTTTGGGCAGCTTAAATAGGGTGGATGAACGATGGTCAATATTACGGGAACAACTGGCAACGACATTTTGGTCGGGACAGCGGACGCAGATGTGTTGATCGGGCTTGCTGGCATCGACAATTTGAGTGGTGGGAATGGCAAAGATCTTCTGAAAGGCGGAGAGGGCGGCGACTTTTTGTTTGGAAATACTGGTCGTGACATTCTACGAGGCGGCGCGGGTGACGATGAACTTTATGGTGGTGATGGTGCCGATCAACTATTTGGTGGCGACGACAATGATCAGCTATTTGGTGGCTTAGGGAATGATACGCTCGATGGCGGTGCAGGTATCGATTATCTGTATGGCGGTGATGGCAGCGACTTGTTGAAGGGTGGCGCTGGCGATGATTTATTTGAGGGCGGTAACGGAAAGGACCTTCTGAAAGGCGGGGATGGCAACGATTCTCTTTTTGGTGACGCGGGCGCTGACAAGATTTACGGCGGCAAAGGCAATGATGAATTGGATGGTGGGTTCGGTAATGACACCCTTGTTGGTGGCGCTGGCGAAGACGAATTATCCGGCCGTGAAGGCAATGACATGCTGTCTGGGGGCGACGATAATGACGTCCTTTACGGTGGTGACGGCGACGACCATCTTTATGGCGGCGCGGGGGATGATCACCTCGAGGGTGGAAGCGACAATGACTATTTAAACGGCGAAGATGGCGTAGATTTCATCGAAGGCGGTTCTGGCGATGACGTCCTTATTGGTGGTGCTGGTTCTGATGAGCTAAATGGTGAAGGCGGGAATGACGTGGTGCGCGGTGGCGCAGGTGCCGATTATGTTGATGGCGACTACGGTGACGATTTCGTTTACGGCGGCAAAGGCAATGACGAAGTTTATGGCTGGTTTGGCAACGATACTTTGAAAGGAGGGGGCGGTAACGATTTAGTCTACGGTGAAGGCGGGAATGACCACCTTTTTGGTGGTAAAGGTGCAGACACATTGTCTGGCGGCGCGGGCGATGACAAATTAACCGGTGGCGCAGGCAGGGATATATTTGAATTCGATAATGATGGCAGTTCTGACGTCGTTATGGATTTCAAAAATGGCCTAGACTTGCTTGATTTTCGTGGGTTTGGTTTCGAGGCTCCTGCAAATGCACTGAACGCGTTCTTTGAAATGGGATCAGCTTCAAATGATGTAGTGGGTTTCTCGTATGGCGGAACAACCATCAAGATCAAGGGCTTGGACCTAGCGGATATTGATGCTTCCGATTTTCTCATCTGAGAAATAATCTAGCCGAGAAAGACATTTTCGATCCACATTTGATGCAATAAATTTCATCTGTAACGATTGGGCACTCTCGTTTGGCGGCAGATTAGGATCGACCGCACCACAGGTTACTTGTTTTTGATAAAAACATCCCCTAGCGTAACCCCCTGTTTGTTTACGAAACGGCCTGCATTTAGTGTGCAGGCCGTTTCGTGTCAGATGCTTGGGTTCTGTATTAGCAGAACTGGCTCATCATCTGGCGTAGTGGGTACCGATCATTATCATTTATCCAACTGAAGTTTCGTGAGGGGAACATAATGGCTATTATTAATGGAACAATCGACGATGATTCATTGTTCGGAACTGCCGATAACGATGTAATGAACGGTTTAGAGGGTAACGATACGCTTTCAGGTCTTGATGGCGACGACACCATGTCGGGTGGAATTGGTGACGACAGCCTTTTTGGTGGGGCCGGTGATGACACCATGTCGGGCGATGATGGTGACGACCTTCTTCAAGCTAGTGACGGCAATGATACGTTAGATGGTGGCGCTGGCGATGACCGTCTGTTTGGAGAGCTTGGCGATGACATTATTATCGGTGGAGATGGTGATGATCAGTTGATTGGTGGTGAAGGGATTGATGACCTTCGCGGCGGAAATGGCGCAGACATGCTTTGGGGCGGTTTGGGTAATGATATACTCGCCGGTGGCGCTGATGATGACCAACTCTACGGCAATGAAGGTGATGATGTGCTGAACGGCGGCGCGGGTGATGACCGTTTGCTCGGCCAAGATGGTGACGATACGTTGACTGGTGGTTTGGGTGAGGATCTATTGTACGGCGGCATTGGTGAAGATAGCCTTTCAGGTGGCGCCGGCGATGATGAGCTGCAAGGAGAGGACGGAAATGATACGCTGAAAGGCGGCGCGGGTGCTGACCTTTTGTTTGGCCAAAATGGGGATGATAATCTTTCTGGCGGTGACGGCGATGACGAGCTCCAAGGAAACAATGGAAACGATACGCTTGATGGCGACGCCGGAAATGACCGGCTATTCGGCCAAGATGGGGATGACGTGTTATCGGGCGGATTGGGCGACGACCGCATGTATGGCGGCGCTGGCGAAGACACCCTTTCTGGTGGTGACGGCGATGATTATATGACCGGTGGCGATGACATTGATAATATTAAAGGCGAAGCCGGTGATGATGAGCTTTGGGGTGGCAATGGCGATGATATCTTGCTTGGTGGCGATGGTGACGATGAATTATCTGGCAATGCAGGTGCAGACAAAATTAAGGGCGAAGCTGGCGACGATATTCTTTGGGGTGGCGACGATGATGACATCCTAATTGGTGGTACTGGCAGCGACGAACTGGTCGGCGGCGCTGGCAGTGACAAATTGGTTGGTGGAAAAGGTGCTGATTCACTTTATGGCGACGAAGGCGATGACGTCTTGAAAGGCGGCAAAGGCGTTGATTACATGCTTGGAGGAGAGGGCAATGACCTTCTGAAAGGCGGCAAGGGTAAGGATAATATAGACGGCGGCGTTGGTGACGATTTGTTATATGGCGGTAAAGGTTCCGATACGTTTGTGTTCGCGGCTGGCGACGGTTTTGACATAATTTTCGATTTCAAAAACGGTAAAGACAAATTTGATCTGACTGCGTTTGAGTTTGAAAACAAGGCTGCTGCTTTGTCGCACTTTTATGAAAGGGGTTCGGCAAATAATGATATTGTCGGCTTCGATTATGAGGGAACAAAAATCAAAATCATCGGTTTGGATCTGGGCGATATTAATAACGCTGACGTCATTATATAATCTGAACATTACAACAATCGAAGGACCTGCTGTATTGCGGGTCCTTTTCATATTTTCTGTCTAATAGTTTGTTACTGGATATTTTGACCATATATGCTAACTATAGATAGATATTGGCGTCATTATTGTTAGGAGTTGTATTATGCCAGACGGTTTCATTCCCCAAGGACTTGAGTTCAAGGTTAGCAGTCATTTCATAAGCGATCAGCAGGACCCTACTATCACCGCGCTTGCGGATGGTGGTTATGTGGTGATTTGGCAATCCTCTGGCCAAGATGGCGACGGATTTGGCATCTACGGCCAACGTTACGATTCTGACGGCGTTATCGTCGGTGGCGAGTTTTCAGTGAATTCGCAAACAACGCTTAGCCAGTCTGCCCCCTCCATCACTGCCCTTGCCGCTGGCGGTTTTGTCGTCACGTGGCAATCTGACGGTCAAGACGGCGACGGCGCTGGCATCTATGGTCAACGATTTAACTCTGTTGGTGTTGTTGTTGGCGGTGAATTTCAGGTGAATACGGTAACGGCACTTGATCAGTCCGCACCGACCACGACGGGTCTTACCAATGGTGGCTTTGTTGTGACGTGGCAATCTGACGGTCAAGATGGCGCAGTCGCGGGCATTTATGGCCAACGATATGATTCCTCAGGTGTAGCTGCTGGTACTGAATTTCTGGTGAATACGGTAACGGCGCTTGATCAATCTACATCCTCAATCACTACGCTTGCAGATGGTGATTTTGTTGTGACGTGGCAATCTGATGGTCAAGATGGTGATGGGTTTGGCATTTATGGCCAGCGATATGACGCTACTGGGCTTGTCGTTGGTGTTGAATTTCAAGTGAGTACGGAAACCATTGGTGATCAGTGGAATCCGGCGATCACAAGCCTTGCCGGTGGCGGTTTTGTTGTGACGTGGCAATCTGATGGTCAAGACGGCAACGGCGAAGGTATCTTTGCACAGCGTTTCGACGCTGACGGTGTCGCTGAGGGCGCTGAGTTTCAGGTGAATACGCAAACCGCGTTAGGCCAGCTTCGCCCCACCATCACTGGGCTTGCAGATGGTGGTTTTGTTGTGACGTGGCAATCTGATGATCAAGACGGTGATGGGTTTGGCATTTATGGCCAACGATATGACGCTACCGGTTTCACTGCCGGGAACGAATTTCTGATAAGTAGCGAGACTGCTGGCAACCAGATAACGCCTGTTGTCACTGCGTTAAACAATGGTGGATTTGTGATAACTTGGGCATCAATTGATGGCCAAGATGGCGATCTGTCGGGTGTTTACGGACAGCAATTCGCCTCGCAAACATTCGGAGATTCAACCGACCAGGAAATGCTGGGAACCGCTGATAATGACTGGATTGGCGGTCAAGGTGGTCGGGATATTTTGAATGGTCTAGCCGGAGATGATATCATTTTTGGCGGTGAAGAAGACGACATTCTATATGGTGCCAAGGGCAATGATGAGCTGCATGGCGGCGATGATGATGACGTTATGTACGGTGCCAAAGGGAACGATATCCTTTATGGCGACGATAATGACGACACCCTGAACGGTGGCGACGGAAACGACATTCTCGAAGGCGGCGACGGGTATGATGTGCTGAACGGCGACGACGGAAATGACACGTTGAACGGCGGTGCGCGCAAGGATGTTTAGAAAGGTGGCAAAGGCGATGATCTGCTGAGCGGTGGCAGCCACGCTGATCTCCTGAAAGGCGGCAAAGGCAATGATATCCTGAACGGTGACAATGGTGATGACATCCTGAAGGGTGGCAAAGGCAACGACATCATCGAAGGCGGCGCTGGTGATGACGAACTATATGGCGGTAAAGGCGCGGATATTTTTGTGTTCTCTGCTGGCGACGGCAACGACGTAATATATTCATTTACGGATGGCGTTGATAAACTGGATCTAAGCGCATTCGGCTTTGGTTCCGAAGCAATTGCGAAAACACATTTCTTTGAAAAAGGTTCAGCCAGTAACGATGTTGTCGGGTTCGAGTTTGAGGGCACAAAAATTCGGATTGAAGGCATAGATTTTGGCGACATTTCCGGCGTCGATCTAATACTAATTTAATAACCGCAAAGGCCCGCTTTCAGGCGGGTCTTTTTGCCAATCCCAAGACAAAACGATAATCGCGGCCAAGTATTCGGGCGCAATACACCTGTTGGGTGACCCCTCGCGAACGATGGGAACAGGCTAATGTTATTCTCAAAATTGTCGCGTGCTTTTGGTTTGTTAAAACACATTTTGACGTCAGGGATCCATTGGTTATGATCAGCCGTAACTTGTAAGGAGAGAGAGTCAAATGTTCGCCAAGTCCGATATAAAACACGAAGCCCTGCCGCTTCCAGATTTTCACAACATGACAGATGAAGAGATGCAGAAAGCCGCGGTAGACTTCTATGATTTTATGCGAAAACGGCATTCTATCCGCGATTTCTCGGACCGTCCTGTCGCACGCGAAGTGATAGAGAATTGTGTAAAAGCTGCCGGTACAGCCCCCAGCGGTGCCAATCATCAACCTTGGCATTTCGTGGCTATTGCCAATCCGGAATTCAAACACCGCATCCGCGAAGCCGCCGAAGAAGAGGAACGGCGATTTTACGCTGGTGGTGGCAGTGACGAATGGTTGAAGGCGTTGGAGCCCATTGGCACAAGTGCCGACAAACCGCATCTGGATATCGCACCTTGGCTAATAGTCGTGTTCGCACAGCGTTTCGGTCATTTTGATGATGGTGAGAAGTTCAAGAATTACTATGTGCCGGAAAGCGTTGGAATCGCTTCAGGATTTTTGTTGGCGGCATTGCATACAGCGGGTTTGACAACACTGACACATACGCCAAATCCCATGAAATTCTTAACTGAATTGTTGGAGCGCCCACCTTCGGAAAAACCGATAATGATCATTGCTGTCGGGCATCCTTTGGATGATGCTACGGTTCCTTCTGTTGCAAAATGGAAAAAACCGCTGGCTGATATCCTGACCGTGAAAGCATAATACTTGATGCTTTGAGCGTGATCGTCTAACGGTTTGGATGGGGTAATATTGAACGGTTGGGATTTGCGCCGATACATAGCGCGCAAATTCCGATACATTGAACAACGGAGCAAATAACAATGGCAAATATTAACGGAAATTCTGTCGACAACGAATTGCTTGACCCAGACCAGGGTGCCGACATCTTTAATGGTAAAGGTGGCATTGATACCTTGGTTTCTGATTTTGCATGGCTCGACGATGCAGTTTTTGATATGGTAGCCGGACAAGTCACAAATGATGCTGGAACACCTCTAGATACATTCAAGAAAATTGAAAACCTGACGCTTGGTGGCGGAGTCGATGTGATTGGTGACGACAATGACAATGTCATTGTTATCTTTGATACTGGCAGTGATAGCGAAAACGAAATCCACGCCGGGGATGGAAATGACACTGTTTTCGCCGGTATCGGTCAGGATTTTGTTTATGGCAACGCTGGCAATGACCTATTGAAAGGTGAAGATGGCGACGATTTCCTGTATGGCGGCAATGGCAAAGATACCCTGAAGGGCGGCCTGGGTAATGATGAATTAAACGGCGGCAAACGCGACGACAAACTATATGGCGGTGAA
>CAZYMT010000039.1:0-19930 GCA_964649035.1 uncultured Rhodobacterales bacterium
ACCAACCAAACATAATCCCCGCCCCCTACTTGGCGCGCGCCAAATGGGTGCAGATTGAGTCCCCCGTGGGCATGAACGACGTCGAAATCCGCAAACACATCGAAGCGGCGTATTTTATTATTGCGGGGAAGTTGACTAAGGCGAAGCAGGCGGAGTTGGGGATAGTGTTGGAGGGGTGATGCGAGGTTATGTAATGTCACCTAAGGGGACTTAGCTACCGTTGTATTGTAGTGTGACATTTTCAAAAGCGTGCCGCGGCAACCACCCGTTTCATCTGATTTCATGTGGGCTTGATCAGAATCAATGTTTTGTAACCGGTTGCGACCTACAAGATGCTATGGAGAAATTAGCAGATTTTGATCACGCTCTTGTCGCTCAGACTGCAAGAAGGCTGACATCGAGCGCCAAAACCACAGGCGAGGCTCTTGAAAGGATATTCCTGTTCGTGCGCGATGATATCGTATTCGGCTTTCCACCGGAAGGCGATTTCGTGACGGCCTCTCAGACGATTGAGCGGGGTTACGGCCAGTGCAATACAAAAGGAACGCTGTTCCTCGCCCTATGCAAGGCCAGCGGGATTCCCGCACGCATTCATTTTTCCCAGATTTCCAAAGAAATTCAGCACGGCTTCTTTACCGGGCTGCCTTACTGGCTGATGCCGGATCAGATTTCGCATAGCTGGTTAGAGGTAGAACTGGATGGCAGATGGCATCAAATTGACACCTACATTAACGATCCTGCGCTGCATAATGCGGCTGTATCTGAAATCGAGAAACGTGGTTGGAAAACCGGTTTCTCGGTAAGCCGCGCAAATGGTGATCCGAGCGCGGATCTGGTTTTGGATGGCGCACATTATTCCCAGATGGCCGTCGTCGGGAAAGATGACGGTGTCTGGGATGAACCTTTGGCGTTCTACAAGGGGCCAAAATACCTGAACAAGGTCGGTCCGGTAAAGCAATGGTTGTATCGTTTGTTCTTGCCGATGATTAATGGTCGTGTGCGCCGATTACGAGATGGTCGTGGACAAAACTAACGGCCATTTGAACTTTCTTTCCAAATAGTAACTAGGGCGCAAAGCTGACTTCACACAATCCACCTCTGTGACAATCCAGCAATTGTAAACTGCCCCAAAGGGTTATAACTCTGTGACAAACCTAAAGGTAGTCAGATGAGCAGCAACAAAACCCATTTCGGTTTCCAAACCGTGGACGAGGACGCCAAGGCCAGAATGGTCCATGGGGTTTTCAGCAATGTGGCCTCTAAATACGACGTGATGAACGACGCCATGAGCCTCGGCATTCACCGTCTTTGGAAAGAGGCGCTGTTGGACTGGCTCGCGCCCCGCAACGGCATGAAATTGCTGGATGTTGCAGGCGGCACGGGTGATATTGCCTTCCGGTTTCTGGAGCGCGTCACAGGTCACGCCACCGTTTTTGACATGACGCAACCAATGCTTGATGCAGGCCGCGAACGCGCCCAAGCCGCACAATTAGAGGACAGCCTAGACTGGGTCTGCGGCGACGCCATGGCCCTCCCGTTCGAGGATAACAGTTTCGACGCCTACACCATCAGCTTCGGCATCCGCAATGTTACACGGATTGAGGATGCAATCGCCGAGGCCTACCGCGTTCTTAAACCCGGTGGCCGCTTCATGGTGCTGGAATTCTCGGCCATCCCCAATCCGGCCCTGCAATGGGCCTATGATCGTTACAGTTTCAACATCATCCCGCCGCTCGGCCAGATAATCGCCAATGATCGCGACAGCTATCAGTACCTCGTCGAATCCATCCGCAAATTCCCCAAGCAGGAGATTTTCGCCCAAATGATCCGTGATGGTGGCTTCGGCCAAGTCAAATACCGCAACTTATCGCTCGGCATCGCCGCCCTACATTCAGGCTGGAAAATATGAGGGGGCCGCATAATATTTGGCGCCTGATCCGCACGGGTGCCACGTTTGAACGCGCCGGTGCGCTGAAATATGCGCTTGAAGCAATGGACGCACCTATGCCGCTGCGCGTAACCGCGCGGGTCATCGGCTGGCCGTTGCAGTGGCTTGGTTTGAAAGGGGATTTGACCCAACCGCCAGTGCTACGCGCGATCACCGCGCTTGGGCCTGCATACATCAAATTCGGGCAGCTCATGTCCACGCGTCCCGATGTGGTTGGACCGGAATTGGCGAACGAAATGCGGGTGCTACAAGATGCGCTGCCAGCGTTCGATACGGCGATCGCCAAGGCTGAGGTGGAAAAAGAGCTCGGCATAAAAATTGACGATGTTTTCTCCAGCTTCTCCGAACCAGTCGCCGCTGCGTCCCTTGCACAAGTCCACAAGGCCACCATCCGCGAAACCGGCCAAGTGGTTGCGGTAAAGGTCCTGCGCCCCGGCATTGAACGTGCCTTTATGAAAGACGTTGATGCGTTTTATCTGGCCGCTGCCATCGTCGACATCTTCGCCCCCTTCGCACGCCGCTTGCGCCCCCGCGAAGTCATCAAACACTTTGAGAGCGTCGCTGTCGCCGAGCTGGATTTGCGTATGGAGGCCTCGGCCGCCGCTGAATTTGCCGACAACACCCGCGACGACGAAGGCTTCAGCCTGCCCGCCGTTATTTGGGATTTGTCTTCGCGCCGCGTCATGACCACCGAATGGGTCGAAGGCGTGGCCCTTGGCGATGTCGAAGCCGTCCTCGCCACCGGCCAAGACCCCAAAGAATTCGCTGCCCGCATCATGCAAACCTTTCTGCGCCACGCGCTGCGGGACGGTTTTTTCCATGCCGACATGCACCAAGGCAACCTGAAACGCGGACCGAACGGTGACCTGATCGCGCTCGATTTCGGGATCATGGGCCGCATCGACACCTATACGCGCCGCGCCTACGCCGAGATCCTGATGGGCTTCCAGAACCGCGATTACCGCCGCGTCGCCGAGGTTCATTTTGAGGCCGGATACGTCCCCGCCGACCAAGACGTCGAAGCCTTCGCCCAAGCCCTGCGCGCGGTTGGCGAGCCCATCTTTGGCCAAAACGCCAGCAACGTATCCATGGCCCGCGTCTTCGGCCAATTGTTCACCGTCACCGAAACCTTCGGCATGCAAACCCGCACCGAACTGATCCTGCTGCAACGCACCATGGTCGTTGTTGAAGGCGTCACCCGCACCTTTGATCCCGAAATGAACATGTGGGACGTATCCGCACCAGTGATCGAGAAATACATCATCGACAATATCGGCCCCAAAGCCATGATGCGCGATCTGGTCGCAACCGCACGAGTGTTATCACGATTCGGCCCAAAACTACCGCAACTGGCCGAAGCCGCCTTGAAAAACGCCAACAAAACCCCAGAATCCGCCCCCCGCATTCAGGGCTGGATGTGGGCAGCTGGGGGGTTGATTGTTGGTGTGGTTTTGGCGGGGTTGTTGGGGTAATAACGCGGCTCAGCTATTCCAATTCAGCTCCTATTACCAAACTATTGATGCCGTGCGCACCCACTTCAATTGCGTCTAATTGGCGAAACAAATGCTCCCTCCAACTATCTGCCCCAAACGCACCGCCAGATTTTTGAATATCCCGATTGTAATCTTCAACGCGTCGATGAAATTTGAGAATTCTTTTTAATGTTTCTTCGGTAAACAGCGACAAGAACTTCCATTCAGTGAATATTCCCCCGAGCGGAAGTGATGTTCTCGCTCTAGTCTCGTCGTCAATCATTACATTCGACGCAGCGACAACTTTTATTGTGGATGCTGCTTGTCGAGTTTGTTTAGCAATGTCTAGTAGTTCTACAGATAGTTTTAATTTAGTAAATGTAAGCATTCTAATGTGTTCTTCTTTTGCATTTTCTCGTTCAGCTACAATGGGCAGCATTGCGATACGGTATATAATGGATGTAGTCACCACCGCCGCCAATATAGCGAGGCTGCCAGATATGAGGGTCTGATATTCTTGAACGCAGCCCCAAAACTCATTGCAAATCACAGTAGTCATAAAAAAAGAATAGAAGAAACACCTTACATTGTCAGCTAATTTTGTGCTCAGTCACTCCACAATCATCTTAACATAGTCCCCGCGCTCAATCTCCTCATCGTCATCCAGCCCGTTCAACGTCCGGAACCGTTCCTCGTTCAACGTTGCAAACGGCATTTCTTCTGCCAGCTTCTCGACGGTATCGCGCCGACCGGCCCGTCGGATTTCGATACGATAGGGTTGCATGCGCGCCGCCTCGGCCTGATCCATGTTCCGGAATGTCTGCGTTGCGGCAAGGATTGCGTCAAAAGTTTCATCGTCCCCTTCACGACTGCCACCGCTAATGCGGAACATCGTGTCGCCGCGACGGATAACTGTCAGACGCAAATTTATGCGCCCGTTTCGCCCGCTGATCGGCAGGATCGCCGTGGCGGCCTCCATCCCGTCAATCTCGAATTCGCGCATATCCTCCAAGGGTGATACCCGCTGTTTTTGCCCAATTTGGCGCGCCCAACCCTGTTCGATATAGCGAGTCAAACTTGCCTCGGGCGCCCGTCCACCGGTTAACACCATAGTGGCGCCGTTCGGCCCTTTTGCACGCACAGCCTGCGCCGCATTGGTAATCATGAACCCCTCGGGAACCTCATATGCGAACAGCATTGTCGGATGCATAAACCGCCGGCCTCGCACGAAACCTTGGGCTGCCACATCACCGTAAATCATCCCGTCAATCAGATCGTAATATTCCACCTGATTGCGCGAACGATGATCGCTTGCACCGGATTGTTCCGCCTCGCGCACGGCATCGCGAACGCGGTCCGCATCCGCCGGATGGGTAGCAAAAAACGCAACAGTGTTGGGCGAATATTCGCGCCCCGAAATCAACGCTTCAAGTTCATGCTGGGCCGAAAGGGACGCTAGAAAATCTGCAGCTGCATAAGGGTCATACCCGGCCTCGATCATCATCGCGATGCCTAACCGATCCGCCTCCAACTCCTGTTGTTGCGAGAAATCCCCGATGAATTCAAAGGTTGCCATAACGCCGGATTTAATTGCATTCCCCAGCCGATCCTCGCCATTAGAAAAAATGCCACCAATCACCGCGCTCAGCAATCCGTTGCGCAAAGCATCCCCGTTTGCGTCATCGCGATCCCCTAAATGATCCGCCGTTACATGGCCGATTTCATGGGATAACACCGCCGCCAATTCCGCTTCGTCATCGACCAGCGCCAGCAAACCACGCGTTACATAGATATAGCCGCCGGAAACCGCAAACGCGTTGACAACAGGCGTATCAAGCACCGTAAAAGTCCAATCCGCCCGAGGCTGATCCGAATACCGAACCAGTTCGCGACCCAAATCATCGACAAATTCGGTGATCTCGACCGTACCAATTTCACCCCCGAACTTTGCCAGCACCTTAGGATGATTTTCGCGCCCCAGCGCCGCCTGCTCAGCCGTACGCGCATTTTGCGCATATGCTGGCAATGCCAGTGATACCAACAGAAACCCCATCCCAATAATTCGCATCGGCCCGCTCCAATTGTTAAATCTGTTTTAATAAATGTGTATAATACCACAAATTGCCAGCCCAAGGTTTTTCAACAGGCGGAGGGCCGCTTGATCCCGACGCCTCGCACCGCTAGAACCGCATCCAAGGCCCCGTAGCTCAGCTGGATAGAGCGGCCCCCTCCTAAGGGGCAGGTCAGTGGTTCGAATCCACTCGGGGTCACCAGTTTTAGTTAACCAATCGTCCCATGACCGCGGCGACGTCTGCCATCCGGCAGGAAAAACCCCATTCATTGTCATACCATGCTAGGACGCGGACCATCCGGTTGCCGATTACGCGGGTTTGGTCGGGCGCGAAGATGGAGGAATGGGTGGTGTGGTTGAAATCCACTGAGACTTTGGGGGCCGGATCGTATGACATAACCATGCCCATGTAACCGGCGGCAGCTTCTTCGACGATGGCGTTTACGTCGGCGACAGTGACGTCTTTTGAGGCCGTGAAGGTCAGGTCGATTGCGGACACATTCGGGGTTGGCACGCGGATGGCGGTGCCGTCCAGTTTTCCGGCTAGTTCGGGCAGGACTGTACCGATGGCTTTGGCAGCACCGGTGGATGTCGGGATCATCGACAATGCGGCGGCGCGGGCGCGGTAAAGGTCGTGATGGCGACTGTCCGCAGTTGGTTGATCGCCCGTGTAGCTGTGGATCGTGGTCATGATGCCATGTTCGATCCCGATGGCGTCGTTCAAGACTTTCGCCAGCGGGGCCAAACAGTTCGTCGTGCATGATCCGTTCGAAACGACCGCGTCACTCGCACCGATATCGCGATGATTAACGCCATAAACCACTGTTCTATCAACATTTTTAGCAGGCGCGGAGATCAACACCCGCTTGGCGCCACGATGTAAATGCACTGCCGATTTCTCACGGTCATTAAACGCACCAGTGCATTCCAGCACGACATCGACTCCATCCCAGTCTAGTTGGTGCGGATCGCGGGTTGATGATACTTCGATTGCGCCGCGGCCCAGATCAATAGTGTTGCCAGCCACCACAATTTCGTTGGGGAAGCGACCATGAACGCTATCATATTGCAATAGATGAGCGGCGGTTTCGACCGGGCCTGTGGCGTTAATCTTCACAACCTGCACATCGTTTCGCGCCGCTTGGGCAATATGTGACAGGGTACATCTGCCAATACGGCCAAAGCCGTTAATTCCGACGGTGACAGTCATGTTTCTTCTCCTAGTAAATGTACGATTTCAGCTTTTGATCCGGCTGCGAACGGGGCGCGTTGGTGGATATTGTCGGGTTGCATGTTGACGGAGCGGATAGCGCCAGACATGGCTATTCCGCCTGCGGTTTCGATTAGGAAAGCCATAGGGTTAACCTCGTAAAGGAAGCGCAATTTTCCTTGTCTGCCGGTTTTTGTGTTGAGGGTCGGGTAAATGAAAACGCCACCACGCATGAAGATACGGTGAATATCGGCGACCATCGAGCCCATCCAGCGCATGTTAAAATTCTTGCCGCGCGGGCCAGTTTCCCCCAACAGGCAGTCATCGATATAGCGGGTGGTTTCAGGCGCCCAGAACTGGCGATATGCCATATTGATGGCAAATTCATTGGTTGTTTCTTGAATGGATATACTTTCGCGAACCAACACGAACATTCCCGCTGACAGCGCAAACATCGCCACCGTTTTTCCGGTCGTTAACACCAGCAAGGTCGAAGGTCCGTATAGAAAATATCCCGCTGCAACCTGTTGATTGGCTGCCTGCAGGATCGTGTCCGGCGTGATGGGGGCGGTTGTATTTTCTAGCGCCAAAATTGAGAATATCGAACCTATCGTGCCATTGCTTTCAATATTGGATGACCCATCCAACGGATCAAAACAAACGGCCAGATTGGCATCGGGCACGGCGGCTTCGTTGAGAATAATATCTTCGATTTCTTCGGACACCATCGCCGCGACGTGCGGGTTTTTTAGCAATGCGCGGGTCATGATTTCATCGCAAATAACATCAAGCTGTTTTTGCTCTTCGCCCTGCACATTTTGTTGCGCCAACCCGCCTAATTGGTTTGCAACGGGGGCGCGGTAAATCGCTGCGGTGATTTCGGTTGCGGCAATCGCGAGGGCTTCGATTGTTGTAACAACCGAAGCCCCCGCTTGCCGGGATAGCCATGATTTCAGCGTGTGGGCATTCATCAAGCTACCTGACGCCCGAGACAGCCAAAGGCATAGCGGTCTGCCATGTCTGTCAAGGGTAACGGTTTGATCTTGCTGGCCATTCCGGCAGCGCCGAAGCGCTCGAACCGTTCAGTACATAGATCAATACTGCGGGCGCGACCGGTGTTCAGGATCGCGCGAATGTCAAATGAGGACTGGTTTTGTCCAAGGAATTTCCGCATCGAGCCGCTCATTGCCATGCGAATATCCGTGTCGATATTAATTTTTCTGACACCGCTGCGAATGCCGCGCTCGACCTCCTCCAACGGTACGCCGAATGTCGCGGGAATATCACCACCGTTTTCGTTTATCAGGTCCTGCAATTCTTGCGGAACATTGGAGGCTCCGTGCATCACCAGATGTGTATCAGGCAGCAATTTGTGGATCTCGTCAATCAAATCCATCGCCAAAATGTCGCCCGATGGGCGGCGCGAGAATTTATACGCCCCGTGCGAGGTGCCAACCGCCACAGCCAGCGCGTCAACATTGGTGTCTTTGACAAAACGCACGGCCTCCTCGGGATCAGTTAACAATTGGTCATTGCTGAGCTTACCCTCAAAACCATGCCCGTCTTCCTTCTCACCCTCGCCAGTTTCCAGCGAACCCAGAATGCCAATTTCCCCTTCGACAGACACCCCGAGCGCATGGGCGCGTTCAACCACCCTCGCGGTTTTCTGGGCGTTATAGGCGTAATCAGACGGAGTTTTGGCGTCAGCCATAAGTGATCCGTCCATCATCACCGAACTAAAGCCAAGATTGATCGCCGACATGCAGGTCGACAGCTCGTTGCCGTGATCAAGATGCACGCAGACCGGCAAATGCGGGTAACGTTCAATGGCGGCGGCAAACATATGTTTGATAAATACATCGTCAATATACCCGCGGGCCGAACGGCTGGCCTGCACCAAAACCGGGCTGTTGGTTCTATCGGCCGCTTGCATCACCGCCTGCAAAGTTTCCAGATTGGTGATGTTAAAGGCGGGCATGCCATAGCCGTATTCGCCAGCGTGATCGAGTAGTTGTCTAAGGGATATAAGGGCCATGGGGTTCTCCTTTATTCGTTAAATATTTTGGGATGGGGCGGACGTAATAAAGCCCGCCCCCGCAATTACGCAGTCATACGCGGGAGGGCGATTTCTGCGTCATCATGGGACGTTGGAACCAATTTGGCATAGTTTTTGTCAAATAATTTTGCCAACATTTGCGCCTGCTTTTTATACGCGGCAGGATCAGACCATGTTTGTTCAGGCTGCAATATCTTGGCGTCTACACCGGCGATATCTAATGGGACTTCCAGGTTGAAAACCTCGTCTTTGCGGAATTCGCCATTGTCCAATTCTCCGGCCAAAGCCGCATCAAGCATGCGTCGCGTGCTGGCCAACGGCATCCGTTTTCCAACGCCATAAGGTCCACCGGTCCATCCGGTATTCAACAACCAGCATTGCGCACCAGATTCCTGCAAACGCTTAGCCAGAAGATCACCGTAATCAGACGGGAAGCGGGCCATAAACGGCGCGCCAAAACAAGCCGAGAAGGTTGCCTGCGGTTCCGTAATCCCGGCCTCGGTCCCAGCAACTTTGGCGGTGTAACCGGATAGGAAATAGTAAATCGCCTGCTCGCGGGTTAGCCGCGCAATGGGTGGCAAAACCCCGAACGCATCGGCCGTTAGCAGCACCACGTTTTTAGGTGTTGAGGCAATTCCAGACCCAACGCGATTTGGAATGGCCGCCAGTGGATAGGATATTCTGGTGTTTTCGGTCAGACTGGTATCGGCGTAATCCGGTTCATTGGTGTTTGGATCCAGAACGACATTTTCCAGAACCGCGCTTGGATGTTGCGCTGCCGTGAAGATTTCCGGCTCGGCTTTGAAGGTTAGATCAATCGCTTTGGCGTAACAGCCGCCCTCAAGATTGAAAATACCGTCGGCGCTCCAACCATGTTCGTCATCCCCCACTAATGCGCGCTCGGCATCCGTCGAGAGTGTGGTTTTCCCGGTCCCCGAAAGTCCGAAGAACAGCGCGGTATCCCCGTTTTTCCCAACATTTGCCGAGCAATGCATTGGCAATATATCCTGATCCGGCGCATGGAAATTGAACATAGAGAACACCGATTTCTTAATCTCGCCAGCGTAAGCTGTGCCGCAAATCAGCACAATCTTGCGGCTAAAATCTAGCGCAATACAGGTCTTGCTTTTGGTGCCGTGGCGCGCTGGATCAGCCTCGAACTCCGGCAGGTGAATGATACAAATCTCACCGTCAAAATTATTCAGATCAGGGGCGATCAGCATGTTCTGGATAAACAGGGAATGCCAAGCGCTAGTCGAAAAAACCTCGACACTATACCCGCTGGCCGCAACCGCGCCAGCCTGCAATTGCTGACGGAAAACCTGTTTTCCAGTGAATTCTGCAAGCATGTCGAACAGCAGAATATCAAAATTGTCGCCCGACATCTTGCCGGTATTATCCCACCAAACCGTGCTGGCCGTTAAGGGATCTTCGACAATAAACTTGTCCTTGGCCGAACGCCCAGTAATAGCCCCCGTCGTCGCCGACAAAACACCCCCCGAAGTTCGATGAATCTCGGGCTGTTGAAGAGATCGATCAATAAGAACCTCCGCAGAGTCGTTCTGATGAACAATTGAAGCAGTGCTAAGGATGGAGGCAGCGATATCACGGATTTCAAGCTGTTTGGTCATTTTGAGGGTGTCCTATAAAGAGGTTATCTTTGGGTGGATGACTTTTCTCTCAATAATATTCGCGTGACATGTAAAGAATCATCGCTCTATCCCCTTAATATTGTTGACTTGATGAAGGTTCATCCGTTTTGCATACGTATTCATACCCACGATTGAATGCGTATGCAAGAAAAATGTTACAGTTTCTTAAGGAATGGTTAATTTTGCCAAACCTTAGGATGTAGAGGCAAATATAACGCTGCGGTCGCTTAGGTTGCGTGCGAGCACTTGTCTTTTCGTTCTTTTCAACGCTAACTTCGGGCAGCTCTGACCGGAATGGTGAAAATGAAAATACGTTCAATCGAAACCCTGCAAGCAGACGGCGGCAACCGCCCTTTGTCCTTCGTAAAAGTCACCACAGAATCCGGTATTATCGGGTGGTCCGAATATACCGAGGCGGTCGGGAACGCGGGAACGCGCTGCGCAATTGAACGGCTCGCAACGCTGTTAATTGGTCAGCAAGCCGATAGGGTCGAATGGGCAATGGCAATTGCCTATACTAAAACCATTCCCGTTTGGAACGGCATCGCCGCCCACGCACGCGCGGCAATCAGCAATGCACTGCTCGACATTGCAGCCAAGGCCGCAGGGGTCCCTGTTCATGCGATGTTTGGTGGCAAGGTTCGCGATACGGTCCCCGTCTATTGGACCCACTTTTGTGGCCCCAGAATACATAATCCTGACCTATGTAACCTGCCAGAGATCCGCAGTTACGAGCAAATTTCAGAACTTGCAGTTGAGGCGAAAGAACGTGGATTTTCCGCCGTTAAGATGAATATTTTCCTGCATGACGGCAATCGGTTTATTCCAAAATCGCCAGGGCACGGGGTTGGTAACGGGTTTCCGGCGCTAAATCCCGATCCAGAAATGTTTGCTGCATTGGAACGACAATTGGAGGCAATTCGCAAAGGCGCCGGCGATGATCTCGGCCTAATGGTTGACCTGAATTTTAATTTCAAACGCGAGGGGTTCAAGCAACTTTTGCGACGGTTGGAAAAATGGGATTTATTCTGGGCTGAACTGGACATTTACGACCCCGGCACAATGCAAAGTCTGCAAAATCAAACAACTGTACCGCTTGCCGGCGGGGAATCTATTATTGGGCGGCGTGGGTTCCGTCCGTATTTTGAAAAATATGTGTACGATACGGCGGTGGTTGACGTCATTTGGAACGGGTTTCTCGAAAGCTACAAAATCGCCAGCATGGCCGAAACTTATGAACTGAACGTCGCCCCACATAACTTCTATGGATGTCTGGCGGATCACATTAGCGGACATTTTGCGGCCGTGATCCCCAACCTGAAAATTATGGAATATGAAGTCGACGATATACCATGGCGCACGGAATTTTTTAGCCATGAAACGGTGATCAAAGACGGGCAAATGATTATTCCCGACCGCCCAGGCTGGGGCGTCGATGTGATTGAGGAGGCTGTATTAGCGAGACCGTGGAAAGGGTAAAGCCCCGCCGGATCAGCGATCAACTCATCTGAAAGTAATTCGGGTTCTCGGCCTTTAGGCTTTCAATATGCGCCACGGTTCCTGTTAAATGCCGCCGCATGGCGGCCTGCGCAGCGATTGCATCACCGGCTTCGATTGCATCAACAATTTTCCCATGCGCACCGACAATATTGGTGGCCTTGTCCCCACGCGACAAGTCCAACCGACGGGCGCGCGCAAGATGTCCAGATTTCGACTGGATCAAACGGTACAAGCCCAACTGCCCAACTGAAACAATTAGAGTTTGGTGAAACGCCTCGTCCAACTCATTAAACATGCCGATTTCTGCATCGTCGATACTCAAGGCTTGCTGCATACGGATAATTGCCCGTAATTTGGCAACCAATTTGGGATCCTGCGCCTCTGCAGCACGGCGTACGGTTTCGCATTCTACAGAGATACGCAGAAAGTGAATTTCATTCAGCTTGGGGATATCTATCTTTGTGACAACGGTTTTGGATTGCGGAAATGTCTTAACCAACCCGTCTTGCTCAAGGCGCAACATTGCCTCGCGTATCGGTGTGTTACTGACGCTATATTCCTTGGCCAAATCCGCCCGTGACAGCGTTGTCTCCGGCGGCAAATCGAAACTGATGATCCGTTTGCGCAAGTTATCATATACTCGCGCCGAGGCAGGGATGTAATCATCGCCGCTGTCTAAACTCAGACTGCCCGTCAGTTCCGATATATTTATTTCCACGTGATATCCTCCAACTTCGTACTCTTTTGACAGAATTTCATCTACATGACTAGGTTTGAAAAGTATTGCGCCAACTGATATTTTAATATATCAATTTAATATTGGTTAAAATTGTGGGCTCACGACGGACGCCAAAACAAAAATGTACTCTGGGAGGATACAATGAAAATCAATACCATAAAGGCACTGACACTGGCGGCAACAATGGGAATCGTTGCCAATGGATCGCTTGCCGCAGACCGAGTTCTAAAAATTCAGACTAGTGCAAATGCCAGCCACTTTACGCTTGGTTACCTTATGGATAACTGGGCACCGAAGCTTGAGGCCATGACTGGCGGCACGTTGGGCATCGAATTGCTGCCTATCGAATCCGTGGTTCCACGTCGTGAAACCCCCGAGGCCGTGGCCATCGGCATCCTTGATGGTGACATGACTTCAATCAACTATTTCTCGGGCAAAGACCCGGCATTTGCGTTGATGGGTGATTTGATTGCGGGTTATGACAGCGCCGATCAAATTCAGGCATTCTGTGCAACTGGCGGTGGCAAGGAGATGCTGCAAAAACTGTATGATGCGCATTATGACGGTGTCCACGTTATAGGTTGTGGCGCTTATGCGCGTGAAGCGTTTGTGTCCACTGTACCAATTCGTGGTGTTGCCGATCTTGAGGGCCTAAAAATCCGTTCGCCTGAAGGTCTGGCCGCGGATGTGTTCCGTCGTGCTGGTGCTGCCCCTGTGTCGCTGCCTGGTTCTGAAACATATGGTGCGCTTGAAAAAGGTGTTATCGATGCGGCGGATAACTCGGCCTACGCGAATAATGATGCGAATGGCATGCATAAAATCGCGAAATTTCCGATCTTTCCGGGGATTCATTCGACGCCAATCCTACAATTCACGGTCGGGCAGGAAGTTTGGGATTCGCTAAGCGAAGCAGAGCAAGTGTCGCTCGAAATCTGGTATGTAGCAGCGTATAATGACATGCGTCGCGCAGTCGATCTGGTGGATCGCCAATTGGTTGCCCGTGATCGCGCCGCTGGTGAGATCGAAATTATCGATTGGCCCCAAGAAGAACGTGATGCTTTCCGTGCCATTGCTGTTGAAGCATGGGAAGATTTTGCCGCCGGGTCTGACCTTGCCGCCGAAGTCTATGAAACGCATCTGGCATTCATGCGCGAAGCAGGTTTGCTGTAAACTTCACTTAGGGAACGCTGGCCCGCGTTGGCGTTCTCATTATTGATTCCGTTGCTTGTCTCCAAGCGACCAGATGTTCTCAGGAAATTTTATGACCACTGATCCAGAAATTGCGTCGCAAACGCCGCATGACCAAGAAACGGGACTATCGCGCGCCGATTACACCCCCGTTGACCATGTTAGCCATATCGTCGGGATTATGGTCTCGACCTTATATTTTGCGGCCGCTATCGCAACTTTGTGGGAGGTGGTCGCCCGCTACGTTTTCAACGCACCAACCTATTGGGCGTTCGAAGTGGTGATGGTCCTTTGCGCTACATCATGGATGCTCTCATCCGGTTATATCACCCTGAAAGAACGCCACATTGGCATCACGGTTTTCCATTCGATTGCTTCGGACAACGCGCGTTGGTGGCTGGATTTAATGGCGATGGTGGTCGGCGTTGCCGCACTTTACCTATTGCTAACGGACGCAACTTTGCGCGCGTATACTTCGATTAGCAGCGTCGAAAGATCCGGTAGCGCGTTTAACTCGCCTTTACCAATGATGTTGAAAACGGTGCTGATGCTTGGCGCATTCCTGTATCTTGCGCAACTTATGACCAATTTGCATCGTCATGTGCGCTCCAATGCGGCTCGTTGGATCGTCAAAGGTCTGGCGGCAGCGATGGTTATCTATTTCTCGGCTGCGTTGCTTGGTCAGGTTTTTGGCGATGAAAGCATTTTCGCCACGATCAGCGACTATTTCAGCAGCATCGGCAAATCGCTGGACCCAAGCAAAGCGCTGAATATGCGTTCCTACGATTTGGGGTTCATTTCCATTATCATGGTGGTCTTGCTGATCGCGTTAATGATGACGGGCATGCCTCTCGGTGTCGTAACGCTGGTCGTTTCGATCATCATGGCTATCACCTTTTTCGGGCCACGCGGGTTGTTTCTGGTGTCGTCAAACGCCGCTGGCCTGCTGGAACATTACACCCTCGTAGCGGTTCCGTTCTTTGTCCTCATGGCTTCCATCCTTGAGCGCGCGGGTATCGCCGAGGACCTATTTGACGCCATGTCCATTTTCGCCGGAAACCTGCGCGGTGGCGTCGCGGTACAAACGGTTGTCGTATCCGTCATCCTCGCCGCCATGTCTGGTGTGATGGGCGGGGAAATCGTTATGCTTGGCCTCGTCGCCCTGCCACAATTATTCCGCCTTGGTTATGATCGCAAACTGTCGATCGGATTGATCTGCGCATCCGGATCGTTGGCAACCTTGATCCCGCCATCAATCATCATGATCGTCTATGGCCTGTCGGCCGAGGTTGGTATTGGCGATTTGTTCATGGCGGGTGCCACCCCCGGCATCATGCTGGCGGTATTCTATGCCATATATGTTTTGATCCGCGTGAACCTTAACCACTCCATGGCCCCAACGGCGGCGGAAGTGGCTGAAATGAACGGTGAATCCCGCAAACTTTCGCGCGAACGCGTCATCGCAGTAATCCTGTGTATCTTGCTGATCGCGTCCGTAATGGGATCAATCTATGGCGGCATCGCCAGCGTTACCGAGGCCGCGGCGGTTGGCTGTATCGGCTCAGTCATCATCGCCGCGATACGCAACAAATTTAAATGGGAAGTCCTGAGCATCGCCATGATGGGGTCCATGACCACCGTCGGTACAATCATCTGGCTGGTGATGGGCGCAGTGTCATTTGTCGGGATTTTCAATCTGGTTGGTGGCGGTGATTTCATGCGCGGCTTGATCCTAGATTTGGGCCTATCCGCGATGGGAACCATTCTGGTGATGATGTTGATCTTGCTGATCCTCGGCACCTTTATGGAATGGATTGCGATTGTGTTCATCACTGTGCCAGTGTTCGCGCCCGTCGTCATGACATTGGCCCCCGAATTAGGTATGACTGCCGATCAGGCCAAGGTCTGGTTTGGCATCCTGTTTGTGATGAATATCCAGATATATTTCCTGTCCCCGCCCTTTGGTCCTGCCTGTTTCTGGCTGAAATCGGTTGCCCCCAAAGACGTAACCCTGCAAGAGATATTTCTATCCGTTCTGCCCTTTATCGGCCTGCAAATTGTCGGGCTGGTATTGGTCATTTTCTTCCCGCAAATCGCCCTGTGGCTACCCGAAATACTAGGTTAAGGAGACTGACAAAATGATGGAACGAGACTCCCATAAAGACGTTGATGAATACGGGTTTTGGCCATGGATCGCTGGCGTTGCTTTTGCCGGCTTCGTGATTTTTGTGATGTTCGCGCTTTCTGCCTCCATTTCGTGAAAGAATTGATATGACTAAAGAATACAAAGACCTACGCTCGGCCCGCTGGATGGTCCCGGACGACCTGCGTTCCTTCGGGCATCGCTCAAGGACCATGCAAATGGGGTATGGCCCCGAGGATTGGGAGGGCAAGCCGATCATCGCGATCCTCAACACTTGGTCCGATGCCCAGCCTTGCCACATGCATTTCAAAGACCGTGTCGAATGGGTGAAACGCGGTATTTTGCAGTCGGGTGGTATGCCGATGGAATTGCCTGCACTTTCCTTGTCAGAAAACTTCCTGAAACCCACCAGTATGTTGTACCGCAACATGCTAGCGATGGAGACCGAGGAGCTGTTGCGCGCCCATCCCATTGATGGCGCGGTGCTAATGGGCGGTTGCGACAAGACCACACCAGCCTTGATCATGGGTGCGGTTTCGATGGGTATTCCGTTCATATACTTGCCAGCTGGCCCGATGCTGCGCGGCAATTACGCCGGTAAAACACTGGGTTCTGGTACGGACGGTTTCAAATATTGGGATGAACGTCGGGCAGGGAATATAAGCAAAGATGAATGGGTCGGGATTGAGGGCGGTATCGCCCGTTCTTACGGCCATTGCATGACGATGGGCACTGCCAGCACCATGACCGCAATTGCCGAAGGTTTTGGCCTGACATTGCCCGGTGCATCGTCGATTCCGGCGGCAGACGCCAACCACCAACGCATGAGCGCATCTTGCGGGCGACGCATTGTTGATATGGTTTGGGAGGATCTGACGCCCGATAAAATCATCACGCCAGCCTCGACCGAAAACGCGGTGACCGTGGCGATGGCCACTGGCTGTTCGACCAACGCAATCATCCATCTAATTGCCATGGCGCGCCGCGCTGGAGTGCCGTTGGAACTGGATGATCTTGATCGAATTGGCCGCACAACCCCTGTGATCGCCAATGTTCGCCCGTCAGGCAAAGATTACCTGATGGAGGATTTCTTCTATGCGGGAGGCTTGCGGGCGCTGATGACGCAGCTTGAAGACAAGCTGGATTTATCGGCTATCACCGTCACCGGAAAAACGCTGGGTGAAGGGTTGGAGGGTGCGGTTGTTTATAATGACGACGTGATCCGTCCGCTTTCGAACCCTGTCTATCACGAAGGCTCGCTTGCGGTGCTGAAAGGCAACCTTGCCCCTGACGGCGCAGTTATCAAACCCGCTGCCTGTGATCCAAAATTCCACAAACATTCCGGTCCGGCCTTGATTGCCAATTCTTACGCCGAGATGAAAACCATCATCGATGACCTCGACTATCCAATCACGCCTGATACCGTTTTGGTGTTGCGAAATGCTGGACCACAAGGTGGCCCCGGAATGCCGGAATGGGGGATGATCCCGATGCCTAAAGCGCTGCTGAAAAACGGCTATCGTGACATGGTGCGCCTGTCGGATGCGCGGATGTCGGGGACTTCTTTCGGGGCATGTGTGTTGCATGTCGCCCCAGAATCCTTCATCGGCGGACCGCTGGCATTGTTGGAGGATGGCGATATCGTTGAACTCGACATTCCGAACCGTTCGTTGAATATGCTGGTCAGTGACGAAGAATTAGAACGCCGTCGTGCCGCATGGGTTGCGCCTGAACCAAAATACGAACGCGGCTACGGATACCTGTTTTCCAAGCATATTGAGCAAGCCGATAAGGGCTGCGATTTCGACTTCTTGCGCACGGAATTCGGCGGCCCAACCCCCGAACCTGAAATTAATTGACGGAGACAATAATGAACCCCGATACCCGCGAAAAACTGACAAATGTTTCTGTTGCAACGCTGGCCACAGCGCTGTTCAAACGTGGCCTGCGCAATCAGGTTATCCAAGACGTACATCCCATCGCCCGCAAGGGCAAAAACATGGTTGGCCCCGCCTATACGCTGCGTTACATGCCCGCCCGCGAAGACCGTAACCAACTGACATCATTCCGTAATCCTGAACACCCGCAACGCATAGCGATGGAAAATTGTCCAGCAGGTCACGTCATGGTCATGGACAGCCGCAAAGACGCCCGCGCCGCATCTGCTGGCGACATTCTGATCACCCGCTTGATGGTTCGGGGCGGTGCAGGGGTCGTAACCGATGGAGGGTTTCGCGATTCAATGGTGATTGGTGAACTGGACATTCCGGCGTACCACACCCGCCCCTCCAGCCCAACAAACCTGACCCTGCACGAGGCGATCGAGGCCAATGGGCCGATAGGGTGCGGCGACGTCGCGGTATTCCCGAATGACGTGGTGGTTGGCGACGATGATAGCGTCATTATCATCCCCGCCGAGATTGCTGATAAAATCGCTGACGAGGCCGTGGAAATGACAGCTTATGAGGATTTTGTCGTTGAACGGGTGAAAGCAGGCCACACCATCATTGGCCTATATCCCGCAACCGACGAAACCAATTTGGAACTGTTTGCCGATTGGCGCAAGGCCAATGGCCGGTAAGCCGATCTTAGATAACTTTGCCAGTTAATACCGGAGTCAAATCAACACTCTTTGCTGCAATATAGCTTGTAGAGCACCTCAAGCACTGAAATCACTTCTTCCCCTTTTAGGGCATAGTTAATTGTCTGCGCATCACGCCGTGTTTGCAGCAAATTAGCCTCTCTCAACTGTTTTAGGTGGTGCGAAGTTGCGGGTTGAGACAGTTTAACTCTATCTGCAAGGCTTTGAACACTTTGCTCCCCATCCACTAAAATACACAATATTTTCAAACGAATAGGGTGGCCTAACATCTGCATCAGATGAGCCGCGTCGCCCAAATTCGGTTCCAGCTCCATTACATCCAACATTATTTATATTCTCCATCTTGTATATTCATAATTACCTATATATATCATCCAGAACAGAAATTCAATCTTGGAGTTGAGAATGTCAAAACTAACAAATGTTGGTCAATGGGATCGTGCTATCCGTATAATTGTCGGGGCCATTCTTGTGGCACTTCCTTTCGTATCAAATGCTGCGATTTGGGACGGCGCTGTATTTGCCTGGGGCGCTCCAATTGTCGGCCTAATCTTGATTGCGACGGGTTTCCTGCGCTTTTGCCCGATCTACCGCCTATTCGGCATGAAAACCTGCAAAGTATAACAAAATGATAACTGAATTTACGCCCGTACTGTCCCTAATAGGGGGTGGCCTGATCGGCGTTGCGTCAATCTTGTATATGGCATTCTATTCCAAAATTGCGGGCATGACCGGAATTCTGGGTGGCATATTACCCCCGGTTGCCAGTGATTGGAAATTGCGACTAGCATTTCTTGGCGGTGCGATTGTAACCCCCGCAATTTTCGTTTTTGCGGGCGGAACCATACCGTTCGCCGTTTCTGTATCTATGCCGATACTAGCGATCAGCGGTTTTATCGTCGGTGTTGGTGTCTTCTTTGGTTCCGGCTGCACAAGTGGGCACGGAGTCTGCGGAATGGCGCGCCTTTCGCCCCGATCAATCGTCGCAACGCTGACCTTTATGGCTAGCACATTCTTAACCGTTTTTGTCGTACGTCATGTGTTGGAGGTAGGATTATGAAGAAACATATATCAGCAGTTCTAGTCGGGTCCGTGTTCGGTCTTGGAATTGCGCTATCAGGCATGGCCAACCCCGCCAAAGTCCTGAACTTCTTTGACGTAGCCGGAAACTGGGACCCAAGTCTGGGTCTGGTAATGATCGCCGCCCTCGTGACCACAGCTATCGGATATCGGCTGGTGCTCGGCAAACAGAAAAAACCCCTGTTTGAGGATAGCTTTTCCTTACCAACGGGTCGTCAAATCACACCCCGCCTAGTTGTCGGTTCCGCCGTCTTCGGATTGGGCTGGGG
>CAZYMT010000040.1:0-19702 GCA_964649035.1 uncultured Rhodobacterales bacterium
CTATGAAAGTCAAAAATTCGCTTCGCTCCCTTAAGGCGCGTCACCGCGATTGCCGTGTTGTTCGCCGCAAGGGTCGTGTCTATGTGATCAACAAAACACAGCCACGTTTCAAGGCACGTCAAGGTTAAGCCTTTACGACATTGTGATAGAAGGAACCGCGCTTAGTCGCGGTTTTTTTGTGCTTAATTCGGCTCACATTTGGGCGAATCCATCACCACATGGGTCGTTAGCGAAACCACATTCGGCAGCGCCCCCAGAAAATCTGTGTGGAATTTCTTATAGGCCGCCAGATCCTCGGCTTCGATCCGTAGCATATATTCGGCATTGCCAGTGATGTTGTGGCATTCGCGCACTTGCGGGGAACTGATGATTGCCTTCTCAAAAACATCCATATCCGCCTTGCCCATGTGAGGACAGGCCGACAAAAATATAGGCCACGAACCCGCGCCCCATCGCTACAGGGTTCAGACGCGCACTATATCCGGTGATAACGCCGCTGCGTTCCAATTCCTGCACACGCCGCAAACAGGCCGAGGGTGACAAGCCCACGCGATCTGCCAATTCAATATTGGTCAGCCGCCCGTTCGCCGAAAGCTCTCGCAATATATGCGAGTTTATTTGATCAATATTAGCCATATGTTGCTAAACATGCCGTATATGCGATGCATTCACAACTAATTTTGCGTTGAATGCGTCTATTGTTGCAAAATGACTTATGAATTTGCTGCCGCCCTTATCGTCTTCGCTTTCGTCAGCTCTGTCACGCCCGGGCCAAACAACCTGATGCTTATGGCTTCGGGAGTAAATATTGGTGTGCTGCGATCCCTGCCGCACATGATCGGCATATCGACGGGGTTTGTGATTATGTCGATCATTCTTGGCATGGGATTGGTACAACTATTGGAAACATATCCGCTAGTCCACCAAGCCCTGAAAGTTGCCAGCGTGGTCTATATGCTATGGCTGGCATGGAAAATCGCCAATGCCTCAGCACCCAAATCCAAAGGTGAGGGGGCGAAGCCATTGAACATCTTACAGGCTGCGGCTTTTCAATGGGTCAATCCGAAAGCATGGGCGATGGCGACCACGGCGTTAACCGTTTATTCTCCAACGGGCGATTTCAAATCAACGCTGATGGTATCGGTGATTTTCGGTTGTGTTAACTTTCCAACGATTTCATTCTGGGCGATCCTTAGCCAAAACTTTCGCAAAATCCTGTCGAATACCCGCAACCTGCGGATATTCAATATCACAATGGCGCTGCTGCTCGTCGCCTCGCTTTGGCCAATCCTGCAAGCCTAGCCCTAGCCGAGCAATATCCCCTGCAACGTCACTGTGTTCAAAAATCCAGTCGCGGGCATATTCTTGCTACGTTGATATTGGCGAATTGCGCCGCGCGTCCGTCGATTGAAATTACCGTCCACGTTTCCAGGCTGGAACCCTAGACCGCGCAAGCGCCCCTCAACTAGCAGACGGGTAGCTTTGTTCAGGTTCAAACGCTGCTCGGTCTCGCGTGCAACATTTGTTGCACCAGTATCGGTTGGCTCTTCGGGTGTTGGTTCAAATTCGTCCAGTCGCCGGCGCGCAACATCTGCATAAGTGCCTCGTGGGTACTCACGCAAATAATCTCGGTAGCTTTGTTGACTGTTCAATCCAACCGCAAAGTTCCACGCATCTTGATCAGCAGCACGGCGTTCTTCGGCGACGATCACCGCCAGCGAGGCCTTGGCCTCCTCAGTATAAATACCGCCAGCGGGATAGCGTTCCAGATATAATTCTAGATCATCTTTCTTGCCCGAATTTCCGGTGGCGTTCCAGTACCGACGATCATCTCGTGCATTTATCGCACGTTTTGTATCCGCCAATTCTTGTAATTCCGACACTTGGGCCGCGTTCATGTACCCAGTGGTTTCATGCCCTTCGCTGCGTTGCCATGCAGAAATCGCAGCGCGCGACCCACGCCCGAACACGCCATCAATCCCGCGCGTATCATAGCCAAGTAATGTCAGATTCGTCTGGATGGAACGCTTCGATGTCCGACTAAGACGCAAGGCATTCTCGACCTCGTCAGGATCAGGTACATCCAATGCCTCAAGGCGCGCACGCGCTGCCTGTGCGAACACACCGTTCGGGAAACGATCAATATATGCCTGCAAATCATCCTGTGATCCACTGCGATCAGCCACGGCCCATAACGCTTGTTCCGCCAGCAAATTCGCCCAATCTGAAGGAACAGGAGTAGTAGCCCCACCCGAACCATTCATCGAAATGTCAGGCGATGCAAAACCTTCGATTATCAGCCCGCCGCCTTCGCGATCTAGGACCGTTGCAATAGACGCATCGCTTTGCAGCAATTCATCAATAACCACATCCGTCAATTCACCCTGCGGCCCATGCACAAACAAAACGCCTTGCGGGACGGTCACATCGCCAACGCTGGCGTCAAGTGGGGCGGCTACACGGCCCGCATCATATTCACCAAAAAACAACATGCCACGTCCGGGGCGCTGGCCCAAAACTTCTAAAATCACGTCAAGGGATGGCGCATCATAATCCACCCCCAACAAAGAATCCGGTGTTACGTCAATCGGCAACAGCCAAGCGGCATCATTCAAATGCACTGCGCGACCCGAAAAATGCACGATAATCCGGTCTTTGCCGTCAACACGATCGATAAAGCTTTCAAGGGCGTCGCGCATGGCGTCAGCATCCATGTTTCGCCCGTCAATAACTTCGTATCCTTGAGCTGCATAAGCGTCGGTCAGATCACTGTGCTGGCGACTGACAGCGCGGCTGCTCACGCCACTTGGATAATTGCCATTTGTGATAACCAGCGCCAGATCTTCGGCCATCACGCTAACCGGTAAAGCGACCAATGTTGCGGTAACAAGAATTGAGTTGAGACGTTTCAGCATTGCGACCCCCTAATGAATTTCACTACACGTTAACAGAGGATTACCTGCCGCCAACCCCTTGATATAAAAAGGGGCCGGATTTCGCCTATTCTTCTTCACCGAGCACATCACGGGCCTCAAATGATTCTTTGACACGTGTGGTTACGATGCCAATAAAGTTATGGCCCGGGTTGCTGGTGATCGTAATTTGAAGATATTGATCATCGTCAGTTTTCCGAACGAAGTACACGCCGTCAGGGTCAGTTTCCGACAACATTGGATCGCCGCTTACGGTGAATGCCGCCCCTTCAATTCCTCGCCAAGCCGCCAATGCATCCCGAAACTCGACTACGTCAATTTGTAATCCCATGACATCACAGGCCGTCGCGGATTCAAAATCCACGATAACAACACGCGGATCACTGGTTCGCCAAATTCGGCCTTGCTTGCCGTTCAACAATGCGGCTTCAACATTTTGCGCCCCACGTTCCAACGAACCCTCGGAAAATTCACCGGAATTTAGCTTGGTTAAGCATCCAGAGGATAGCGCCTGTACCATCACCGTGCCACCATCTTGTGCTGACGCAAATCCACCCCAACCAATGCTAACGATAATGGCCAATACTAAACGTTTCATCCGACATTCCCCAAACAGTTCCATCGTCAGTGATCATCAAACTTAGGCAAAGCGTCAAGCAAAAACGGCGTTCCAAGCACTGCTTGAAGCGCCGTTTTACATTTATTACGCGATGATCCGCCTAAGCGTCCAACGCTACCTGAATATTGTCCGCCGACTTAATCTCGATCTTGCGCGGCTTTAGCGCCTCGGGGATTTCACGGACCAAATCAACATGCAGTAATCCGTTTTCGGAACTGGCGCTAACCGCCCGCACATGGTCTGCCATCTGGAACCGACGTTCAAAGGAGCGGTTTGCAATGCCTTGGTGTAAATATTCGGTTTTCTTGTCATCCGGCACTTTCTTGCCCGACACAATCAAATAGCCATCGCGTGCCTCGATATTCAAATCATCTTCGGTAAAACCCGCAACAGCCAACGTAATTCGATAAGCATTATCATCGGTTTTCACGATGTTATAGGGCGGGTAGGTGTTCTGGTTATTGTCTGTGCTCAACACATTTTCCATAATATTCGCCAGACGGTCAAACCCGACAGTCGAGCGGTATAGTGGTGATAAATCATAAGTTCGCATAGTTGCATCCTCCTAAAAGCGATACGGTTTGGCCCTCCAACATGGACGGAACCATTGCCGGTGCATCTGCATCCGTTGAATAATATGTGGGGAGCAGGGTGTGCCGGTTCAAGGTCAGTCGGAAGGAGCCGCGATAAACCGGTCATCGAGAGTATCGGTGCGCCGCCCAAGTTGCTCCGCTAGTGAGCGATCAAAGTTACCAATTCGATGCGCTTCCACGACCGTTTGCGCAAGCTGAATTCGAAGCACATCCAGTGCGGACCCAAGCGTTACAGAAATCGCGACTTTCTGACCCTGAATTTCCGTCATCGCAGTAATAACCGACACCACCTTGTGCCGCCCGTCTGACAAAACTAGCACCGGCGCGCCCGAAGCTCCGTGATCAATATCGCAAGTCAACATCAAGTTGCTACCGGAACGCTCCATCACAAAACAGGGCTCTTGGATCGAGGGTGAACGCGCGCGTCCTGCCGCATAAGAAACCACGGCAACTGGATCACCGGAACGCGGGCGGCGAAACACCTCGAAGGGTGTTATATCCAATTGCGTAATAGGGCGTTCTAATTCGATCAACGCCAGATCATAACCCATTTGCCGCCGCCAATCGGGGTCGTTGAACTGGTAATGGCTGTCAATCATCACCCGTAATGCCTTGCGCCTTGCAACAGCGACACCGTTACGTAGCCCCGCGAGGAACTCCACCTCATCACCGTTCCACGCGCCAGTATCAGGATCATAAAAGCAATGTGCAGCTGTCAGTACCAATGTGGGTTCTATCAATGTCCCGGTACAAAATCCGGTATTTCCCATATTAACGCGCCCGACCGCAGTCCAACCACTGGCTGATTGCAATGTGTTAATGCTCGTCAGCGGCGCGTCATCCTGCGCCCAAGCGCCCGTCGCAAAAATGCTTAAAATGAGAATCAAACGAAACATGGTGGGAAATATAATGGTGAAATTGTTGAAAAACCAATCAATTATTCCAGAAGCCCTAGATCACCATCTTCATCCTCGACCTCCAGCGAAATCTGCTTGGCGGCCCGCGCACCTAGTTTTTTCAATGTATCGGCCTGCGTTAACAAGTTGCCGCGACCAGATGTCAACCGCGCCATCGCCGTTCCATGTGTTTTCTGAGCAGTTTCCAATTGCGCGCCAATTTTTTCCATATCCCCGACAAAATCATGGAATTTATCGTATAATCGTCCCGCCCGCTTAGCGATTTCGAGGGCGTTCTTATTGCGCCTCTCGACGGACCACAGGTTTTCGACGGTCTTCAACGCCACCATCAAATTGGTTGGCGAGGCAATCACTACATCCTTTTCTACCGCGTATAGCGCCAAATCAGGATTGGCGCGAACCGCCTCGGAAAAGGCGCTCTCGATTGGCATAAACATGATGACATAATCGACAGAATTATCGTCTAGCTGGTGATATTTCTTGGCCGAAAGCGTGTCGATATGGGTTTTCACCGAAAACACATGTTCCTTCATCGCCGTCTCTTTTGCCGTATCATCCTCGGCGTTCATTGCGCGTTCATAAGCAACTAACGAAACCTTGCTATCCACAACCAGCTTGCGCCCACCGGGCAAATTGACCACCACATCGGGGCGTAACATCGCGCCTTCATCATTGCGCTGGGATAGCTGGGTTTCATATTCTTCGCCCTCGCGCAAACCGCTTCGATCCAGAATTGTTGCAAGGATCATCTCGCCCCAAGCGCCTTGTTTCTGCGTGTCGGCCTTCAGCGCCTGCGTCAGATTATGGGCTTCCTCCGAAACCTCCAAACTACGTTTTGTTAGCATTTCAATTTCGACCTTCAGCGCAGCACGATCTTTACCCGCAGCTTCATGCACACCGCGAAGTTCCAATTCGAACTTACCAATATGGTCTTTGAGAGGGGCCAATACATGCTGCAATCTCTCCGCGTTGGTTTTCTGAAATTTTTCGCCATGCGTGTCCATGACCTCAGCCGCCAGCGCTTTAAACTCACCCTTCAGCTTATCCCCCGTTGCATTCAACAGCTCTATTTTCTCGGCGCTAGCAACACGTTGTTGACGCAAACTCTCCTCCAACCGCGCCTCGTTAACTTGCAATTCGGTTGATTGAATGCGCAAATCCTGCAGCATTTGACCAGCCTCCACGGCTTCGCTTTCCAGTGCATCCAAGCGTTCGCGCAACGTATCATTAGCTATCTCGGCAATCACAACCTGATCACTGCGCCGCCAGACCAGCAGGATCACCACCAGCACCAGCAACAGTACAATCGCAAGCATTCCATACCCGATCCAGTCGGGATTTTTCTGTATCTCTGCGATGTATTCGGCGATCATTTGGCTGCTCTCTCGATTTTCGCGACCCTACCCCGCGCTAAAGGTCGGCGTCCAGCAGCTTTGCGGGTTTCGGACCACCCGTCGCCCAATCAAGCAACTCAACCGTATGCACCACCGGCACCCCCGTCCCTGATCCGATCTGCATCATACAGCCGATATTTCCAGCGGCAATTATTTGCGGTTCGGTGGCCTCAAGATTAGCAACTTTGCGTTTCTTCAGCTCCATCGAAATCTCGGGCTGCATCAGGTTATACGTCCCCGCCGAGCCACAACATAAATGCGGGTCGTCAGGTTCAAGCACAGTAAACCCAGTCTGCGCCAGCAGTCGTTTTGGATGGAGTTTAATCTGCTGGCCATGTTGCAGTGAACAGGCCGCGTGATAGGCCACCCGAATATCGCGCTTTTCGGTCGGTTGCAGATCAAGATCAACCAGCACCTCGGAAATATCTTTGGCCAACTCGGACACCTTGGCCGCATCGCCCGCCAGCGCGTCATTGCGGAACATATGCCCGTAATCCTTCACCGTTGTCCCGCAGCCAGACGTGTTTATGACCACCGCATCTAAACCCTCGCCCTGCACCTCAGCCATCCAAGCCGCAATGTTTTTAGCCGCCGCCGCGTGGCTCTCGCCCGTCTTACCCATATGGTGGGTCAGCGCCCCGCAACATCCGATACCCTTAGCGATCACGACTTCGCAACCGTGGCGCGTCAGCAGCCGAATAGTTGCCTCGTTAATATCGGTATCGAGCGCCCTTTGCGCGCACCCCGTCAACAGCGCCACCCGCTTCACGCGTGTCCCTTCAGCGGGAAAAACTTGCGGGTCATCCATGCGACTGACAAGAGGCAAGGTTTTCGGCGCAAACTCCACCATCGCTCGCATTTGTTTGGGCAGCATTCCCGCGAATGGCTTGGCGATCCACGCCCCTAAAATCGCCAATCGAAAGCGGTTGGGATAAGGTAATATTCGCGCCAAAACCCACCGCATCAAGCGATCCGGCAGCGGTCGATTGTAATGCTCATTGATATATTCTCGCGCATGATCAACCAGATGCATATAGTGCACGCCCGACGGGCAAGTCGACATACAGGCCAAACAGGACAGGCATTTATCGATATGCCCAACGGTTTTTGCGTCCGGAATTCGTTCGTTTTCCAGCATATCCTTGATCAGATATATCCGCCCACGCGGGCTATCCAATTCATCGCCGAGGATTTGATATGTCGGACAAGTCGCCGTACAAAACCCGCAATGCACACAGGCCCGCAGGATTTCATTGGCACGTTCAATGCCGGGATCTTTAAGCTGTTCTTCGGAAAAATTCGTCTGCATCTCAGCCCATCCGTCCTGTATTCAATATCTTTCGCGGATCAAATTTCGCCCGCAATCCTTTGCTCAACAACGCGATCCCCTCAGATTCAGGATGGAAAACTGACAGGTCGTTTTTGGTTTGCTCTGAGGCCCGCACCAACGATCCAAATCCCTCAATCCCATCCAGCGCCACCCGCATATCACCTGATGGCACACAGGCCCAAACCAGTCCGCCGCCCCAGTCATAAAGCAGTTCAGCCCCCTTCTCACGAAGGCGTTCACCCAAAACCGGACCGTCCGAGGGCTTGACCGAGAACCGCCAAACATCCCCAGCTTTATCCGCAAACCCATGCAAATCGCGCACGGCCGACCAGTCAAAATCTGCCACGCGTCCCGACAGCTTTTCAACCAGCTCCGCCGCGCGATATTCCACTGAACCCGCCAGCCCTTCGACCCGCACCGCAGTCAAACCGCTGGCTGGATCATGGGCAGCCCCGTTCACGTCGAATGGCGACCCCAAAGCCGCAGCCAATGCCGCGACCGCATCCACATCTGACAATCCGTCAACCACCACAGTTGCCGAAGCTTCGGGGGCAGGCAGCACCTTAAATGAGACCTCGGTCAAGACCCCAAGCGTCCCGTAACTGCCCGCCATCAGTTTCACCAAATCATAGCCAGTGACATTTTTCATCACCCGCCCGCCATTTTTCAGGATATTCCCTTTGCCATCAACAAAGCGCACGCCGATCAGGCTGTCGCGACACGCCCCCGCCTGAATACGCCGAGGACCTGACGAATTTGTCGCCACCACGCCACCGATTGTTGGCTCGCCGCTAGTAGCTTGCAAGCGACGATAATCAATCGGCTCGAACGGCAAGCGTTGATTTTCGGCGGCCAAAGCTGCCTCGATTTCCGCAACCGGCGTCCCGGCTTGCGCAACCAACGTCAGCGCCCCAGGTTCGTATAGCGTGATGCCTGACAGGCCGGAAACTTCCAACCGTTCGCCGTCAACCGCGCGGCCAATTTTACGGGTATCCCCGCCGATAATTTCCAGCGGGCCTTTGGCCGTTGCAATCGCTTCGGCAAGTTCGTCTTCGGTGACGGGTTTCATGCGGCCCTCCGATCTTCGGTGCTTTTCAGCGGGAAAACCTTGGCGGGATTTAGCAACCATTTGGGGTCAAACACATCCTTGACCCCCAACTGCACCTCAATATCCGCGTCGGTGTACTGCACGCCCATCAAGTCGCGTTTTTCGATCCCGACGCCGTGTTCACCGGTCAGACAACCGCCAACCTCGACACATAGCTTCAGGATTTCCGCGCCCATCGCCTCGCAGGTTTCAAGGTCGCCCTCTTTGTTGGCATCATACAGGATCAGCGGATGCATGTTCCCGTCACCTGCGTGAAAAACATTCCCGACATCGAGGCCGTATTCCTTAGACAATTCGGTAATCCGCCCCAGAACGAACGGTAACTGACTGACCGGAATGGTTCCATCCAGACACATGTAATCGTTAATCTGCCCCATTGCGCCAAACGCCGCCTTACGGCCAGCCCAGATCGCCGCAGATTCCTCAACACTTTTGCTTTCGCGCAGTTCTGCCGGATTATGTTTCGCGGCAATCGCCGTGATCAGTGCCAGTTGTTCGGCAATCTCGGCCTCTGACCCTTCGACCTCGACAATCAACAATGCCTCGACATCGGGATAGCCGGCGCCGACAAATTTTTCTGCCGCACGAATGACCGGACGGTCCATGAATTCGATGGCCACCGGCAGCACGCCCGCCTTGATAATATCGGAGACACACGCCCCCGCAACCTCGTTACTATCATACCCAATCAGCACAGGGCGCGCGCCTTCGGGTTTGTGCAATATCCGCAATGTGGCCTCGGTCACGACGCCTAACTGCCCTTCGGACCCACAAATCAGCCCCAGCAGATCATAGCCCGCAGCATCCAAGTAAGCCCCACCGATATCGAGGATCTCGCCCTCCATCGTCACCATTTTCACGCCCAACAGGTTATTCGTTGTTACCCCGTATTTCAAACAATGCGCTCCGCCGGAATTCATCGCGATATTTCCAGCAATCGCACAAGCCAACTGGCTGGAGGGGTCTGGCGCGTAAAAGAAATCATGCGCCTCGACAGCGCCCGTCACCGACAGGTTGGTCCGGCCAGACTGCACCCGAATAAACCGGTCATCGTAATTGGTTTCCAAAACCTTGTTCAGTTTTGAAACCCCCAGCACCACAGAATCCGCCGTTGGCAAAGCACCGCCCGCCAGCGAGGTTCCAGAACCGCGCGGTACAACGGGCACGCCTTCGTCGAAACATACGCGCAGAACGGCCGCGACTTCCTCGGTGCTGGTCGGCAGCACCGCAGCCATGGGCGGACAACGATAGGCGGCCAGCCCGTCACATTCATAGGCTTTCGTTTCGCGCGGATCATGGATCACAGCGCTATTTGGTAGCACCGATTGCAAACGCGCAACTATCTGTTTTTTGCGCGAAAGAATGCTGGCATCGGGTGTTGGCAGTTCCACGATATTCTCCTCGGAATAGATGGAACGAGATAACCGCAGAAATTCGGCATTTGCAACACCCGCCGCGCAGGTTAAACACGGGAAATGCAAAATGATCTTTACGACATATTCACACTATTCTCGGCCTTGGACTTACTGGCCTTGCTGCTGTTGCTTGTTTCATGGGGTTTCATGGGCTGGTTTATCGAAACGGATCGCCCGAATGCCCCCTCCACCCATTCGCTAATCACAAATTACCGCTATCAATGGATGGAGGTCATGTTAACCCGCGAGCCCCGTATCTTCGACACCCAAATCTTGTCGACCTTACGCCAAGGAGCCAGCTTTTTCACTTCGGCGTCGATGATTGCCCTTGGTGGTTGTGTCGCCCTGCTTGGCCAAGCAGACCGTTTGCAAGGGGTCGCCGCAGATCTTGCTGGCGACTTAGCCGCCCCGCGCGTGGTTTGGGAGGCGAAGATAATCCTCGTCATCCTGATCCTGTCCAGTGCCTTCCTGAAATTCGTCTGGTCGCACCGCCTGTTCGGATATTGCGCCGTGGTGATGGCTGCCGTACCGGAAAAAATCATCGACGAGCACGCCAAACGCACCGCCCGCAAAGCCGCCAAACTGAACATATACGCCGCCCGCAGCTTCAACCGAGGTCTGCGTACCATGTATTTTGCGCTGGCGTCTCTGGCTTGGCTACTTGGCCCGTTTGCCCTGATCGCAGCGACATTGGCAACGGTGTTTGTCCTCTATCAACGTGAATTCAATTCGCAATCACGCGAGGCGTTGTTGGAGGATTAACGCCCCTCAACCCGCCAAGCAATTATCGAAAACAACGCTGCCAACAGCAAGATCAACCAGCCGGGGGCGAGCGGGGTTAGGCGGATATCTTGTACGGTGTAGGCGTCGCGTTTTGGCAGGCCAAGCCACGCCGTACCTTTTGCAATACGACCTTCGCGGGTGCGGCGGATATTGGGTGTACCGATTTCGGAAAGCGCATAAACACCGCCACCGGTCCTATTCACCAGCGCTAGTAAATCCGCGCTCGCCCCGATGGGTTGTTCGAATTCAATCGGCGAGGCAGGACCCACCGCCACAACAGTTTCCAGCGCGCCATCCGTCAAACGATAAACCCCGTTTTCGGACGCCTCAAACAACGCGGTCCATTTCCCCGGTGACACGTCCTTAAGCAGCGTCGCTCCAGTAACACCCGATGGGCTGGTATATTCAATGGCTGACGCCATGCCCCCCAATGAACGGCGTTCAACCGATACATCGCGCCCCACGGCGCTGGCGATCAGCACTTCTTCTTCCAACTCGGGTTCTTTCATCAGCCAATGTGCCAAACGGCGAAGCAATTCCAATTGCGGGCCGCCGCCCTCGTATCCGCGCGCCCAGAGCCATGCGTGATCTGACGCCAAAACGGCAATACGTCCATCATCGACACGGTCCAATACCAGCAACGGCTTGGCGTCAGCGCCTTCCATTACCGCATGGCCAGAATCGACGTATAGGTCGATCTGCCGGAACCAGCGGCCCCAACCCGGGGTGCCATCTTCGGCTGTTGGCAGGGGCGCATAATCTTCCAGCCCCGCGGTCACAGGATGTCGTTGACCGATTTCGGACACTTGCGGCTTAAACCCCTGCTCGATGACAAATCCGGTTGGCATGGCGGGTAAAACTTCGCGGAACGATGACCGCGCCAAACTTTCAACCCCAGCATATGCTGGGCCTGCTGCGACCAGCACCGCGCCACCATCACGTACATAACGTGCCACATTGGCAAAATAGGATGGCAGCAACACACCGCGCCGTCGATAGCGATCAAAAATGATCAAATCAAAGTCGTCTATTTTTTCAAGAAACAATTCACGCGTTGGGAAACCAATCAACGAAAGTTCGCTGGCGGGAACAGAACCAACCCCTGATTTCTCGCGCGAACGCAGAATGGTGAAATGCACCAAATCCACCGAGGCATCCGCCTTTAGCAAATTTCGCCAAGTCCGCTCGCCGGCGTAAGGTTCGCCAGAAATAAGCAATACGCGCAACCGGTCACGAACTCCGTTGATAGACAATATTATGCTGTTATTCCGGTCGGTCAGTTCACCATCGATAGTGGGCGTGCTAAATTGCAAAAGATTAATTCCGGCGTGATCCAGCCCCAATTCGAGGGTAACAGATTCACCGGTCTGGACTGAAAATTGCTGTATTTCGCCACCGTCAATTGTCGCCTTAATCATCACAGGACCGGTCGCGGCAGGTACCGCTCCATTGTCCTCCACACGCAATGTTATCGAAACCGTTTCACCGACAATCCCATAAGCTGGCCCGTTCTCCAACACGATCCGCCGATCCCAGTCTTGCGGCGTTCCGGTTTGCAAAAGATGAACCGGCGCAGGGAAATCGGTTAGCGGGCGCAAGTCGTGGATACGTCCATCGCTAAGAATAATCGCGCCAGCAATCCGGTCCGGCGAGATTTCCGCCGCAGCCCGTTCCAACGCACCAAGCAATATTGTTCCACGCTCGACCGCGTCATCCGGCATGTCGCGCACGGTGACGATCACAGTTTCAATTGGATCCCCGCTATCCCGTTCCAAACCAGCCAGAATGTCCGGTAAGGTTTCCGCGATTTGATCATTGCGTTCACCCAATTCCTGACTGGCCGTTTCGTCAACAACAAGGAACACAATATCGGTTAATGGCGTGCGATCCTCTTGACGATAGGACGGGTTGGACAACCCAGAAATCAACAGCAATATAACCACGGTTCGCAAGGACCAGCCGCGCAAGCCAAGCCAAGCCGCGAGAATTAGAAGGGCCACAGCTACGCCACAAATCGTCGCCAAAATTTGCCACTGAACGAGGGGCGCAAATGAAATTGAATTGATCACTACTCCCCCAATCTTTCCAACAATGCGGGCACGTGAACTTGATCGGATTTATAGTTTCCAGTCATCACATACATCACAAGGTTTACCCCGAACCGGTTAGCCAACTCGCGCTGCCGCTCGCCCGCTAAACCGCGCCCGACAGGATAAAGCGGTCGTCCATTTGCACCAATAGCCCAAGCCGAAGCCCAGTCATTACCTCCGATGACAACAGGTGTCACACCGTCGTTTGAATTTCGGAATGGCTGCCCGTCAACCTCGTTACCCGTGGCCACCTCAACCCAAACATCCGGCCCAACATAGCGTCCCGGAAAATCTTGGAGCAGATAGAAAGTACGGGTTAGAACGTGATCTTCGGCAATCGGTTCCAGCGGCGGGATATCAAGGCTGGCGGCCAGTTCCCGCAAAGCCCGACCATTCGCAGTGCCCGTCCCAAAACCACTGCCAAGATGGGCGTCGCGTGTATCAAAAAGAATCGTTCCACCATTGGCCATATACTGGTTTAACCGCAAAATCGCCGCCTCGGACAAGGGGCGTTGGGTTTCGCTAATAGGCCAGTAAAGTAACGGAAAAAATGCTAGCTCGTCAGTCTCGATATTAACACCAATCGGTGCAGCAGGTTCAACCGAGGTGCGCGACGTCAGCGTTTCGCTAAGCCCCGACAATCCAGCGGCGGAAATCTGGTCTACCCGTTGGTCACCCGTAATAACATAGGCCAAAACCGTGTCATTTGCAGCGCGGATTGCCAGTTCATCCTGCGCCTGCGCATCGGGGGCCGGTATCATAAACGTCGCCGCCAATAGCAGCGTTGCGGCACGAACCGCACTCATATTTGCCAAACGCCCCGAAACTAGCAATGTCGCCAAAATATCCAGCATCAACAATCCAAGAACTGCCATTAACAGCCATGGTTTCAGCGATTGTTCATTCGATTGGCCAAGTATTTCAACCGCATTGCCCAGCGGCAATTCAAGCGCTGCTAGCGTATCCTCGGCCTTAAGCACATTGATCGTTACAGCCATATCACCCGAGCGATAAATACCCGGCGCAGCATCAATTCCTACGGGGTCTTCCATTAGGCGTTCCCCTAGGACTGGAACCACATTTTCAACATCATTCAGCACTCCGTACCCGTCCAGAACCTGTTCCGGAACCCACGAGCGCCCAGCCAAATCAACATTTGCGCCCGCCCCACCTGTGCTAACCGAAAGCCGTTCAAGCATTTGCACAAACAACCCCGAAAGCGGCAGGCTGGACCATTCGGCATTGGCGGTAACATGGAATAAAACGACCCGCCCCTTGCCCTGCGCGCGCGCGGTTACCAGCGGCGTGTTATCCTCTAGCGAGGCCAAAGTCCGTTCAGCCAAATCCGGCCCGGGCTGCGCCACAACTTGGGATGTCACTTGCACATCTTCGGGAATGGCTAAGCCATAGAATGGGCTTGAATCAGCGAAGGCTTGCAGGTGTTTCGGCGTTGTCCATGACATTGCGCCCCCCAACGTCCGGCCGCCAGCGCGAAGCCGCACGGGCAGCAATGGATCATCACCCAACTGCCCCGCACCGCTTGCAGCCATGCGCGGGCCCGCGAAACGCAGAAGCATTCCACCGGCTTCAATCCATTCGGTCAGGTGTGTTACGGACCCTCGTGACAATTCGCCTGCATCGGGAAGAACAATCACGTCAGGTGCCGCCAGCAAGATATCGGCCAAGTCGCCTTCGATCAATTCCACCGACGGCTCCAAGGCATTTCGCAAAAAATGTAAAGGCGACACAAGTTGCGGGCCTTCTTGCGTTGCCGCGCCAACCAACGCCACCTTGCGACGGCGCAATCCGTCATCGGCAAGTGCAATGGCCGCCGCAGAATTTTCGCCCTCCAACACCACACGGGTCACGCGGTTTCTGAGCTCCAGCGGCAGATCATATTCAAATTCTAGCAGGGTTTCGTTGGCAGCCAATATTTCCGAACTGGTTGCCAGTTTCGCACGGGTGCCATTGGGGGTAGTGCCATAAACAGTGGCCGTAACAGGACGATCCGTTGCGATTGCGGCCCCAACGGCTGTTGCAACCAACAACCCGTCTTTGACCTCAAGCGGGCGCAATGCCAATGGTACATTTGTTGTACCAATTATGCGCAAAGCACCTTTGCTTTCCAGCATTGTCACAAGCTTATCATCCTGATGCGCCAAATTATCCGTCACCCAGTATGTTTCAAAATTTTCCGAGCCTGCCGTCAACCATTCGACAAAACCTGCACGATCCGGGGCCCAAGCCTGCGGTTCCAACGCCCGAATTTCCGGCAACCAATCGCGCGCGTCCTTGAACGGCATCGCATCATCTTGCGGTAATATTTGCGCCAGCGAAACAAACGCCGTCGGGCGGCCGGTGCGGGCAGCCTTGTCGATCATGGCCTCAACTTCAGCGATACGCTCAACCCAATCCGGTGCCGAGGCCCAGCCGCCATCCATTAGGATCAGCAACGGTCCATCACCTTCGGGGCGGGTATCAGGGTTCAGTATCGGTTCAGCAAAGGCAAATATCGCAGCGGCAATCGCGGCAATCCGCAAGAGCAACAACCACCATGGTGTTTTATCTGGCATTTTTTCAGGGTCAACCAACCCTAGCAGCAATCGCACACCCGGAAATTTCAGCAAAATTGGCGAGGGCGGCGTTGCCCTTTGCAACCACCATAATATCGGCAAGACCAGCAGGCCAAGCAGTACCATTGGCAATAAAAAGGCTACGGGGCCAACGATCATCCTTGCCCCCCGATGGCCATATATAGCCACAGTAATGCCGCGCTCGGGCTTTCATTCGTGTGGTGCTTTAGATAGCGCCAACCGGTTTTGCGGGCAAAGCTTTCCAACGCGTCACAGCGTGCGGCCAGACGTTCCTGATATTCTTCGCGCAATGCCTTGGCACGGTGGGTTTCAAAATTCACCCCGCCCCCCATGCTTTGAAAAATTACACGCCCGTCAAAGGGGAATGTTTCCTCGGACTCGTCTAAGATTTGCACGATACAGCCAACGCCTGCACTTTCTGCCGCCGCTTTCAGCGGATCAAAAACCGCGTTTTCTTCACCGAGGAAATCCGAGAAGAAAACCGAACGCGCCGCCCGTAAATCCTGAAAATCCGGCGCATGTCCGTAATCTGCATCACCTGTATTGCTAAGTGCCCGCGCTATTCGCTGCAAATGCAATTCACCTGTACGCGGTTCACCCGCATCGGTGGCAGGAAACGCGATCCGTTCGCCGCCTTTGGACAACAAAACCGACAGGGCCATGGCCAGCAATTGCGCCCGTTCTCGCTTGGTCCCGCTTGCAGCTTTGCCGCGATATTCCATCGACTGCGCATCGTCACACCACATGGCGACGGTATGCGCGGCCTCCCATTCCAGTTCGCGGATATACACCGTATCGGATCGCCCAGATCGGCGCCAATCGACCGAGGCCATATCGTCCCCCGGCATCGCTTGACGGTATTGCCAAAAGCTCTCGCCCATGCCCGAGCGCCGCCGACCGTGAACCCCAAAGTTCACGTTGGCAGCAAGACGTTGCGCCTCGGCCAGTAGCGGGGGTAACCCGCCAGCCAGCCCTTCAGCGTCGCGCCTGATATGGGAAGGCGAGGTTTGGTTCACGCGGCAGCTTCCCGTTCCAAAGTTTGTTCAACAATGGTGGTAATCAACGCGTCAATGGTCATGCCTTCAGCCCGCGCAGCAAAGCCCAGCGCCATGCGATGTTTCAACACCGGATGGGCCAGCGCGATCACGTCATCAAGCGAGGGCGCAAACCGCCCGTCCATCAAGGCTCGCGCCCGTACTGCCAGCGACAATGCCTGCGCAGCGCGCGGCCCCGGCCCCCAACTGACGGAGGTTTTTACAATATCCAAATTGGTCTGATCTGGACGCGCCGCCCGCACCAGATCAAGGATGGTTTCAACAATGCTATCGCCAATTGGCATCCGCCGCACGGCGGTCTGGGCCTCGATCAGGCTGTCTGTATCAAAGACGCTTGAAATCTCAGCAGTTTCAACGCCGGTGGTGGCCAGCAAAATCTCGCGCTCCGCATCACGGTCAGGATAATCGACGTCAATTTGCAAAAGGAACCGATCAAGCTGTGCTTCAGGGAGCGGATATGTTCCCTCCTGTTCGATCGGGTTTTGGGTGGCGAGAACATGGAAGGGTTCGGTCAGATCGCGGCGCTCACCAGCCACAGTCACCTGATGTTCTTGCATCGCCTGTAATAGCGCAGATTGGGTGCGCGGACTGGCGCGGTTAATCTCGTCGGCCATCAGAAGCTGGCAGAAAATCGGACCTTCGATAAAACGAAAGGCGCGGGAACCATCCTCGGACGTTTCCAGAACCTCGGCCCCTAGAATATCGGCTGGCATCAAATCAGGCGTAAACTGCACACGGTTGGAATGCAGCCCCAGCACCGTACCCATGGTTTCCACTAGCAAAGTTTTCGCCAACCCAGGCGCACCGACCAGCAAACCATGACCACCACAAAGGATCGCAATTAGCGTTTGGTCTACCACCAGTTTTTGCCCGATAATACGTCTAGAGATCATCGCTTGCGCTTCTGTCAGCTTCGCGCCAATTGCCTCAAATGCCTCAATATCCATATCCGCCATACACAAAACCTTTCGAAATTATTGCATCATCCAATGATGAACCTTATCTTAATCTAAACAACAACAAATCAGATAGCTATGTCAGATACCAGTCAGAATTCCGTTACCCCGAACGCCGATAGCATTGCTGCGGCGGCAAATGCCTTGAAATCGAGGGGTCCAGCCCCTGTCCACCTATGGAATCCACCGTTTTGCGGGGATTTAGACATGCGGATCGCGCGCGATGGCACATGGTATTATCTCGGCAGCCCGATTGGCCGGAAACCGCTGGTAAAGCTGTTTTCATCGGTGATCCGCAAAGATGGCGACGATTATTTCCTTGTTACCCCCGGCGAAAAGGTAGGAATCACCGTTGATGATGCGCCTTTTGTCGCTGTGGCGTTCGAGGTTGAGGGCGAAAATATCACCTTCACCACCAATGTTGACGAAACTGTTATTGCTGGTCCTGAAAACCCCATCCGTTTGGAGCGTGACCCCGAAACGGGTGAACCGTCGCCTTATGTTTTGGTGCGCACCAACCTAGAGGCCCTGATAGATCGCAAAAGCTTTTATCGGTTGGTGGATATCGGCGTCTCCGCCCAATTTGAAGGCAAAGACTGGTTTGGCGTCTGGTCCGGCGGTCAGTTTTTTCCGTTCATCAAGGTTTGTGAACTTAACCTAATTGATTGACGCAGCGCAGCGCCTTGCGGACCTGATCGGGGTCGATTGCTGCAGGTGAGGTTATCGTAAACCGCTGCGTTTCATTTGGCAAAATAGTTACGATCATTTCGTCAATACTGGCGTCCGGATGAATTCGATCCGCAAAAATGCAAACATCTCGCAGCAGGGTTTTTGCTGTTATATCGACATGCCATTCGTCGGTACCGCCTTTGGTGACCGTCAGATCAAAATCCGCTTTGCCAAGCTTCAGATCGATGTCCTCGTTAAAGAACCAAAGCGCCCGTTTTTCCAACATCTCGACCACGATAAATTCATTCGCTGGATCATCCGGCGTAACAATATCCGCCGGCAATTCATGCGCCACTGCATCGAGGCGATCACAAACCAAGCGCCAGAAATTATACTCCGCCAGAATATCCCCCTGCAGGTTCATCCGCCGCGCCTTGACCGCGCCGCGCCAAGGTAGCGTCCATTCATTCACCGCAATCACCGACAAGCCCTCACCGCGCGGTTGAATGGTCAAAAGGTGCTGGGCAAATACGCGCCGCATTGCATACCAAAGCGGCTTAAGGCGCTCGCCGCTATCTATCGCCGCCCAGCTGGTCACCGGCCAGCAATCATTCAACTGCCAGACAATCGCGCCCATATTGGTCGGACGGTGCGATCTGAAATGTTCCACCGCGAATTCAATCGCCCGCGCTTGATTTAGCTGGGTCACATAATGCCAGTCGTCGGTGTTTTGCGGTTCAGGCAGATGCCCCTTTAGCCCGCGCAACAGCTTGTCATTACCAATTGTCGCCTTTTGGTGATGGAAAACTCCCGGCGAAGTTGGGGTGATCGGATCGTCACTAACCGCGCCTTCCAGTGTTGCCCAAGCCGGTGGGGCCTGCCAGCCAAATTCGGAACAAAAACGCGGGATATAATCGCGATATTTCTCATAACCAACGTCATTCCAAACGTCCCAAACATGTTTGCAGCCATGCTCATCAACATTCGGGTGGATACCCTCGCTAGAATAGGGTGATCCGGCAAAATACGGTGTGGTTGGGTCCAGTTCGGCACAAATTTTAGGCAACAAATCAGTGTAATATCCCAGCCCCCAAGTCTTGCCTTTCAGCGCCGGTTCCCAACCCCAATCGTAAAACCCCCAGATGTTTTCGTTATTCCCGTTCCACATCACGAGCGAGCTGTGATGCATCAGGCGCGTGACGTTATCGCGCACCTCAGCTTCAACTTCGGACCAATGCGGTTCTTC
>CAZYMT010000041.1:0-1752 GCA_964649035.1 uncultured Rhodobacterales bacterium
AGCCCGGTTCGGTGTCATGGGCGCAGTCGTTGAAACGACATTGCGTGACCAGCGAGGCGACGTCTTTGAACACGATATCGACCCCCTCGGCCACATCATAAAGGCGCAGTGCCCGCATGCCCGGCGTGTCGATCAGCCAGCCGCCGTTTATCATATGATACATCGAACGGGTGGTGGTGGTGTGCTTGCCTTTGGCGTCGTCTTCACGGATTGCACGGGTCAGAATCTCGCGCCCTGTCAGGCAATTGGTGATGGTGGTTTTCCCCACACCGGACGAGCCAATCAGCGCCACCGTCTGCCCCTTCCCGCACCAAGGCGCGAGTTGTTCGAGCGTGTCAGGCGATTGGGAGTCGATGGTTTCGACCGCCACACCGGGCATGCCTATTTCGAGCTTTTGGCGAAAGATGGCAGGGTCATCACAGAGGTCAGCCTTGGTCAGGACAACAACCGGTTCAACATCGGCTTGGCGAGCCAACGCCAGATAGCGTTCAAGGCGCGCAAGGTTAAAATCGGCGTTGCACGATGAGGTGATAAACAGCGTGTCGATATTGGCGGCGATCAGTTGGGCGGTCGGTTCATCCCCTGCCCCGCGCCGCTGAATGGTGCTTTTGCGTTCCAGCACACGGGTCGGGCGATTGGTTTCGCGATCCGCCAAAACCCAGTCGCCAACGGCCACACCGTGGTCGATCAGATCGCCGGTCATGGGAACGCGGTGGGGTCCGGTTTCGCCGAGCGTGTCGAGGGCATTTCGATGCACCTCCATCACGCGGAGCGGGTGGTCGGTTTCAACTTCTTCAAGCGTAAGTTGAGATTGATAAAAATTGGAAAAGCCCAGTTCGGGCAATGTATGGGTCATATTTTTGGCCTCGATAGATAACGGGAAACCCCGCGCTTGCGGCTAAGGGTTTTGATCATCGGGCGAATAGACAAGTGGCTTTAAACGGCCAAACGGCACGCCCGGAGGGGTCTAAAAACATTCATAAAACTATTCCTCCTAGGTTGACGTTTGTTAGGTGAGAGGCTGGACATCGACCCAAACGGGACTCGTTGTGGCTGCTTCCTTCCGGATCTGACCAGGTTGGCGAGGCGCTCGCCCGCGCCAACCTCTCAGATGGATATATATGGGTGGTGGGGCGCGGGGTCAATGGGGGCTAGTGTTCATCTTCATCTTCTTGCAACGCATCCGATATGAAACCTTCGGGATCGGTGACAAAGGAGCGGTACAGTTTGAAATGTTCGGTTTCGCGGTAGTCAATTTCGGCGATGCCGTGTCTGGTAACCTCCAACAGCCGCGCATTGGGGAGGGCCATCAGGATGGGGGAATGGGTGGCCATGATTACTTGCGAAACCGCCTTGGATTGAATGCCGTTCAGGATACGCAGCAGCCCGAGCTGGCGTTTGGGCGACAGGGCACTTTCGGGTTCGTCCATGAAGTAGATGCCTTGGCGGGACATGCGTTCCTCAAAAAAACGCACAAAGCCTTCGCCGTGGGACCATGATAGGAAGTCGGGTGGTGGTCCGCCAACATCAAGGGCCGCTTCATCAAGATATCGCGCTACAGAAAAGAAAGATTCCGCGCGGAAAAACCAGCCGTTGGTTACCTTCGGTAGCCATGCGCCGCGCATTGCATCCGCTAGGGATGCGCCGCTTTCGTCGATGGCGTTGGAATGGTCAACGGCTCTGTATCCTTTTCCGCCGCCAGCTTCGTCATATCCGGCAAGGGCCGCGATTGCCTCGATCAAGGTGGATTTC
>CAZYMT010000041.1:1762-19538 GCA_964649035.1 uncultured Rhodobacterales bacterium
GATGATGGTAATGGGGGTTGTGAAGTCTAGTTTAAAATCATCGTCGCGCAGCCAAGGCAGATTAAACGGGTATTTTGAACGGTCTTTCACCGCCCCGCTGCGGAGGTATATCCGTTTCAGGAAGGGCGAAGGAAGGCTTGTGCCTTGTTTTCTGCGTGCCATTTCGCCCTCCCCTTATGTTTGCGTCACGATGTTAGGGCAAACCAAGCGAACAAGAAACGGTAAGTGTTGGATTTCGCGATTGCGGCGTCGAACCGATTGCGGCAAAGTCCGCGCAAACAGTCGGAGCAGCACATGTTAGATAAAGAGTCAGTAACCTTTGCCGGTGGCACCCTTGATCGGGCGGCGCATTTGCGCGGTGATATTTCGGGGTTGTTGAAGCAACCGGATGCCCGCGCGATGGTTATGTGGCTGGGAAAGCCGTTGATTGATCTGGATGGGCCGCGATTGGCGTGGTTGCCTTTGGATGCGCCGATTTTGAGCGAGAGTGACATCGCGCCGATATTTATCGGGCTTCAGGATGGCGCGCCTCGGTTTGCGTATGATGTGTCGGCTTGGATGGCCGAGGATGTCGATGAGGACGCGATGGCGCGGTTCTTGGATGATAGTCGCAACCACCATCCAGATTTGCCGGAAAACTTGCAGTTTACGGAATTGCGGGCGGTTATGTCGGAACTTAGCCACGGCGACGCGGGTGATGGATCGACCGCCAAGGGGATATTTGAGTGGCATAATATTCATAAGTTTTGCGCAAATTGCGGGGCGGCGTCTGTTGTGGCGCAGGCCGGATGGCAGCGGAATTGTCCGGACTGTGGGCGCTCGCATTTTCCACGTACCGATCCGGTGGTGATTATGCTGGTCACACATGGAAATGATGTTTTGTTGGGGCGCTCGCCGGCTTGGCCCGAGGGGATGTTTTCGCTATTGGCGGGATATATGGAACCCGGTGAAGGGATCGAGGAAGCGGTGCGGCGCGAAGTTTTTGAGGAAACAGGTGTGCGGTGTGGCGAGGTAGGGTATCTGACCAGTCAACCTTGGCCATTCCCGTCATCCCTGATGATCGGGTGCCGGACGGAGGCGTTGGGGCGTGAATTGACCCTTGATCCGGTGGAGATTGAGGATGCGCGCTGGGTTAGTCGCGAATATGTCGCCGATGCAATGCTGGGGAATAATCCAGAATTGCGCCCAAGTCGGCAAGGATCGATTGCGCGGTTCTTGTTGGATGCCTGGGTCGCCGATCGGTTGGAGGGGTAGATGCAGTTCAAACATTCGCAAGTGATTGAGGCACCAGTGGACTATGTTTTCACCCGCGCAACAGATTTCAAAAACTTTGAGGCGCGTTCCGGCACCAAAGATTTCAAATTCGCACGGCACGACAACGCCCCCATTCGGATAGGAACACGCTGGAATATTTCCGTGCCTTTTCGGGGGCGCGGCCGAAAATTTGCGGCGGAGTTAAGCGAAATGGTACCGCCACGAACGGTTTCCTATAAATCCACTAGCGCAAAATATCAGGCAGCGCTGTCCCTGACATTCACCCCGATCAATGCCACAAAATGCCGCCTCGATATGTTGGTGGTTGCACAATCACGCAGCTTTGCCACCACAATGGTTTTCAACTCGATCAGGCTGGCGCGGCGACGGATTAACAAGCGGATTGTCGAAACGATGGGTGAGTTTGCCGAGCGGATTTCGGAAGACTATAACAATAACGGCAACTAGCGTTTTCGACCATTGCAGATAAAATTGCCGTGGGTGAAGTGACTTATTGAATTTTCGCGCCTGACCGCCTATCCTCCGATTATTCCGAGGAGAATTTGTATGTCTGCACCTTACCAAACGTTTATTCAAATAATCATCATATCTCTTGCTAGCGCACAATTGTCGGCATGTTCCGCCACAAATGGGGATGACGGCACCGACGAAACGGAAATTGTAGACGTAATTGATACATCCTTTGAAGACTTATTGACCGTTGCCACCGCAGCTGGCAGCGATGCGATCGAAATTTATCACGAGGGATTTACGCCTGAGGGGGCTCTGCCAACAACGGGCAGTGCGATTTACAACGGATACGTAAATAGTTGGCACAATGAGCGCGATGATGATGGTGTTCTGACACATGTGACCGACACGATTGGCGAAGTTAGCTTAAGTGCTAGTTTTGCAGATAACGACATTTCCGGCAGAATATATAATCTTTCCAGCGCGGAAACTGGTAAAATTGGTGGCGAATTGACCGGTACGGGTGATATATCGCAGGTATTTGGTGGCAATATTTTTGATATGGATATGTCGGGTACGCTGGTTATTGACGGTGCAAGAGGCGACTATACCGGTGAAATGGACGGGACATTTTACGGTGAAGATGGCGACCTAGTTATGATCAATGTTGAGGGTGAACTTGATTTTGACGATGATGAAGTCGAAGATTTTGACTTAGTTGGCTTTGCCGTCGCTGAATAGCCGAAAAATACATTCTAAATATGGTTCGTCGAATTTCATTGGGTACTAGATAGTTTTGAGTTTTCACTGTACACGCAATACGCGTAGACTATTGAAACAGTAAAATGGGCACTTATTATGAGCAATATTTCCTAAAAATTAAGAACTTTAATAAATTTACGCGGCGGCATCCCAATGATTGCTTTCGCGGTAATTCTTGCTGGATGTACTTCTGACGACGACCGCCCCTCCTTTGGCGATTTACGTGGTGACGCAAGTGATATGGCAGAACGGGTTATCGAAAAAGACGTGACTGCGTTTGCCGATTTACCGACCAACGGATCTGCAATCTATGATGGGTTTGTTGTACTCGAAGCTGGTTTGCCGGGTGGTGAAGAGACCATAGCTGGCGAAATTACGGTTGTGGCTAATTTTGGCAACGGCAAAGTTGGTGCGGATATTTTCAACCTAGTTGGCGAAAATGTCGGTGACATTGACGGAACAATTTCCGGGAAAGGCGGCCAGATTTACCGTGATCCCGTTGGTGACGCTGGTTTCCGAAACCTGAATTTGGACGGCGTTCTGGAAATCGATGGCGAACGTGCTGATTTTGACGGCGAAATGAGCGGCGCGTTCTTGGGCAACAAAGGCGATTCCGTGGTAGGCCTTATTAGCGGCGACGTAACAATTGATGGCGAAGTATCAGACGTCGATGGCGCATTCATTGGTGAAAAATAAATCCTGAATAGATAGTACTGGCCTGTGGTTCATAGACGCCACAGGCCAGTATTTTATACAGATTTACGGAATTCATGCATCGGGTAGACGCCCAGAATATCCAGATTATTTGTGAAATAGGCCAATTCTTCCAGCGCACGCGCAACAGGTGCATCGTCGGGATGGCCGGCAATGTCTGCGTAAAACTGGGTCGCCGTGAAAGACCCGTCCAGCATATAGCTTTCGAGTTTCAGCATATTGACGCCATTGGTCGCGAAACCACCCATGGCTTTGTAGAGCGCCGCAGGGATGTTGCGGACCTGAAAGACTATCGTCGTCATTATGTTCCCGTCAGCGGCATCTGGGCGAACAGGTTCGGGGGACATAATCAGGAAACGGGTGGTATTATTCTGTTGATCCTCAATGTGGCGGGCGAGGACGTCTAGGCCGTATATTTCCCCTGCGAGTTCGGAGGCAAGTGCGGCTGTGGTTGGCACACCGTCCTCAGCCACTAGTTTGGCAGATCCCGCAGTATCAGCCCCCGTAAGGGGTGCAATATCGTGCATTTTAAGGAAATCACGGCATTGGCCGAGCAGCACCGTATGGCTCATGGCTTGGGTGATGTCCTCGATTTTTGCACCCGGCACGGCCAGAAGGTTGATATGTACCCGCACAAATTGTTCGCCGATTATGTGCAATCCGGTTTCGGGCAAAAGGTGGTGAATGTCGGCAACGCGGCCATAGGTCGAGTTTTCGACCGGCAACATGGCCAAATTCGCACGTCCTTCTTTCACCGCTGCAACCGCGCTTTCGAAGGTGTTGCATGGGATTACGGACGTGTTGGGAAACCGCTCGACGCAAGCTTGATGGGAATATGCGCCGCGTTCACCTTGAAATGATATTGTCTTAACCATTTTGTTTTACCTTGCCTTGGTCGTTTAGTCGCGCCTTCTACACCTTGCAAAGCGATAGGGGAAGCGGCTAGAAGACGCATTAAGGAATCTAACGACCCATAACTTAGGTAGTGACACCCATGGATACGATGACAACAACAAAAATTGTAGGCGCAGTTTGCGGCAGTTTCTTGATTTTATTGCTGCTGAAATGGGGCGGCGAGATAATTTTTCACGGCGGTGGCCATGGCGATATGGAGGCGGCTTATTCAATCGAGGTTGACGAAGCACCCGAAACAGAAGCCGAAGCAGACACAGGCCCGACATTCGCAGATTTGTTGGCTCAAGCTGACCTTGGTAAAGGCGAACGCGCTTTTGGTAAATGTAAAGCCTGCCATAAATTGGGCGAAGGCGAGAATTTGACAGGTCCATCCCTATTTGAAATCGTTGGTCGTGACCGCGGCGTTACCGAAGGCTTCACCTATTCTGGCGCCATGGCATCCCTTGGCGGCACTTGGACCCCCGAGGAACTGGACGCATTCCTAACCAGACCACGTGATTACGTGACGGGCACAACAATGACATTCCCAGGGTTCAAAAAGCCTGAAGATCGCGCGAACGTAATCGCGTATCTAAGCTCGCTCAGCGAATAAGCTTTTCACAATTACTTGAAAACCGCGCTTTGTCGCGGTTTTTTTGTGTCTTCACGCAGACATAACGCAAATGCGCCTTGCGCTTTGGGGTGCACCCCTTCTACGATCTCCTAGAATTATGGAGGAATGCGTGATGATCCCGAGTAAAAGCAAAGCGATTTATATGGCCTGTAGCTGCAAGGATACGCGGCCATTGATAATGAACTGGCTAGGGCTTGGGGCGGCAGTGCTGTTCTTGGTGTTTGCAACGGTCGCGGGCGCGCAGGAAATCATCAAATCACACGCGATTTCAAGTTTCGGAGATATTAAATACCCCGCCGACTTTGAGCATCTCGATTACGTAAACCCCGACGCGCCAAAAGGCGGTGAATATTCGACATGGGCGTTTGGCAGTTTTGATTCCATGCACCCGTATATTGCTAAAGGCGTGCCCGCTATTGGCGCAAGCATCCAATTTGAATCGCTGATGGTCGGCACTGCAGACGAGCCAAGCACGCTATATGGTCTATTGGCAGAAAGCCTAGAATACCCTGACGATCATTCTTGGGCAATTTTCCATCTGCGGCCTGAAGCGCAGTTTTCTGACGGGACGCCTGTGACCGCACATGACGTGGTTTTTTCGCAAGAAATCCTCGAGGCGAAGGGCATTCCCTCGATCCAGACATTCTTTGCCGAGGCATACACGTCTGTTGAGGCACTTGATGATCACACGGTGAAATTTGTTTTTGCCGAGCCTAGCGAAACCAATGATATGGTTATGCAGGCAGCAACGACCACAGTGTTTTCGAAAGCTTGGTGGGAGGGGCGTGATTTCGCGGAATCAACGCTCGATGTCCCCATGGGCTCTGGCGAATATATTATGGAAAGCATGGATGTAGGGAAAACTATCATCTATCGCCTTCACGACGATTACTGGGGCAAGGATTTGCCATTCAACGTTGGACGCAGCAATTTTGCAACATTACGCTATGAATATTACGCTGACCCGACCGCTGCCTTTGAAGGTTTCAAAGCCGGTGAAACAACATTCCGGAACGAGAATTCGTCGCTGAAATGGGCGCAAGATTATAACTTCCCGGCGCTGGAAGCAGGTTGGGTGGAAAAAGTAGAACTTGCCAATGGCAATATTGGTCAAGCGCAGGCATTCACCTATAACATGCGCAAAGCCCCGTTTGACGACCCGCGTGTCCGCGAAGCGTTGGGATATATGTTCAATTTTGAATGGTCGAACCAAACGTTGTTCTTTGGTATCTATGAGCGCGTTGATAGTTTCTGGGAAAACTCGGTGCTAGAGGCGCAAGGTATGATCCCGAACGATGAGCGCGCCATTCTGGAGCCTTTTGCCGAATATTTCCCCGAAAGCCTGTTCGCCGAAACTGCGGTTACCCCGCCTGTTTCCGGCACCCAGCAAGTTGACCGCGCACAGGTGCGGGCGGCTGGTGCATTACTGGATGCGGCGGGTTGGACAGTTGGTGATGACGGTATGCGCCGAAACGCCGAGGGGGTGGTTCTAGCGATTGATATCTTGAACCACAGCCCTTCGTTCGATCGCGTCCTTAACCCGTTTGTCGAAAACCTGAAACGCCTCGGCGTTGACGCCTCGACTACGCGTGTGGATGCCGCGAACTATACTGAACGGGTGCGGACGTTTGATTTCGATATGATCGTATTCACCTACGGAAATTCGCTGACACCGGGCTTGGGAATTACGCAATGGTTTGGCAGTGAAAATGCGGATGTGCCGTCGCGCAATCGTGGTGGGTTGGCGAATGAAGGCATCGATCAATTGCTGGAAATTGTCATTGCCTCGACAACACGTGAGGAATTGAACCTGAACACCCGCGCGCTGGATCGGGCGTTACGTTCGCTGCATATTTGGACCCCGCAATGGTATAAAAAAGTTCATACGGTTGCGTATCTGGATGTTTATCGCCACCCAGATGCAGACAAAATGCCACCATTCGCATTGGGTGTCGTAGATTTCTGGTGGTATGACGCAGATCGCGCGGCTGAACTAGAAGCCGAAGGGGCGCTCTAGAACTTTGGGCGCTTATATTTTCCGACGGTTACTACTTATAATCCCGACATTGTTCGGGATTATGGTGATCAATTTTGCCCTAATTCAGTTTCTACCTGGTGGGCCGATTGAACAGATCATCTCGCAGATGGAGGGTGCCGGAAATTCGCTGGAGTTGCTGGGCGGGGATGGCGGCGATGCCGGTGTTCGGATCGTTGACGAAGAATCCACCTATCAAGGGGCGCGTGGTCTTCCTAAAGATTTCATCGAAAAGCTGGAAGTGCAATTCGGTTTCGACAAGCCGCCGCTGGAACGCTTCATCCTGATGATGAAAAACTATCTAGTGTTCGATTTCGGCGAGAGCTATTTTCGTTCGGTTTCCGTCGTTGATCTAATCGTGGAGAAAATGCCGGTGTCGATTTCGTTGGGGCTGTGGGCCACCTTGATCGGCTATATTGTCGCCATTCCGCTGGGCATCCGCAAGGCTGTGCGCGAGGGGTCGGCATTTGACAGTTGGACGACGGGCATATTGGTCGCCGCCTATTCGATCCCAGGATTTTTGTTCGCGATATTGCTGGTGGTGCTGTTTGCGGGGGGCTCGTTCTGGCAGATATTTCCGCTGCGCGGACTGACCTCTAGCAACTTTGATGACCTTAGTATTATTGGCAAAATCGGAGACTATTTCTGGCATATGACCTTGCCGATTATCGTCATGAGCATCGGGGCGTTTACCGGGCTTTCGATGCTGACCAAAAACTCGTTTCTGGACGAAATTCGCAAGCAATATGTGGTGACCGCACGAGCCAAAGGCCAGACGGAGCGCAAAATTTTGTACGGCCATGTGTTTCGCAACGCCATGCTGATCGTGATCGCAGGATTTCCGGCAATGTTCATCAGTATCTTCTTTGGTTCAGCGTTGTTTGTGGAAACAATATTCTCGCTCGACGGCCTTGGCCGTCTGGGCTTCGAGGCCACAATTGCCCGCGATTATCCGGTGATGTTTGGCACATTATACGCGTTCACGCTGATGGGGTTAGTGATCAAGCTGGTGTCGGACCTGATGTATGTCTGGATCGACCCGCGCATTGATTTCGAGAGCCGCCAGACATGAATCTGACATCCCTTCAGCGGCGGCGTTTCGCCAATTTCCGCTCCAACCGCCGCGCGTTTTGGAGCTTTTGGATATTCTCGACCATGTTTGTCCTGTCGCTTTTTGCTGAAATTCTGGCCAATGATCACCCGATCATTGTGTCCTATAAAGGCGAGTGGCACTTCCCGATCATAAGCTTTTATTCCGAGACCGATTTTGGCGGCGATTACCGGACCGAAGCAGTCTATAAAGACCCCGAATTGCAATGCCTGATCGCCACCGGCGGGCTGGCCGATAGTTGTTTTGTCGGGCCGGACGCGGCGCGCGATGTGATTGCCGATGCGGCGGATGGAATGCTGGGGGATATCACGATCGACAAGGGCTGGATTTTGTGGCCGCCGATCCCCTACACGTTCCAAACCATCGATACCTATAACGTGAAAACCGCGCCGGGTCCGCCGGATCGCTATCACTGGTTGGGCACCGATGATCAGGCGCGTGATGTGCTGGCGCGGATCATTTACGGGTTCCGAATTTCGATATTCTTTGCGCTAATGTTCACCGTGACCACCACGGTTCTGGGGATTATTGCAGGGGCGGCGCAGGGCTATTATGGCGGGCTGTTCGATCTGCTTTTCCAACGCTTCACCGAAATTTGGGGGTCCCTGCCCAGCCTCTATATTATCATCATCCTTTCTGCAATTTTTACGATGAATTTCTGGCTGCTGATGCTGGTTTTGGTGGCGTTTGGATGGAACGCGCTGGACGGCGTGGTGCGGGCGGAATTTCTGCGGGCGCGGAATTTTGAATATGTGCGGGCGGCCAAGGCTTTGGGCGTCAAGGACAGCGTCATCATGTTCCGCCATGTATTGCCAAATGCAATGGTTGCGACGATCACCATGCTGCCGTTTCTGGTCACTGGGTCCATTGGGACACTGGCGGGGCTGGATTTTCTGGGGTTTGGTCTGCCGGCCTCCTATCCGTCGTTGGGCGAGCTGACCTTGCAGGCGAAATCGAACATTAATTCGCCTTGGCTGGGGTTCTCGGCGTTCTTCACTTTTTCAATTATGTTGTCGCTTTTGGTGTTCATATTTGAAGGGGTGCGCGACGCGTTTGATCCCAGAAAGACCTTCCAATGAGCACACCTATTTTGTCGGTCAAAAACCTGTCGGTCCATTTTGGCGACGATGCAGATGTTGTTAGCAAAGTCAGTTTTGACGTGCATGCGGGCGAAACCGTGGCGATTGTTGGCGAAAGCGGGTCGGGGAAATCGGTGACAGCGTTGTCAATGGTGGCCCTGCTGCCCGATAGTGCGGTGACCACCGGCAGTGCGAAATATCGCGGCGAGGAGATGATCGGCGCGGATGACAAAACCCTACGGCGTATTCGCGGCAACGATATAAGTTTCATTTTCCAAGAACCGATGACCTCGCTTAACCCGTTGCACACAATCGAGAAACAGGTGAGCGAGAGCCTGTTGTTGCATCAAGGTTTAAGCGGCGCCAAAGCGCGGGTGCGGGTGTTGGAGCTGTTGGAAAAGGTCGGGATTGATGCGCCTGAAACGCGGCTGGAAAGTTATCCGCACCAGTTATCAGGTGGGCAAAGACAGCGGGTGATGATCGCGATGGCGCTGGCAAATAAGCCGGATTTGCTGATTGCGGATGAACCGACGACGGCGTTGGATGTTACAATTCAGGCACAGATTTTGGAGCTGCTGGCAGATTTGCAGCGCGACGAGGGCATGGGCCTGCTGTTCATCACCCATGATTTGGGGATCGTGCAACGGATCGCGGATCGGGTCTGCGTGATGAAGGACGGCGAGATGGTCGAGGTCGGGCCAACGGCCGAAATTTTTGCCAATCCACAACATGAATATACCAAAATGCTGCTGGCTGCTGGGGCGACGGGGCAACCGGCGCCAGTCCCTGCGGATGCGGTTGAGGTGTTGAAAACTGAAGATTTGCGGATTTGGTTCCCGATCAAACGTGGGGTTTTGCGCCGGACTGTCGGGAATATCAAAGCGGTGAACAAGGTCGATCTGTCGATCCGCGAGGGCGAGACTCTGGGAATTGTCGGCGAGAGCGGATCAGGCAAAACCACGATTGCGCTGGCGGTGCTGCGGTTGATTGCATCGGAAGGCAAGATCACGTTTTTGGGCAACAAGATTGACGGTCTGAACACGCGGGCGATGCGGCCATTGCGCAAAGAATTGCAGATTGTGTTTCAGGATCCGTTTGGGTCGCTTTCCCCGCGCATGACCGTCGAACAAATTATCGCCGAGGGGCTGGGCGTACACGGGGTCGAAGGAAATGTTCGGGATCGCGTGGTTGAAATCATGCATGAAGTTGATCTTGATCCCGACTTGATGGAACGCTACCCGCATGAATTTTCTGGCGGCCAGCGACAAAGGATCGCAATTGCACGGGCGATGATTTTACGCCCGAAACTGGTGGTGCTGGACGAGCCAACCTCGGCCCTCGATATGACCGTACAGGCACAGATCGTCGATTTGCTGCGGGATTTACAGAAGAAACACCGCCTTAGCTATCTGTTTATCAGCCATGATTTGAAGGTAGTTCGGGCATTGTCACATAAGGTTATGGTGATGAAACGCGGGGACATTATTGAAGTGGGGGATGTCGATCATGTGTTCGACAATCCGCAAATGGAATATACCAAGGAGCTGATGGCAGCAGCGTTTGATGTTTGAAATAATGCCCGCTGTGGCAACGAACGCCGCGCAAATCGCCGAATTCTGGAACCCGATAATTCGCGATACACATGTGACGTTTGCAACGACAGAAAAGTCGATTGATGATCTTGTTGCAATGATCGACGGGCGACCATTTTTTGTTGCCAAGGATGGCGATCAAATCTTGGGTTTTGCCACTTACGGCCAGTTTCGTAGTGGTAACGGCTATGCCTATGCGATGGAACACACCATCATTATGGCCCCCACTGCGCGAGGTCGCGGGGTTGGGCGGGCCTTGATGGAAGTCATTGAAAACCACGCGCGCGATGCTCGGGTGCATACGATGATCGCGGCGGTCTCGGCCGAGAATTCGGACGGGATCGGGTTTCATGCGCGCCTTGGCTATAAGGACGTCGCGCGGATACCGGAAGTGGGTCGAAAATTCGATATGTGGTTGGAGCTGGTCATTATGCAGAAAATTCTTTGAGCGCTTTAACTACCCGACCAATCTGCTAAACTATCGCGCATGTCAATTTGGACCCGCATATCTGAAGCCCTCGCGGCCCTCACCAAAGGTGAAGGGCTGTCGGCTGTGTTCGAGAACTTGCGCGAACCACCCGAAAAAAGCGTGGCCTTTACCATTGCGGTGATTGCGCTTGGCGCAAAGATGGCCAAGGCGGACGGCGAAGTTACGCGCGACGAGGTAGTCGCCTTTCGCCAGATTTTCCAGATTTCGCGCGAGGACGAAGCGCAGGCAGCTAAAGTGTTCGATTTAGCCCGTCAGGATGTCGCCGGTTTCGATATTTACGCCCAGAAAATCGTACGGATGTTTGGGCAAGACAATGAAATTCTACGTGATTTGATCGAAGGGCTGTTTCATATTTCGATGGCGGATGGGCATTACCATCCCGCCGAGGACACATTCATTTTCGAGGTTTCACAGATTTTCGGAATGCCAAAGAAACTGTTCGCCTGCCTACGCTCTCGCTATGTGCCGGGTGCCGAACCTGACCCCTATTCGGTGCTGAATATAGGCCATGATGCTAACCTTGCGGATATCCGCAAAGCGTGGAAAACGCTTGTGCGCGCAGAGCATCCAGATAACCTTCATGCGCGGGGATTGCCCGACGAGGCGATTGCGCTGGCCAACACGCGGTTGATTACGATCAACAAGGCCTGGGAAGAAATTCAACAGAATTACGAGGCAGCTTAGGTGCGGATCGCAACCTATAATGTGGAGTGGTTTACCGAGCTGTTTAGCCGCGACAATCGCCTGATACTCGATCAGGAATGGTCGCGGCGCTATCAGGTAAAACGCGTCGATCAAGGCAACGCAATTGCCGCTGTGATGAAACGCGTTGATGCCGATTTAATGCTGGTCGTCGAAGCTCCGAATACCGGTGGCGGCAAGGATACCAAGCAAGCGCTGGAAGGTTTTGCCGAGCATTTCGGGCTGCGTCAAACCAAGGCCATCATGGGGTTTGTGAATGACACACATCAGGAACTGGCGGTGATGTACGACCCGCTGGTGGTTGATGTGCATCACGATCCCAAAGGCGAGATTTCGGATGGCAATGGCAAGGCGATTGCGCCGCGTTTTGACGGAAAATTTTTGTATGATGTCGATGTTGACGGCAAGCCGGAAACCCATGTTTTTTCCAAGCCGCCGTTGGAATTAGCGGTTAAAGATATCGCATCGGGCAACCGTTTCCGGCTGATCGGCGTCCACACTAAATCGAAATCCTTGCGCGGGGCAAATACCGAAGCTGAGGCGATGACAATGATGGTTGAAAACCGTCGAAAACAGCTGGCGCAATGTATCTGGATACGCCAACGCGTTGATGCGCATCTGGATGCCGGTGACCCATTGATTGTGCTTGGCGATTTCAATGATGGGCCAACGGTAAACGGCTATGAAACGCTGTTTGCGCGGTCGGGCGTGCAAATTGTGATGGGTGAGAAAAAGGATGCGGGGCGCTGTATGATCGACCCGCATGCCAGCATTATGTTGGACCCACATCAAGCTTGGGCGATATCTTCGGCGCGGTTTTATATCAGCGAGCATAAGCGGTTTCTAAACGCGTTGCTGGATTATGTGATGCTTTCCGAAGGGCTGGCGGCCACTGGACCGAGCTGGAGGATATGGCATCCGTTTGATGATCCGGAATGCTTTAAGGACGTCGACATTCGCGACGCATTACTGACTGCATCCGATCACTTTCCGGTTAGTGTTGATTTGAAATTCTAGGCCCGCGCGCCTATCTATGAACGAACCGAATTAGGAGAGAAATATGTTCCACCCCTTCCCTGCCCCTCAAATTTTGCGTGATGGTCGCGACACCACTGCTGGCGACAATATGGGCGATCTTCCTGAATGGAATTTGGATGATCTTTACCCATCCGTCGATGGTCCCGAGATCACTAAAGATCTAAAATGGATTGCTGCGGAACCCGCCAGTTTTGGCGCGGATTACGAGGGGAAATTGGCGGGGCTGGATGCCGCAGAAATGCTGGAATGTATCACGCGCTATGAACGTATCAGTCAGGTTTCTGGGCGGATCATGTCCTTCGCGGGCTTGCGCTATTATCAGAACACAACGGACGCTGAGCGCGGTAAGTTTTTTGCCGATATGCAGGGGGCCGTCACCGATGCGTCCGCGCCTTTGGTGTTCTTCAGTCTGGAAATGAACCGGATTGAGGATGATGTTTTGGAAGGGTTATTAGCGGCAAACGCGGACCTAAACCGGTACCGCCCAGTGATTGATCGGATGCGGAAGATGAAGCCGTATCAGCTTTCGGACGAGTTAGAAAAATTCCTGCATGATCAATCAGTTGTCGGCGCATCAGCATGGAACCGTCTGTTTGATGAGACCATGGCTGGGCTGGAATTTGATGTTGATGGCGAGGCAATGAACCTTGAGGCAACGTTGAATTTGCTATCGGATACGGATCGTTCGCGGCGTGAAATAGGGGCGAAAGCGCTGGTGGCGGTGTTTACCAAAAATACGCCGTTATTTGCTCGGATCACCAACACATTGGCCAAGGAAAAAGCGATTGAGGATGATTGGCGCAAGCTGCCCAGCCCGCAACTGTCACGACACTTGGCCAATGACGTGGAACCCGAAGTGGTCGAGGCGTTGCGCAATGCGGTAGTCGCCGCCTATCCAAAGCTGTCGCATCGGTATTATGCGCTTAAGGCCAAGTGGATGGGCCTCGATAAAATGGAAATTTGGGACCGGAATGCGCCGCTGCCGGACGAGGATGATCTGGTCATTCCGTGGGAACAGGCGCGCGCGACAGTGATGGAGGCATACGCGGCGTTTGATCCACGTATGGCCGAGATTGCTGAACCGTTTTTCGACAAGGGCTGGATTGATGCGCCGGTTAAAACCGGCAAAGCGCCCGGCGCTTTTGCCCATCCGACGGTGACTGATGTACATCCTTATGTGATGCTGAATTACCTTGGAAAACAACGAGATGTGATGACATTGGCCCATGAACTGGGCCACGGTGTGCATCAGGTTCTGGCAGCCGAACAGGGTGAAATGTTGTCGTCTACGCCGCTAACGTTAGCGGAAACTGCATCAGTGTTTGGCGAGATGCTGACATTCCGTAAGCTGCTGGACAACGCCCCTGATCAGGCGGCGCGAAAACGTCTACTGGCCGGAAAAGTTGAGGATATGATCAATACGGTTGTCCGCCAAATCGCGTTCTACGATTTTGAATGTCGCCTACACGGCGCCCGCGCCGAAGGGGAGCTGACGCCGGATCAGATCAATGCAATCTGGATGGAAGTGCAGCATGAGAGCCTTGGCGACGGGTTCAATTTCATGGAGGGTTATGAGACTTTTTGGAGCTATATCCCGCACTTCATCCACTCGCCATTCTACGTTTATGCTTATGCGTTTGGTGACGGTCTGGTGAACGCGCTTTATGCGGTTTACGAGGAAGGTGATCCCGATTTCCAAGAGAAGTATTTCGACATGCTGAAGGCTGGCGGATCGAAGCACCATAAGGAATTGCTGGCACCGTTTGGTTTGGATGCCTCTGACCCTAAATTCTGGGACAAAGGTCTGTCATTGATTTCATCGATGATTGACGAGTTGGAGGCGATGGAAGAGTAGCCTAGGCTACCTTTGCCCGCGCCGCCCGCCGGATTTTACGCCGTTCCTTTTCCGCCTTCGGGTCAGGAATAGGGACGGATTCTATCAGCTTTTTGGTGTATTCGTGCTGCGGGTCCTCGATGACTTGTTTGGCAGTACCTATTTCGACGATATTGCCAAAATAGAGCACCATGATCCGGTCGCTGATATGTTTCACGACGCTTAGGTCATGGGCGATAAACAGCAAGGACAGGCCGAGCTCTTTTTGCAATTCCATCAGCAGATTGATCACTTGCGCCTGTACAGAAACATCCAGCGCTGACACGGGTTCGTCGCAGATGATCAGTTTCGGATTGGTGATAAGGGCCCGCGCGATGCCTATACGTTGGCACTGCCCGCCGGAAAATTCATGCGGGTAGCGGTTGACTAGAATTGGTTCTAACCCAACCTTGGCCATCAAGGCCTGCACTTTTTCGCGGACTTCTGATTTGGGCATTTTGGGGAAATGGGTGATCAAGGGTTCAGCGATGATATCACCGGCGGTCATGCGCGGGTTCAGGGATGCCAGCGGATCTTGGAAAATCATCTGGATGTCTTGGCGGGTCTTTAGCATCTCGGCGGCGCTGGCCTTCATCAGGTCATTGCCCATCCAGATCACCTCGCCGCCATTGGCGGGGATCAGGCGGATGATGGCGCGGGCCAGTGTGGATTTTCCACAACCGCTTTCGCCAACAATGCCAAGGGTCTCGCCCTCATACAGATCAAACGACACGCCATCGACGGCCTTCAGAATTTCGGGTTTGGTGAAAAACCCTGCGCCCTCGGGTTTGATGTTGAAATACACTTTGACGTCGCGCACGGACAGGATGGGATCAGGCATTATCGGCCTCCGCAATTTCGGCCATTAAGGCGTCGTAATCGATTGTGGTAAGCGTCTCGACGTCTTGGTCGAGGCGAGGAACGGCGGCTAGCAGGCCGCGCGTATAGGGGTGTTCGGGATTGGCGAACAGGGCCTCGGTGTCACGGTATTCCATGACTTTTCCGCCATACATAACGAGGGTTTCTTCGCAAGTGCCCGCCACAACCCCGAGGTCGTGCGTGATCAGGATGATAGCCATGCCGAAATCCTCTTGAAGGTCGAGAAGCAGGTCCATGATCTCGGCCTGAACGGTCACGTCGAGCGCGGTTGTCGGTTCATCGGCGATCAGCAGTTTCGGGCTACACAACAGGGCCATGGCAATCATGACGCGTTGGCGCATACCGCCGGAAAATTCATGCGGGTACATGTGGATGCGCGCGGCGGCGTTGGGGATTCTGACGGCCTCAAGCATCTCGATCGATTTGGCGATGGCGGCGGATTTTTTCATCTTTTGATGATGGATCAACACCTCACTCATCTGATCGGAAATCCGCATATAGGGGTTTAGCGAGGTCATCGGGTCCTGAAAAATCATGGCGATTTCGTTGGAACGATAGCGGTTTATGACCGCCTCGGGCGCGTTCAGGATTTCTTCGCCTTGGTATTTCACCGAACCTGTGGCGCGGGCATTTTTAGCCAGCAAGCCGAGGATTGCAAATGCCGAGACGCTTTTGCCGGAGCCGCTTTCCCCGACGATAGCCAACGTGTGGCCCGCTTTGAGGGAAAAACTAACATCGCGCACGGCCTCGACAACACCGTCGGGTGTGTCGAATTCTACGCGTAGGTTTTTGACTTCTAGGATGCTCATATTGATTACCTATCCTTGGGATCTAGCGCGTCGCGCAAGCCGTCGCCGATGAAGAAGAAACAGAACAGGCTGACCACAAAAAAGGCCAGCGGGAATATTAATTGCCAGCTGGTGCCATATTGAATGGTCCCTGCCCCTTCGGAAATCAACGCGCCCCAACTGGTGTTGGGTTCTTGGACGCCAAGGCCGAGGAACGAGATGAAGCTTTCGGTCAGGATCATCGCTGGGACCAGCAAGGTTGCGTAAACCGCGACCACGCCAAGCAGGTTCGGGATGATGTGGCGGCGGATGATCGCGAAGCTGGAAACGCCGGTGGCACGGGCAGCCTCAATGAATTCCTTGTTTTTAAGGGCGAGGGTTTGGCCCCGTACAATGCGGCTCATATCCAGCCAAGAAATTAGGCCGACACCAACAAATAACATTTCGATCGAGCGACCGAAAACCACCAGCAGCAGGATCAGCACAAACATGTAAGGGATCGACATCAGAATATCGACGATCCGCATCATGATCATATCGGTGCGCCCACCAGCATAGCCAGAGATGGCGCCGTAAAGTGTACCCACGAGGATCGCAATGAACGCACCGACAACGCCCACCATTAGGGATATACGTGAGCCTTGAACGACGCGCGCGAATAGGTCGCGACCTAGATCGTCAACGCCAAAATAGTGGCCGGATTCGAAGGATGGCTGGCCCGCAGCGGCAACGTTGCCAAGGATGTCCCAATCCATTTCATCATTAGGATAGGCGGCAAAATACTGCCCGACAAACGAGAATATCACAATCAGGAACAGCACGAATAGTGACGCGGTGGCAGCCTTGTTCTGGAAAAAACGACGCCGGGCATCTTGCCATAGCGAGCGACCTTTTATCGGTTCAGAGTGGACCATGTTCTGGGCCATTTTGTCAATTTTAGTTGCAATAACCATTTTCCGACCTCTCCCTCAATACCGAATTTTCGGATCGATCCACGCATAGATCAGATCAACGATAAGATTAAACAGGATGGTCAGCATGCCGACCAGAATGGTGATCCCCATCATCACGGCATAATCGCGATTGGTGGCGGAATTCACAAAGAAATACCCCATGCCACCCGTCGAGAAATAGATGTCGATAACCACGGAACCAGTAATCATGCCCACAAATGCAGGGCCGAGATACGAGATCACTGGCAGCATTGCCGGTTTCAGCGCATGGCGCATAATGATCGTGCGCGACGGCAGACCTTTGGCCCGCGCAGTACGGATGAAATTGGAATTCAACACCTCAAGCATAGAAGATCTGGTTATGCGAGCAATCGAGGCCATGTAGCTGGTCGATAGAGCGACCACGGGCATGATAAGATATTGCCACTCGCCGCCATTCCAGCCACCGCCGGGCAACCATCCAAGCCATAGGGTAAAGATGATGACGAGGATCGGGGCCATGACAAA
>CAZYMT010000042.1:0-11725 GCA_964649035.1 uncultured Rhodobacterales bacterium
GACAGCAATGTGGAATGGTTAGCGCTGCCAACAAATCGCAAGGCCTACACCCATCTAACCCGCCTACTAACCATCGGAAAACGCCGCGCACCTAAAGGCGAATGTCATCTAAAACAAGCCGACCTGCTGGAATGGGGTAAAGGCATGATCTTGATCGCGGTACCGCAAGCGGACCCGCTAAAGCGCGGCGCGAATGAAACATTGCAGCAAATAGAAACCATCGCGCGCCGCTTCCTTGGTCAGACGTTTTTGGGGGCCGCCCCACGCTATGATGGTCGCGACAAAACCCGCATCGATGCCTATGCTAAACTGGCCCACCGCGCCGCCGTTCCGATGGTGGCGATTGGCGATGTGTTGATGCATCACGGCAAACGCCGACAGCTGGCTGATGTGCTGACCTGCATGCGCGAAAACATTAAGATCGATGAAATTGGTGCCCGCGCCCTACCCAACGCCGAACGCCGCCTGAAATCCGCCAGCGATATGGAACGCATGTTCCGCAATCACCCCGCCGCCATCAAGCGCACAGTTGAAATCGCTGGACGCTGCACCTTTTGCTTGTCTGAACTATCCTATGAATACCCCGACGAAATCAGCGGTGGCGAGGATCCGCAAACCCGCCTGACCCGCCTAACCGAGGAGGGGTTAAAACGCCGTTTCCCCGACGGGGTTTCCACCGAAACACGCGCCAAGGTTACCAAAGAACTGGGCCTCATCAAAACCCTTAAATTCGCGGCCTATTTTCTAACAGTCCACGACATTATCCAGTTTGCACGTAGCAAAGACATCCTTTGCCAAGGGCGCGGATCGGCGGCAAATTCCGTGATCTGCTACGCCTTAGGCGTCACCGAAGTCGGCCCCGAAACCATCGCCATGGTGTTTGAGCGTTTCATCTCCGAGGCCCGCGGCGAGCCGCCCGATATCGACGTTGATTTCGAACATGAACGCCGCGAGGAGGTCATCCAGCATATCTATGAAAAATACGGCCGCCACCGCGCCGGACTTTGCGCAACGGTTATCCATTTCCGCTCCCGCGCCGCGATCCGCGAGGTTGGCAAGGTCATGGGGCTTAGCCAAGATGTTACCGCCGCCATTTCCGGCCAAATCTGGGGCTGGTCAAACAAGCCGATTGAACCCGAACAAATTCGCGCACTCGGCCTGAACCCCGACGATAAACGCCTGTACCAGACCATCCGCCTGATCCACGAAATTGTCGGCTTCCCGCGCCATTTATCCCAACATGTCGGCGGCTTTATCATCACCAAAGGTCGCCTCGACGAGCTTTGCCCCATTGAAAATGCTGCGATGGAAAATCGGACGGTGATTGAATGGGACAAGGACGATATTGATGCGCTCGGCATTCTGAAAGTCGATATTCTAAGCCTTGGCATGTTGACCTGTATCCGTAAATGTTACGATCTGATCGCCCAGCATGGCGGGCCGACATACACGCTGGAAACCATGCCGAAAGAGGACCCCAAAACCTATGACATGTTATGTATTGCCGATGCCATCGGCGTGTTTCAGGTCGAAAGCCGCGCCCAGCTAAATTTCCTGCCGCGCATGTTACCACGCAAATTCTACGACCTCGTGATCGAGGTCGCCATTGTCCGCCCCGGCCCTATTCAAGGCGGCATGGTTCACCCTTATATTCGCCGTCGCCAAGGGCTAGAAAAATCCGAACCGCCATCCGAAGAACTCCGCGCAGTCCTAGGAAAAACTCACGGCATCCCGTTATTTCAAGAACAAGCCATGCAAATCGCCATCGTGGCGGCGGGTTTCACCCCTGAAGAGGCCGACCACCTCCGCCGTTCCATCGCCACGTTCCGGCGCATGGGCACCATCAGTAAATTCCGCGACAAATTCATCGGCGGCATGCTGAAACGTGGCTACGAACCCGCCTTCGCCGAAAGCTGTTTTTCGCAGGTCGAAGGTTTCGCCGAATACGGTTTCCCCGAAAGCCATGCCGCCAGTTTTGCGCTACTGGCCTATGCTTCTGCATGGTTGAAATGCCGCCATCCGGCAGTGTTTGCCTGTGGCTTGCTGAACTCACAACCGATGGGATTTTACGCACCAGCCCAGATTGTCCGCGACGTTCGTGAACACGGGATCGAGGTGCGGCCAATCTGTGCCAATAACAGCGAGTGGGACAACACGCTGGAAAAACGCGCTGATGGCAGCTTTGCCCTACGGCTGGGGTTTCGGCAAATCAAGGGTTTCCGCGAAGAAGATGCTGGTTGGATTGTTGCGGCGCGTGGCAACGGCTATCCCGACCCAACTAGCCTATGGCAACGCGCAGGTGTTACGCCCAAAGCCTTGGAGCGCCTCGCCGAAGGGGATGCGTTTGCAGACATGGGCCTGACACGTCGCGCTGCACTTTGGCAGGTGAAGGGGATCAAAAGCCAAAAACAACTACCTCTATTCAATGATCCGATTGAGGGTGAGGGGCTGGTCGAGCCCGAGGTTATCCTTCCCTCCATGCATCTAGGTGAAGAGGTGGTTGAGGATTACGTTGCCATGCGCCTGTCGCTTCGCGCCCATCCGATGGAATTGCTCCGTCCCTCCATGCCGAACCTCACTCCAAACGGCGAATTGTTAACGGCACCGCTGACCCGCACCACCGTCTGCGGTCTGGTCATCACCCGCCAACGTCCGGGCACGGCATCTGGTGTGGTTTTCATCACACTCGAAGACGAAACCGGCGTTTGCAACGTCATCGTCTGGCGTAAAACCTATGAACGCTATCGCCGCGAGGTCATCGCCGGTCGCTTGCTACGGGTCACCGGATATTTGCAACGCGAGGGCATCGTGACCCATCTAATTTCCCAACAGGTGGAGGATTTATCCCCCCGCCTCGCCCTACTCGGCCATCCCGACAGTCAAATCGTTGGCGAAACCACACCGGAGACGGATAACGCACCGCGCCAACATATCCCGCGTGCGCGCCATCCACGCGAACAGGCCAAGGTCCTATTCCCAAGTCGAGATTTTCATTAAGTAGCCGTTTGCATGCGCGCCCAACTTGATTGACTTTAGGGAAACTGCCTTATAGAAATTGATATATAAGCTTTTGGTATACCATATACTTAAATGGTAATCGCAAAATGTTAACGTTAAACAGTCTGCCCAGATTTCGGGCGAGCAGGATAAATCAAGGCATCTCGGGAAACGAGAGCCGACTAGCGCACCCTTTCAGGGTGTAAAAACATATTGGGAGGAAAATATGAAAACACTTACAAAAATCGCGGCGGCTTGCATGTTGCTGTCGACATCCGCACTTGCCGGACCAAACATCGTAGAGGGCCCAGGCGTTAATCCGACATGTTTCGCACCATGGGATGACACAACAACTTTTATGCAATGGGAAGAACGCGAAGGTCCGTTCCGTATTGCGGTTGTTAACGGTTTTGTTGGCAACACATGGCGCATTCAGATGATCAAAACGGCAAAAGCTTTTGCCGAGGATCCGTCGATTGTCGACAAGATTTCGGAATTCAAAGTTGTCTCGACTGGTACGGACGCCCCCGCGCAGCTTGGCGCGATCGAAGATTTCATCAACCAAGGCTATGACGCCATCATCACGATTGCCGTCTCCCCCGAAGGGTTCGACCGCGTTATCCGTCTGGCTGATCGCGCTAATGTTGTCATTGTGCCATTCGATAACGTTCTGGACACTGATAAAGTGATGCAGATCAACGAAGATCAGTTGGCTATGGGTCGGCTGTATTCAACACACGTTCTTGGTGAATTAGCCAAAGACGGCATTACATCGGGTAAAATCCTCGAAGTGCGTGGCCTTGCTGGTAACTCGGTTGATCGTGATCGTTCCATCGGTATCCATGAAATCATTGATGCTGACGGCGGTGACTGGGAAGTTGTTTCAGTTGTTGGCAACTGGGATGATGGACAAACACAAAAAGTTGTTGCTGACGCGATCTCCGTACATGGTGAATTCGTTGGTATCGTTGCGCAAGGCGGAACAAACGGTGTTGTTCAGGCTATTCTAGACGCTGAACATCCGTTCATTCCTATGTCTGGCGAATCCGAAAATGGTTACCGTAAAGCTCTCGCTGAATATTCAGACCAAGGCTTGCGCGGGATTTCCATCGGTCAGTCACCTGGCCTAGTTGCCATCGCAATGAAGGCCGCTATTTCCGCGCTTGAAGGTAACGTGATGCCACAACTAATCGCAGTTCCACTTCCCGTGGCAACCTATGCTGAGCTGGAGGATGGGGTGAATTACTGGTCCGATCTACCTGACAACTTCTTCACTGTTAACGAGTTCCCACCATGCGGTGTGAACATCTCCGGCCCTGCGATTATGGCGCAGACCGAGGATGACAGCTAAAGAAACAAGGTGGCGCTGGGAAATCCGGCGCCACCAAACACGCGTGGCTACATTGCGTTAAAGTAATCGGAAAACTGGGGCGTTAACAAAATGGACAGCCAGCCATTCATTCAATTTGACGATATTTCAAAGAATTTCTCGGGCACTAAAGCTTTGCAGAATGTTGATTTCGCCTGCCACAAGGGCTCCATCCACGCGATTTTGGGTGAGAATGGGGCGGGGAAATCGACGCTGATCAAAATCATGTCGGGGGTTCTGGCCCCCAGCTCTGGCGTTATGTCTATCCAAGGCAAGCCAGCCGAGTTTTCTAAACCATCTGAGGCCGTGAAAGCGGGCGTTGTCTGCATATTTCAAGAGCTTTCGCTGGTTCCGGACCTATCGGTCGCTGCCAATATCTCGCTAGCGAACCCACCGCGTCGCTTTGGGATGATCGACATGAAGACGCAGAACCGGATTGCCGAAAAGCTGCTGGCGCGGATCAATTGCGCCGATGTTAACCCCCGCGCGCTGGTCCGTGATTTGTCCCTATCGCGTCGCCAAATGGTCGAAATTGCCAAGGCACTGGGCAAAAATCCGCAATTACTGATTCTGGACGAGGCCACCTCGGCCCTGACCAGTCGCGATGTGGAAACCGTTTATGGGCTGCTGGGCGATTTGAAAGCCGAGGGCGTAGCCAGCCTGTTTATTTCCCACCGGATGCACGAGGTTGAGCGACTTTGCGATACGTTATCGGTGTTTCGTAACGGCCAACATGTTGAGACCTTCGCCAAGGGTGAACGTTCTGACGGCGAGATCGTCAAGATGATGATTGGACGCGAGGTTAGTTCGCAATTTCCGGCGAAATCCATGCATGCCAAGCCGAAACCACATCTGGAAATCAAAAACCTTGTTTGGGAAAATGTCATTAAAGGTGTGAACCTGAATGTTGGCAAAGGGGAAATTGTTGGGCTGGGTGGCCTCGATGGGCAGGGGCAAAAGGAATTGTTGCTAGCCTTGTTTGGGGTTCTGCGCGGACTTGAGGGGGATGTGATAATTGGCGGAGAACCGGCAAAACCGAAATCGCCGGCTGATGCCTCCAAAAAAACCCACATCGCGCTGGTGCCGGAGGATCGCAAAACCGAAGGCTTGATGTTGCCGATGTCGATTGCCGACAATCTGATTGCCTCGTCTTACGAACAAGTGTCACGCGGGCTGATTATTGATCGCGAAAAGGAAAAAGCGGCGGTGGCCGAAGGGATCGCCAAGCTGCAAATCAAGGTGGCGCATGTCGACGATGCCGTCGCCACCCTGTCGGGGGGAAATCAACAAAAAGTCGTTATCGCCAAATGGCTGATGACCGATCCCGATATCATTCTGCTGAACGATCCGACGCGGGGCATCGATGTTGGCACCAAACAGGAAATCTACAAATTGATGCGTGATCTAGCCGCCGAGGGCAAAGCCATCCTGTTTTATTCCACCGATTACGCCGAACTGATCGGCTGCTGCGACCGCGTGGCGGTCATGTATGACGGTGCGGTTGTGGCGGAATTAGAAGGTGACGCAATCACCGAGGAAGCTATCGTTGCAGCCTCCCTCAACATTGACACAAAAGGGGCGGCGGCATGAGTGATCTGATCAAAAGCGTTAAGATAAACGTCAGCCAGAACCGAGGGTTCTACGGTGCGCTGCTCGGCCTGATCGTGTTATATGTCGTTTACAATTTCATGCACCCGCGTGGATTTTCGACACCGGTTTTGGTTCAGAACGCCAATGAAACGGTGGTTATTGCTTTTATCGCCATCGCGCAGACCATTCCGGTGTTGATTGGCGGGCTCGATCTGTCGGTCGGGGCGGTGATGACGCTGACGGCCTGTATTGCCTCGGAATTGGTTAATGGCAGCCCGGCCCATATGATTTTGGGGATGTTTTTGACTTTGCTGGCGGGAACGTCGTTTGGGTTGATGAATGGCTTGATTGTCGTTTACGGGCGGTTGCAGCCGATCATCGCGACACTTGCCACGGGGGCAATTGCCATGGGGTTAGCATTGTTTGTACGCCCGCAACCGGGGGGGGATATTGACGGCGATCTGAACTGGGCGATCACCAATTCCCTGTTTGACTTCGCCGAAACCTATCATCTTTTTGACGACGGCAACGCCGCTTGGTTCCAGCCGATTGCATGGATACCTGTCCCGCTGATTATCTTGTTCATCGTCGTTGCGATCGTCTGGATGCCTTTCAAGCGCTCAATCACTGGCCGCACAGTTTATGCCATTGGCTCCGCCGAAGGTGCCGCCTATATGTCCGGCTTGCCAATCGCCCGCGCCAAAATTGCGGCCTTTACGCTGGCTGGATTTTTCGCATCATGCGGGGGGCTTTATCTGGCCATTCAGACGTCGTCCGGGAATGCCGATATCTCGCAAGCTGGGTCATATACATTGAATTCCATCGCCGCTGTCGTCATTGGCGGCACGTCGCTAATGGGGGGCATTGGCGGAGTGGTCGGGTCGCTGATTGGGGCGTTTATCTTGCGGGTCATCTCGTTCTATTTCCGCATCCTATCCATCGATCCGCTACTACAATCCCTAGTCGAGGGCATCGTGCTGTTAAGCGCGGTCAGCCTTGGCGCGTTACGAACCATGCGGGTCAAAAACCGCCTTGAGCTATTTAGGTAGGGAACAGACATGTCGATATTTTCGCAGATAAAACCGGAAAACAAACCGATCATTATCGCCTCGGCCTTTGTCTTGGTAATCTTGGCAGTTGGTACGGTTTACACCTTGTCGACACAAGGCACCGCCCCGTTGCTTTCGCCGAAATACCTGTTGCAACAGCTGCAAATAGGCTCGTTTTTGGGGATCACCGCCGCGGGCATGATGATGGTTATCCTGCTAGGCCATATCGACCTTTCGATCCCTTGGACCCTGACGGCGGCGGCGATGATGGCCACCACCGTTGGAGGTGAACTAGCGCTTCCTACGGGTCTGGCAGTGGGTATCGCGATCGGGTTGTTCAACGGGCTTGGGGTGGCGTATTTACGTATCCCGTCGATGATTTTCACCCTCGGAGTGGACTCGGTTGTCCGTGGGTTGATGATTGCCCACACGGGCGGTTTCGCCCCGCAAACGGCGGCAACACCGTTAATGCGGTTTTTGGCCGCTGACAAAATCCTTGGCATTCCGGTGGCGATTTTTGTTTGGATCGCAGTGTCAGTTATCATCGCGCTGGTTCTGCGCAGCACCAGTTTCGGGCGCTCCATCTATGCGACCGGCAATAGCGAAGGGGCCGCATATTTATCTGGCATCCGAACCAAAGCGGTTGTTATCGGGGCCTTCGTGATGTCCGGGGCCTGTGCAGGTATCGCTGGCGTATTGCTGGCGGGGTATTCCAATCAGGCCTATCAGGGCATGGGCAACACGTATCTGCTACCCTCCATCGCGGCGGTGGTTCTGGGGGGCACACGAATTCTGGGCGGGCAGGGCCGCTATGTTGGTACAATTATTGGCGTAATCCTGATCGTACTGCTGAATTCCGTACTATCAATCATGCAAATGCCCGAGGCTGGGCGTCAGGTGATTTACGGATCCGTGATCATCGGAATGTTGTTGGTATATGGCCGTACGAACGCGGTCACGTCCTAACCATCCATGTGCCAAAGATCGATAACCTGCGGGTATTTCTCTGCGCAATATTTATACACGTCTGAATATTGCGCGCGCACTTGGTCACGAGTTGATTGGGAAACAGTTTCCTTCACAGGGCTGACATTCACCTTTTTTTCGCCAAAATCTGTAAATGGTTCCAAATTAAGAAATTTGCTTAAGCGCCTAATTTCATCTTCTGTAAACATATTTTCGTGAATGCCGACGAAGATATCCTCGGGCTTAAACACCGCGTGAAGGTTTTCCAACGTCTCGTGGTACGAATTACGCATTTTGGCATGAGGAGACAGCATATAAGTTAACAGCGCCTCTTCATCGGTCTGACTTAAATTCATACCCTCCTTAATTCGGCCTTTTCTTTTATACATTCGGATCGCCGACCAAAGTCGATCAAACGGATCCCGCATAAGGAAAACAACACGAACATCAATATCGCGTTTAGCAAAGTTTGTTTTTATCTTTTCCAGAACATCTATGGGCAATCCACAATAAGAAGGTGAAATGTCGCCGGTCAGCCGGATATTCTCCTGCTTAAGAAGCTCCGCAAAATAGTCGAAATACTGTTCGGGATTGGTTTGAAATTTGAACCTGACTTCAACATCACTAAATCCCGTCATTGACGCACGAATGCTTTGCTTTTGAGTTTCTTGAAGGCATTTTATTTTGGTTCGCGCATCGAAGACTGAAACCTCTTTGATGTGTAATATATCCCATATGTGATATTCTTTGATTGCCCCGAAATCTGAACAATTATATTTGCTTAGATAGCGATGTAGCCATGTTGTGCCAGCTTTTTGTGCACCAACACCCAATACAAAAACTGGCTTTTCTTGGTTTTCTGCTTTTCCCATTGAGAGTACTTCCCCTCTTTTCACGTTACTGCCCTACGTATCGCAATCGTTAATGCCACATCACGGGTGTGCTTGCAATGTATCCTTCGGTTCGCGTCCGGATGGTTTTGATTAAGGGTTCAATCCGGAATTAACCAAATTTCTTGACGCATACGCTCAACAATGTGAGGTTGTCACATAAATATAACATAGATGTCAGAATAGACACATGAATTGGGAACAAACCCCAATCGTTAAAAACCGGAGAGGAAAGATTATGAGAAGAGTTCTATATTCAAGCGTGGCGTTTATCGCCCTCGCAAGCGGGGCAAGCGCGGCTACATGCCCAGCTGTCACCGTAAGCGACATGATGGGCGTAGACGCAGGGGTGTTTCCGCAGCAATATGAATTGACCGAAATCCAGTCACTTGGCGATTGTACCGTTGAATTTGCGTCGAACCCCGATGCGGATGCGCTGAATGCGCGTATTCAAGGAAATGGTGATTTGCCGTCGCTGGGCGATCGGTTGCCGTCTGAACCGTTGGTTCTGGCACCTTATGCCTCCGTCGGGACATATGGCGGGACGTTGGATGTGATGTCGAACGCCACTGAATCCGGCACCTCGGATTTCTTGTCTGTACGCCACGTTAACCTTGTTCGCTATTCAGACGACCTGACAACAATCGTACCGAATGTTGCCAAGGGTTGGGAATGGAACGAGGATTTCACCCAGCTTACTTTCTTCCTTCGCGAGGGTCATAAATGGTCGGACGGCATGCCGTTCACCGCTGAAGATGTGAAATTCTGGTATGATAATCTGGCGCTCGATTCCAATGTGATCGAAAACCCTAAGGACTATGTTCTTGTGGGCGGCGAGCCGATGGAAGTTGTCGTAGTTGACGCCACAACCGTTCAGTTCAACCTGCCAGCGCCAAAACCCGGTCTGCTGTCGCATTTCGCCAATCACTATGCCCAAGGCTTCCAGCCTAAGCATTTCCTTGGTCAGTTCCATCCGGATATCAATCCTGATGCGGATGCCAATGCCCAAGCTATCGGGTTTGAAACCGGCTATGAAGTTGTGATCGCGTATTACGGCAGCTCTGACTGGATGGATACGCCGACACCAATGTTGGCCCATCCTGACAAAGTCGAGGGAATGCCAGCGGCAGCTGCGCCGACACTTGAAAGCCATATCGTCATTTCGGAATCGACCGAAGGACGGCATTACGTGGCCAACCCGTATTTCTTCCAGATTGATACAGCCGGCAATCAATTGCCTTATATCAGCGACATGGACGAGATTTTTGTGGGTGAAAACGAAGTTCGCATCCTGAAACTGGTCAATGCTGAGGTCGATTACAAATCGCAGGCTTTGCAGTTGGATTCAGCGCCGATCTTGTTGGAAAATCAGGAAAAGGGTAACTATACCCTCGATCTGAAACCAGAAATCGCGATGGCTTCATTTGCGTTTAACATGACATCGGAAGACGCAGACAAGCGCGAACTGTTTGGCGATCTACGTTTCCGTCAAGCGATGTCCGTGGCGATCAATCGTGACGAGATCAACGAAGTTGCGTATTTTGGCCTTGGCCAACCACAACAGTATCTCGCGTTCTCGCCGACTCCGGCTTTTGTCAGCGAAGAACTTGAGCAGCATATGGCCCAGTTCGACCAAGATATGGCAAATGCTTTGCTGGACGATATCGGTGCGGTTGACACGGATGGCGATGGAATGCGCGAAATGCCAAATGGCGGTCCGCTGGTTCTGAACCTTCAGGTTGCCACGCAAGGTATCTCCATGAATTTGGTGCAACTGGTTGCGCAAAACTGGAAAGATGTCGGTGTTAACAGCACGGTGAAAGAGGTTACAACGGACGAATATCGTTCCGCGCAATCTTCGAACTCACTTGATGTGACGATGTATTCCAAAGGGCAGCCATTGGCCGTGATCCTTGGGGTTTCCGAACTGTTCATCCCGCCATTCGACAATTATTTCAACCTTCGTTCCTCGTTGCTTTGGGGTGAGTGGGTTGACACTGATGGCGCATCAGGTGTTGAGCCGCCAGAATATGTCAAAGGCATGATGGACGATATCAATGCGTTCCAGTCGGCAGTAGCGGGTTCTGCTGAATCTGATGCGATTGGTCTACGTTTGGTCGAAGCGATGGCAGAAAACCTGCTATTCATCGGGACAGTGAAGGCGGTTGCACCGATCTATCACAATAATGACCTGAAGAATTTCGCCGAGTTTCAGACGCAGTCCTACGCTTATTACCGCACCTATCCATACCGCCCAACACAGTGGTATCTGGACGAGTAATCGCGTTAATCTAACCTAAAATTTGACCGCTGGCAGTTCCGATTGCCAGCGGTTTTCTGTGACCTAGCCAAGCCCGAATTGGGCGCAAGGAGACCATGCTACAATTTATTCGCTTCACAGCAATACGCGCCTCGCTTGCCGTTATTACGTTGGTGTTAGTGTCATTTGTAGTATTTTCCCTGATGGAAATGGTGCCCGGCGATTGCGCCGAACGCTACCTCGCTTTCAAAAGTTCACAAGGGGCCGTGATCACGCCCGCCGACATTCAGGCCGAGCGCGTGCGCCTAGGCCTAGATCAACCTTATGTGCAGCGCTGGGGCGTCTGGATCGTCAACGCGTTTCAGGGCGAGTTTGGCGATAGTTGTATCTTGCGCCTTAACATCAGCCAACTTCTGGGCCAGAAATTCTGGATCAGCCTTGGCATTTGTCTAGCCTCGCTTTTGCTGGCTTATGCCATCGCTATTCCGGTCGGAATTCTATCGGCCACATCGAACAACGCTTTCCTGAATAACAGCCTGCGATTGGTCAGCTATATGGGGCTGGCCTTGCCGAATTTCCTGTTGGCACTGATGATCATGCTATT
>CAZYMT010000042.1:11825-19423 GCA_964649035.1 uncultured Rhodobacterales bacterium
GCTATATGGGGCTGGCCTTGCCGAATTTCCTGTTGGCACTGATGATCATGCTATTTTCAACCATGGTTTTTGGGGACAGCCTGACAGGGTTATTTTCGAAAGAATTCAGGGATGCGGAATGGTCCGTTGCCCGCGTCAAAGATTTCCTTGGCCATGCGTGGCTGCCGATATTTATCCTTGGCTGGTCCGCGACCGCCTTTGCCATCCAAACCGTACGGGCCTTGATGTCCGACGAGATCGGCAAACTGTATGTGACCGCCGCTGCCGCGCGTGGAGTGTCTGGTAGGCGCCTGTTGATGCGCTATCCAGCCCGCCACGCCCTTAGCCCAATCATCAATTCACTGGGGTTCGATCTGAACCGCATCTTTAACGAACTGCCCATCGTCGCGCTGATCCTGACCCTTACCGAGGCCGGATCGCTGTTGATCGAGGCACTTGCCCGTTCCAACGACCAACAATTGGCGGGTGCGATTATCTTTATGCTGACGGCCAGTATTGTCGGGATCAATTTTGTCACCGATATCTTTCTAGCCCTCACCGACCCCCGCGTTCGTAGGAGTATCGTCGGATGAGTAGCATCGACCAAAAATCCAAAGAAGCCTATTTCACCGCCTCGCAAGGGCAACTTATCTGGCAGCGTTTCAAGAAAAATAAGTCGGCGTTGATCGGGGCATGGGTGCTGATAATTCTGATCCTGTCGGGGATTTTCGCACCGTTCTTAACGCCATATGACGCAACGATTGCTGGTCGCGACAAGGATTACCTGAACGGCGCGCCGCAAGTTCCGCAGTTTTGCGACGATAATGGCTGCTCGATGCGCCCGTTCATTTACAGCTATGAGCGCAGCCGTTCGATCAAAACCAATTTCCGTTGGGTGACCGAGATTGACACCGACCTTGATGCGCGCCGCTATGTGACATTTTTCACCGAGGGCGTTGAATATAAATATCTGGATTTCAAGATTAACCTCCCCGGCAAGGCGCTCGATTTTCAAATCCCCGGCTTTAGCTTCAACACCCACCTGTTCGGCGTTGATAGCGGCATGATCCATATTTTTGGTACGGACGAAACCGGCAAAGACATCTATTCGCGAACTTTAACGGCGATCAACACCTCAATGGCGGTCGGGACAATTGGGGTCTTTATCGCCTTCGTTTTGGCCTTGGTCATCGGCGGGGTTGCGGGGTATTACGGTGGCTGGATAGACTCGGTTTTGCAAATGATGACCGACACGGTCCGAACCATCCCCAGCATTCCGTTATTCATGGCGCTGGCGGCGTTTATCCCACCGGAATGGAGCGCGGAGGCGAGGTTCTTCTTCATATCTATGGTGCTCGGTTTGATCGGCTGGCCGATCTTGGCGCGGCGTGTTCGAACGCACCTATTAACGGAACGAAATCAGGAATACGTGCTGGCCGCACAGCTTTGCGGGGCTTCACCCAGCCATGTGATCCGTCGACATTTGTTGCCAAGTTTCACGAGCTACATCATCGTCGATCTAGTGATTTCGTTTCCCTATATGGTCCTGTCGGAAACCGCGCTTAGCTTTATCGGGCTGGGGTTGAAAGACCCTGTGAACTCGCTGGGCGTGATGCTGCAAAACGTCACCAGCGCTGATGTTTTGCTGAATTACCAATGGTATTTCATCCCCGTTATCTTTTTCATCGTCCTCGTTTTGGCATTCGTATTCGTCGGTGACGGATTGCGCGACGCCGCCGACCCTTATTCGGATTCCAAGAAATGACCCGCTTGCTAGATGTTGAAAACCTGACGCTGCAATTCGATACTGATGAGGGTCGGATCACGGCTGTTGACGACGTGTCTTTCACACTGGAAGCGGGCGAGGTTATGGGGCTGGTCGGAGAGAGCGGCTCGGGTAAATCCGTCACCGCCAAATCGCTGATGAAACTGAACCCGTCAAACGCAATTTACGGCGACCAGACAAAGGTTACGCTGCATCTGGAAGACGGCCCGATTGACATCATGTCCCTGAAATCTGCCAAGGATATGCAGGTGGTGCGCGGCGGCGCGATCTCGATGATTTTTCAGGAACCGATGGCCAGTTTTGCGCCCGCGATTACCATTGGCGACCAAATGGTCGAGCAGTTGCTGATCCATACCGACATGAAAGCCAAACGCGCGAAAGAGGTATCCATCGAGATGCTGGATCGGGTCGGAATTTCAGACCCCTCCACCCGTTTTGGGCAATATGCGTTTGAATTGTCAGGCGGCATGCGCCAACGCGCCATGATCGCGATGGCACTATCGACCAAGCCGAAATTGCTGATTGCTGACGAACCGACAACCGCGCTGGATGTGACCATTCAGGCGCAGGTGATTGACCTGATGAAGGACCTCGTGACCGAATTTGGTATGGGCATTATTTTCATCACCCATGATCTGGGCGTCATCGCGCAAACCGCCGATACGGTGGCGGTAATGTATCTAGGACGCCTGATCGAAAAAGGTTCGGTGCGCGATGTGATCCGCAATCCGTCGCATCCCTATACCAAGGGCCTGCTGGCCGCATTGCCGCGCCTTGATGATCTGGACACGCCATTAACCCCGATCCCGGGGGATATTCCATCGCCGCTGGAACGGCCGCCGGGTTGCGTATTTAATACACGATGTGCCGAGAATTTGGGCGCGCGGTGCAGCACCGAAATTCCGGATTTCACCAAGGTGAAAAACAGCCACCAAGTCGCCTGTCATCTGTTTGCTCAGGGGGCCGCAACATGAGCGATACCCCCCTAATCGCCGCCCGTGATCTATCCGTTCACTTCCCGCTAAGTGGCGGTGGATTATTCGGCCCAAAACCCGTGGTTAAGGCGGTCGAGGGGGTGAACCTCGATATCGCCAAGGGCAGTTTTTTCGGGTTGGTTGGCGAAAGCGGTTCCGGCAAAACCACCTTGGGCCGCGCGCTTTTGAAAGCTGCGCCAATCACCCGTGGCACCATCCGCTATGATGATGGCGAGGTCGTGCATGATCTGACTAACATCGATGCGAAAGCCCTCAAAGATTACCGCACCCGATCCCAGCTTATTTTCCAAGACCCATATGCAGCGCTAAGCCCGCGCATGACCGTTCGCGACATCATCGCCGAACCGCTTGAGGTCATGGGCCTGACGTCGAGCCGCGAAGAAACTGACGAACGCGTTCGTGAGATCGCTGCTAAATGCCGCCTCAATCTCGAGCATCTACGCCGTTTCCCACATGCATTTTCTGGTGGCCAGCGGCAACGTATCTCCATCGCTCGGGCGCTGGTATCGCGGCCTCGCTTCGTCGTAGCCGATGAAAGCGTTGCGGCGCTGGATGTGTCAATTCAGGCCGACGTGTTGAACCTGCTTAAGGAAATTCAGCAGGAAATGGGCCTGACATTCCTGTTCATCAGCCATGATCTAAGCGTCGTCGCCCATGTTTGCGATCATGTTGCGGTGATGTATCTGGGCCGGCTTGTGGAATCCGCGCCAACCCGCGAATTGTTCCAAGCTCCGCGGCATCCTTATACCAAGGCATTGTTGTCGGCGATCCCGTCGCTTGACCCTGATGACCGTGGAAATGCGCAAAAGCTTGAAGGGGAAATCCCCTCGCCAACCAACCCGCCACCGGGCTGTAAATTCCAAACCCGCTGCCCGTTTGCCATTGATAAATGCCGCAAAGATGAACCAAAACTGGAACATTCCAGCACCGGTCACGAGGTTGCCTGCCATCGTTGGCAAGAGTTGATGGATTAGGTATAAGGCTGCAAATTTAGTGATTTTGTAGAAAGATACCAAAATGCCTTACCCCGGAGAACCCAAAGACACCCCGATCCCCGCGCGTTTAGATCGCTGGAACTGGGGTGCATTTTTTCTGAACTGGGTTTGGGGGATTGGAAACAGTACCTTTATTGCGCTGCTTATGTTTGTGCCGTTGGTTAACATCATCATGATTTTTGTGCTTGGTGCGAAGGGCAGTAAATGGGCGTGGAAGAACCGGATTTGGGAAGATGAGGCACATTTCATTAAAACCCAGCGCAATTGGGCGCGTGCCGGACTAATCGTATTTCTGGCGGGCTGTTTTTTAGTCTATAGCCTCGCGACGATGATGAAAAACAATGACGCCTATAGAATGTCGATGGCACAGATTACCGCGAATGAACGCGTCATTGCCGAATTTGGCGAACCGATTGAGGCCGGCTGGTTTGTCACAGGAAGTATTCACGTCAACGGATCAGGCGGGGAGGCTAACCTTTCCATCCCGATTTCCGGTCCAAAATGTGAGGGCAGGGTGCTTAGCCGTTCCGAGAAAATTGAGGGTGAATGGCATATTCATCTGCTTGTTGTGCAATCGGAATGCAGCAATGCACCAATAATTCTGATCAACGAGAACAACCTGCCAATTCAGGGTGCGAAAGGCAGCCGCGATATTTAGCCGTTTTGGGCGTCTTCTTGCGGGCAGGGGTAGGTTGGCGCCAGCTCGCAAATCGCCTGATGTTGGCTTAGGAATATCTTGCCGCTTAGCTCTTCTAGGAAATCGGAGCGTTTCAGGCGGTCCATGACCGGACCTTTAACTTCGCTCATATGCAGTTTCACACCAAGTGCAACCAAGCGTTCATTGATGGCCTCTAGGGATTCTAGTGCGCTCATGTCGATGTCGTTTACGGCGGGGCACATCAGAATGACATGTTCCAGTTTCGGCATACTGGCGACGATGTCGTAAACGCTATCCTCGAGGAAACGCGCATTGGCGAAATACAGGCTCTCGTCTACGCGCAGGGTCAGGATGTTGTCTTGGGTCGTGACGTCGTGGCGCAGTACATTACGGAAATGTTCAGTGTCAGGAACTTGTCCAACAATCGCCATATGCGGGCGCGAGGTTTTGAACAGATGGATGACGATAGAAAGCACAACACCAGCAGTTACGCCCAGTTCAACACCAAATCCGAGGGTAATCAGAATGGTTGCAAGGACAGCGATGAAATCGGCCTTTGAGTAGTTCCATGTCTTTTTCAGGATCGAAAAATCAACCAGAGATAAGACAGCTACGATGATTGTTGCGGCGAGTGTGGCTTTGGGTAAAAAGAAAATCAGCGGCGTTAGCAACAGCGCGGCTAGGGCCAGCCCGACGGCGGTATAGGCACCAGCCGCAGGTGTTGCCGCACCAGCATCAAAATTTACGACCGAGCGCGCGAAGCCACCCGTAACCGGATACCCGCCTGTAAAAGCCGCGCCAATATTTGCGGCGCCAAGCCCGATTAGTTCCTGATTTGGATCGATACGTTGCCGTTTTTTGGCCGCCAAGGTTTGCGCTACAGAAATGGATTCAACAAACCCGATAACGGAGATCAGGATTGCGGGGCCAAGCAGGCTTGACCACAATTCGGGCGAAAAGGAGGGCGCGGTCAGGGGTGGCAAACCTTGCGGAACATCGCCTACAACTTTCACGCCCTTGTCGACCAAACCCAACGACCACGTAACCACAGTCGTGGCCACAACGGCAGCAACAGGGCCGACTTTGGTCAAGATGTCGGCAAGCCGTGGTCTCACGCCTGCCTTAACTAACATTGGCTTAAGGCCTTTGCGGACCCAGAACAGGAATGCAGTTGCTAGAACGCCTAGAACCAAGGTTACCGGATTGGTTTCGGGTAGATGTTCGATCAGCGAATGGACCAATTCCCAAAGGTTATGGCCCGACGCGTCGATACCCAGAATATGTTTCAACTGACTGGCAGCAATAATGATCCCCGTGGCCGTGATAAATCCGGCAATAACGGGATGGGACAGGAAATTAGCTAAGAAGCCAAGCCGGAACAGGCCGAGCACCAGCAATATGACACCGGACATAAATGCCAATGTGATGGCCGCGACTATATAATCCGCGCTGCCTTGCACCGCGATTTCCCCAATGGCTGCGGCTGTCATCAACGAAACTACGGCAACTGGGCCAACCGCCAGCGCCCTGCTCGTGCCAAATATCGCATAGAGGATAATTGGCACGATCGAGGCATAAATTCCCATTTGCGCCGGCAAACCAGCTAGCAAAGCATATGCCAGAGATTGCGGGATCAGCATAATTGTCACGATCACAGCTGCGATCAAATCATTTGTCGCAGCGTCGCGATTATACCGACGACCCCAATCGAGCACGGGAAAATATTTGGTGAACATCATTACTGCTTTCCCTTAACGACAGGCGTTCCAAACGGCCGCAGAACGTGCGCCCGAACGGCAATATGCAAGGATCGGCTTGGCCATCTGTGTAAAAGCCGTTGCCGAAGCATCCAGATCATCTGCGCCCATACCCGTATGATAAATTGGTAAGTAGCGGATTTCCAAACCAGCGGATGCTGCCGCCTGTTCGATGTCAGAGAAGCTTGGCTGCCCAAACTCCTCTCCGTCGGGACGATTGCAAATTACAGATTTGAAGCCAAGCCTGGCCAGTTCTGCAAGATTATCTGGGGATACTTGCGGGCTGACCGACAACTCATCCGTTACTTTTCTAATATTCACAATCATTTCCTTTTCCCCTTTAGAATCCGTTAACCGGAACTTTGAGCATCGGATTGCCGTCTTTGTCTGTTGGCACCTCGCCCGCCCGCATATTTACTTGCAAGGAAGGGATGATCAAGTTGGGTACATTCAGTGTCGCATCACGTTCGGTCCGCATGGCGATAAAGGCTTCTTTCGAGGCACCTTTGCCAACATGGATGTTATGTTCTTTCTCGTCACCAACGGTAGTTTCCCACTGAATGTCACGACCATTTGGACCGTAATCATGGCACATGAAAAGATGCATTTCATTGGGCAGCGCCAGAACTTTCTGGATTGAATCGTACAGCTCGCCGGCGTCACCACCCGGGAAATCCGCACGTGCTGATCCGCCGTCAGGCATAAACAATGTGTCCCCGACAAAGGCGGTATTTCCAACAATATGTGTCATGCAGGCCGGCGTATGACCGGGGGTATACATGGCGATAACTTCCATGGTGCCGATTTTGTAGGTGTCGCCATCCTCGAACAGTGCATCGAATTGGGACCCATCACGCTGGAATTCGGTACCTTCATTGAAGACTTTGCCGAATGTGTCCTGCACAACCATGATCTTGCTGCCGATACCGATTTTCCCACCCAGCTTTTGCTGGATATAAGGCGCGGCGGACAGATGGTCAGCATGGACATGGCTCTCGATGATCCATTCCAGTTTCAGGTCGTTCGATCTGATATATTCGATGATTGTGTCGGCGTGATCATAGGTGATCCGACCAGCAGCGTAATCAATATCCATCACGGAATCGATGATCGCGCAAGATTTGCTGTCAGGATCTTTGATCACATAACTGATCGTATTTGTTGCTTCGTCGAAAAACGCTTTTACGTCAGGGCGAAGGTCCATATTTACGGGATAATTTGTCATGGTTCTCTCCTTTATATGCGCGTACGAATGAGCGCGTGTCTTTTGGTATCCATCGCCCGCGCGGCCAATAGACCTGCTATCAACGCGCCGACGAAAGCGAAGGTTTCTACATTGCCCAGACCGAGGGCAGGAATTGCGCCGCCCGGACAAAAGCCCGATAAGCCCCAGCCCAATCCGAAGATGGCGGAACCAACAACTAGGCG
>CAZYMT010000043.1:0-18590 GCA_964649035.1 uncultured Rhodobacterales bacterium
TGTTATTTACGGCGAAGCTGGCGAGGATACGATCGCGGGCGGTAAAGGCGGCGATGAAATGTATGGAGATGCAGGGGATGACCATCTAACAGGCCAAAAGGGCAATGATACGCTGACGGGTGGTGCAGGCTCCGACATCTTCTATTTCGGAACCGGGCACGGCGAAGATGTTATCACCGATTTCGAAGCCGCAAATGATTTGATCGAAATCTTGGGTGATACTGCTGACTATACCCTTTCCCAACAGGGCGACGATGTTTTGATCGCCAATGGGGATGATAGCATTCTTGTGCAAAATACGGTTGTGGCCGATTTTGTCCTCGGTGATAACTTTGTGTAATCCGCAATGATTTTCCTCAGGGGAACGGGTATATAATCTGTGCAGGCTGGGATCATCGGCCTGCACTAAATATGTGAATGCGCATATCGTCGCAGTAAGTTCCATTTTACCTGCGCAACTTGACTAAATAAACACGCTGCGCCATCAATATAGCACATATTAACGATAAAATAGATTGGAAGATTCAATGGCCATTGTCAATTTTGCCGAGGATGTAAACAGCTCCCCATCCGTCCTTATTGCACATCTCAATTCTATCGGTTCCGCCGTGGGGGGGGTCGTATCGGGTGAATCCGCCGTCTATGAATTAGGTGATTTCAGGTACACTGTCGGGCTTGTAGGCGGTGGGTTCGGCATCGATTCCCTAACCATCACCGAGAGCGGCCGACCCTATGCAGAAATCACAGCGATCGGCATTCCAACATTTTTGTTTTTAGTTGCAATAGATGCCGAAGCTACCGGTGACGACGCGACTGCAATCGAAGATCTTGTCTTGGGTCTGGACTGGGAATATCACGGTAACGACAATGACGATATTTTGTTGCCAGATGCTGTGTCAGACGATGGTGTTCCGCTGAATTTTGCCGGTGATGATGTCGTGTACCTGAACGGTGGCAACGATGAATTTGCTTTGGGCGATGGCGATGACACGGCGTATGGTGGTCTCGGTGCAGACACGCTTTATGGGGGTGCCGGTGATGACCAGTTGTTCGGAAATGCGGGCAAAGACACGCTAAGGGGCGGTGAAGGTGATGACCTACTGTCTGGCGGCAACGGCAAAGACAAAATTATCGGCGGTGCTGGCTACGATATTGTGTCATATGAAGAAGACGATTTTTTCGGCGGAACCCAAGGCATTAACGCCGATTTGAAGGCGGGCGAAATTGTTGATACCTTCGGAAAAACCGACACAGTAAAAGGTATTGAAGAAATTTGGGGGTCCGTATTTGACGACATCATGAAAGGGTCAAGCGCCGACGATACCTTTGATGGTATCGAGGGTGATGACCGGCTCGTTGGGCGCGGCGGCAATGACTATCTTGCTGGCGGCGTCGGTAATGATGTTCTCAAGGGGGGCAAAGGGGCTGACGACCTGAATGGCGGCATTGGCGATGATCGGCTGATCGGTGGTAAAGGCGCGGATTTCTTGGCTGGTTTGTCCGGCGATGACGTCATCAAGGGCGGCGCGGGCAATGATATCTTATCCTATGAATTTGACCATCACTCTGGCGCAAGCACCGGGATCATCGCAGACCTGAAAACAGGGGAAATCATTGATGCGTTCGGTGATACCGACACGGTGTCCACAATTGAGGTCATCCGCGGTACAATCTTTGACGACACAATTTTGGGCAGCTCGGTCGATGAAGAAATCGACGGCAATGACGGAGACGATGTTCTGGACGGTCGCGGCGGCGCTGATGTAATATCGGGCGGAAATGGTGATGACACGCTTGACGGTGGCAAAGGTGCAGACACCCTGAATGGCGGATCCGATAATGATTACCTCGCTGGTGGCAAAGGCGCGGATGTCCTGCTTGGTGGCGAAGGAGTGGACACGCTGCTTGGCGGAAAGGGTAATGATACGCTTACGGGGGGTGCGGATGCCGACCTGTTTGTGTTTGCCACCGGCGGCGGCGATGATGTTGTTACCGACTTTGAAGTTGGTGTGGATGACTTCGAGTTTGTGGGAGCGTCGGTTATAACTTTTGAACAGGTAGGTGATGATCTTTTGCTAACCGGGGATGACGCAACGCTTCTCCTCTTGAATACTAATATAGTGGACTTCGATTTGTAGGGAAAACCTATTTGCGAACTGTCAATTAACGCCTCCTATATTCATTCATATAGGGGGCGTTTTTCGTTTTGGTTGCCGTTTTCGACAGCGTAATTTTTACATCGCCATGAATTTGGATAAACTGCATCCAACCTTGACTCTGCCGAAGTTTCGTATCACCTGTTAAATGCTATTAACCATTAAACAGATTGGAAAAAATAGTGCCTCCCGTAACTTTGACTTCGATAATTTTTGCCAATGGGATTAACAGCTCCCCCACCGATATTATCGCACATTTTAACCAAATTGCTGACGCTGAGGGTGGGTTCATAAGCCCCGATACCGCCGTCTACACATTGGGTGATTTCACTTACACTGTTGGATTTACCGATTCCGGGGCGATCGTAGACACGTTGATCATCACCGAGAACGGACTGGCATACGCAACAATTTCGGACATCAATATCTCAACGGTGCAATTCGCGGCCGCGCTTGCCGCCGAGGAAAGTGGCACGGATACTGCCGCGATTGAAAACATCGTTCTGGGTATGAACTGGTCATATGTTGGCAATGACAATGACGATATTTTGCTGGAAAGTGCCATATCTGTTGACGGTGTCGCGCTTAATTTCGCTGGAAATGACCTGATAGTTCTAAACGGTGGCAACGATGAATTCGCACTAGGGGACGGCAATGATATTGGCCATGGCGGCGCGGGTGCTGATACGCTTTATGGTGGTGATGGCGACGATGATTTGTACGGAAATGACGGCAAAGACACATTAAGGGGCGGTGCAGGAGATGACCTGCTCTCTGGTGGAAATGGCAAAGATAAGCTTATTGGTGGTGCCGACTGGGATGTAGCGTCCTACGAGTATGAAAACGAAGAAGGCGGCACCCAAGGTATCGTCGTTGACATGGGCGCGGGCACAATTGTCGATACTTTCGGCAAAACCGATACCATCAAAGGCATCGAAGAAGTTTGGGGCAGTGTTTTTGACGATGTCATGACAGGCTCCAGCGAAGATGAAGCTTTTTGGGGGAATGATGGCGATGATCAGCTCTTTGGTAAGAAGGGGGCGGATTTCCTTGACGGCGGGGACGGCGACGACCTGATTAAAGGTGGTAAAGGTCTAGACTATTTGATCGGCGGAAGCGGCGACGACACGCTGAAAGGCGGTAAAGGGCAAGACTTTTTTGAAGGTGGCGAAGGCGACGATATCATCAAAGGCGGGTCTGGTTTTGATGTGGCGCTCTATGATGACGAGCATTTCGAAGGCGGAAACCAAGGGATTGTCGCCGATTTGGAAACCGGAATTGTGATCGACACATTTGGCGACACCGACACCTTAACAAGCATCGCGGGTATTGGCGGGTCAATTTTTGACGACACCATTTCCGGTAGTGATGCGGATGAAGAATTCCGCGGGAGTGACGGAAATGATACGTTGCGTGGCAAAAAAGGCGCTGATATTTTGCTTGGTCAAGACGGCGATGATGAGCTCTTTGGCGGTAAAGGTTCTGACGAACTGGACGGTGGCAGGGGCGATGATATCCTTGTGGGCGGCGCTGGTGCGGACCTCTTCATATTCGCACTTGGCGGTGGAGACGACGTTATCATCGATTTCGAAGTTGGCGTTGACGAAGTTCAATTTATCGGCGGCGAGGAGGTTACTCCTACGCAAGTCGGCGATGATGTTCTGCTGACTGCAGGCGATGCCACTATGCTGATTTTGAATGCATCGGTTGCCGATTTCCTTCCCGTCTGACTTTAAGGGAATTGCGACCTAAACATCCGGCCTCTCAACATTTGTTTGTTGGGGGGCTTTTTCTATTGGCGATATTGCACGATTGCCGCTTTGGTCATCTTGACCCATTCGCCTATAAATTGCAGGGTGATACCGATTTTAATGATTAAACATATAGGGAAAATATTATGGCCATTGCCAATTTTGCAGAAAACGTAAACAGCTCCGTCGCAAAAATCTTAAAACATCTGGAAAACGTAATTTTTGAATCGACCCCGCTTGAGGTTCCCGGCGGCAATCCAGGATCGGTATATGCCACATATGGCGACTTCGTTTACGAGACCACATATACTGACGGCGGCCAAACTCTGAATAATTTCATCGTCACCCGCGATGGTGAATTCTACATGGAAATATTGGATATCCAGGTGGATGTCGGCGATTTTTTAACAGCAATTGCCGCTGAAAATTCCGGCACTGACATCGGCGCGTTAGAAACGTTGTTTTTTGGTGTAGACTGGAATTATCACGGCAATAACAATACCGATACTTTGTTATCCGATATGGTTTCCAGTGACGGTATCATTATCAATCTAACGGGTGATGACGAGGTCTATCTAAACGGCGGCAATGACAATTTCTTTTTGGGTGACGGCGACGATTTTGCCCATGGCGGCGGTGGCAAAGACATTTTGCGTGGTGGTGACGGCGATGATGAACTGCATGGCGGTGAGGGTGCCGACACGCTTTATGGTCAGGCGGGGAATGACACGCTTTATGGTGGCGCTGGCAAGGACACGCTGAAAGGCGGCGCAGGAGATGATTTCCTACTTGGCGGCGCAGGGAGTGACAAACTGGTTGGTGGCAACGGGTATGACACAGCATCCTACACCGATGAAGATCAGGATGGCGGCACCCAAGGGATCGACGCAAATTTAGGGACCGGTACAGTTGTCGATACCTTTGGGAATACCGACACGCTTACCAGCGTCGAACGCATTATTGGCTCGGTGTTCGATGATAATTTGCTCGGCGGTAGCGGCGATGACTCGCTGCACGGCGAAGATGGCGACGACACGTTAAAAGGTAAAGGCGGCGACGACCGTCTGGCGGGTGGCGAAGGCGACGATATTATCAAAGGCGGCAGCGGCTGGGATTTCTCCAGTTATGACTGGGGGGGCACGCAGGGGATTATTGTTAATCTTGTTACTGGCGTTGCCATTGATCAATACGGTGACACGGACACGTTATCTGGGATCGAGGGAATTAGGGGCTCCCAGTTTGATGATATCATTATTGGCGACGACAATAACAACGCGCTTTGGGGACATCAGGGGGATGATGTCATTAATGCTGGTGGCGGTGATGACGAGGTGGCCGGCTCGGGCGGTGACGATACAATTGATGGCGGCGACGGCTGGGACATCATGCATTATGATTACGACAATCAGGAAGGTGGCACCCAAGGTATCACACTAAGCCTGTTCACAGGCGAGGTCACAGACGCCTTTGGAGATCATGACACTCTAAGCAATATCGAGGAGGTCTGGGGGTCCGTGTTTGATGACACTCTCGAAGGTGATAACAATGATAACACCTTCTTCGGCAAGTCTGGTGACGATCTGATCCTGGCTGCGGGTGGCAATGATTATCTCTATGGTGATGACGGCGATGACACCCTTCATGGTGGAGATGGTGATGATTACCTTTTTGACGGCAGCGGCTCGGACCTTGTAACTGGTGAAGATGGCAACGACTATATTTCTGTAACCGATGACGGTGAATTTGACACGTTCAGCGGGGGGGCTGGTGTTGACATGATTTCCTATGCCAATTTCGCCGAAGGTGTCACGATTGATTTGCTGACAAGTACAGTTACGCGTAACGGCATAGGAATTGGCGATACGATCTTGTCTTTTGAAGACGCGCAAGGATCTGACGGTGGTGGGGACACATTGTATGGCACGAGCGGTCAGAACACCCTTGATGGTCGCGCCGGGGATGATTTCCTACACGGTCGTTCCGGGGATGATCGTCTGATTGGTGCCCGCGGCGATGACGTCATTGACGGTGGCGCAGGTCATGACGTTGCACGGTATGATTACGATGACAGAAACGGTGGCACGCAGGGTATTGACGCAAATATGACCACGGGTGTTGTGATTGATGCTTTTGGCGACACCGATACGCTAATTGACATCGAGGAAATCTGGGGCACTGTTTTTGCCGATAAAATCGTCGGCAATGACGATGAAAACCAAATGAGCGGCAACCAAGGCAATGATGTGCTGAAAGGCAAAGGCGGGGACGATTACCTGCGCGGTGGTGACGGTGCTGACATTCTGAAAGGTGGCGCGGGTAATGATGAGCTCGATGGAGGTAACGGCGCTGATACGCTGAAAGGGGGCGCAGGCGTTGATTTCTTTGTTGCCTCGAAGGGGGACGATAAATTTGTCGGTGGCAGCGATGTCGATACGTTAAGCTATCAAGACAGCGATAACATAGGTGGAACGTCTGGTATTACCCTTAATCTGGAAACAGGTGTTGCGACTGATACGTTTGGTCACACCGACACATTGTCCGGGATCGAGCGGATAGTCGGATCGATTTTCGATGATACGATACTTGGTAGCGCATCGGATGACGGAATATTTGGCGGCAGCGGCAATGATACCATCAAGGGAAAAGACGGAGCGGACAATCTGCAGGGCGACAATGGCGACGACATTATAAGCGGCGGCAAGGGGGCCGATATAATATTTGGCGGATTTGGCGACGATACGCTTAATGGTGGCAAAGGTGCGGATCAGCTGTTTGCCGGGCGCGGCGGCGATACCATAACAGGCGGAGCAGGGGCCGATACCTTCTTGTTCATTACGGGTGATGGCGATGACGTGATCACAGATTTCGACGCTGAAACGGACATACTCGATATCACAGGCATCATTGCTTCGATTGTTGAACAAGGTGACGATGTTCTGATTTCTTATGGTGCAGATGACACAATATTGTTGTTGGATGCGGACATTTCTGACTTCGCTCCCGCTTGATCACTTCTACCATCCGCATCTTGATATTTCGGATGCGGATGGCATAAGTAGGCTGGAATTACATAGGAACTTATAATCATGCATAACGCATATAAAATGATTTTCACCCAACCTGAATTCAACAATTCCTCGCTTTTGGATGGATCTGCTGCAAATAGCATTTTCCCTACACATCACAGTGCTGCGGCCAACACAATTACTGGCGATGATGGAAATAACTCGCTTTCCGGAACGTCTGGAAAAGATCTTATCAAAGGGCTAGGCGGGGATGACATTTTGCTTGGTAAAGCCGGTAAAGACAAACTTTACGGCGGCGACGGCGACGACCAGTTATCCGGCGGTAAAGGTAATGATAAACTGTTTGGCGGCGCTGGCGAAGACGGGCTTGTCGGGGGTAAGGGCAACGATGTCCTGCGGGGCGGTGCTGACGATGATATGTTGCTAGGTGGCCGTGGTAATGACACCCTTAAAGGCGGCGATGGTGAAGATTTTGTTGGATATGGGTTGGAATTTTTCTTCGGCGGTTCCCAAGGTGTTGTGGTCAATCTGGCCAAAGGCGTTGCAACCGACACGCACGGTAACAAAGACAAATTGGTCAGTATCGAAAATGTTCAGGGTACAGGTCTTAAAGACACCCTTAAAGGTGACAGCAACGCAAATACATTGATCGGCGAGGCCGGTAATGACAAGCTGTTCGGCAAGGGTGGTAATGACGATCTTGAAGGTGGCGAAGGTGCTGACACATTGCTTGGCGGCAAGGGTGATGACAGTTTAGAGGGTGGCCAAGGCGCGGACATCCTAACCGGTGGCGAAGGCGCGGACACATTTGTATTTGTGAGCGGCGATGGCGGTGACGTGATTACAGATTTTGAAGTCGGCATAGACTCGTTATTTTTCTTCATTGCAGCGGAAACATTTGTCCAGCAAGGCGATGATGTTTTGATCACATATGAAACAGATCAGACCGTTCTAATTCTGAATACCGAGGTTTCTGATTTCGATTAGAAACGCCAAATAACACACCTCCGTGCCTTGGGGTTTTCTGGGCTCGGAAACATTTTTGATACACAAAAAAACACTATAATTAAGGCGGGTCCCAAAACCTGTCACTTCAAACAATATAGCAAATAGGATTTCTAACCATGACCAAATTCACTCGTCTAAGTACGATCGCAAACCTTAACAACATCGCTCAACCCTTGAGCCTTTTGGGTGGTTTTGGTGAAGCACCCATCGCGCACAAAGTCTCGATAGTAATTGGAAAAGTGGTGCGGATTACAGGTGGTGACGGCGACGACATACTGACCGGATTTGATGTACGTGATATTATTAAGGGTCTAAAGGGGAACGACATACTGACCGGGAAAGGCGGCAATGATAAATTGCTTGGCGGTGCCGGTAATGACGGTCTGGAGGGCGGTAAGGGAAATGACGTGATTAAAGGCGGCAGCGGTACAGACATTTTGTCTGGCGGCAAAGGCAGCGACAAATTGTTTGGCGGAAAAGGCATTGATTTCATGTCCGGTGGACGTGGCGACGATCTTATAAACGGCGGAAAAGGGTTCGATTCTGTTGTTTATGGCTCTGAATTTGAAGAAGGTGGAACCCAAGGCGTAACGGTGAATTTGGCCAAAGGTAAAGCGACCGACACGTTCGGCAACAAAGATACACTCGTCAGTGTTGAAGGTGTTTTCGGAACGGAATTGGCGGACATATTGTTGGGGGACAAAAACGCAAACCTACTGGCTGGTTTAGAGGGGGACGACACCCTTTCAGGCAAAGGTGGCGACGACGAAATTAACGGTGCCGAAGGCAATGACGCAATTTCTGGCGGCAAAGGTGCGGACCTCCTACTTGGTGGTGAAGGCGACGATGAAATTAAGGGTGGCAAGGGTGCTGATCAAATTCAAGGCGGAGACGGCGCGGATCGGATAATTGGCGGCAAAGGCACTGACCAACTTAGCGGCGGGAACGGCGTTGATACGTTCGTGTTTGGAAATGGCAGCGGCAACGACACCATCACGGATTTTGAGGTTGGCACTGATATCCTCGAACTTAACGGCAGCGATGATTATGGTTTCGCGGCGCAAGGCGATGACGTTCTGATCACTGCTGGCGATGACAGCATTTTGATCCTCAATGTTGACCTGGTTGATTTTATCTAGGATTGTGACAAGGAGAATACCGTGCGCCCCAGTTCGGCGCGCGGCACAAATTGTATATTACACATAATTATGAGGAACCGAGTAAATGCAAAATATTAAATCATCCGCGCTAAACTCACTCTTGGTTGGCTCCTTGCAAAGGGCCAGTATTTCTGGCGATCTTGAAACCCTAAATCTGCGCGCGTGTCGCACGTCCACGTCGGGGGTTATTAACCCTGATCCGCCGGAGCCAATCATTTTCAACAAAATCTTCGGCACGTCTGGCGACGATATTATATCCGGTACGTCCAGCAATGATCTTATCAAAGGGCGCAAAGGGGATGATACGTTGTTCGGGCGCAAAGAAGTTGACGAATTATACGGTGGTAAGGGTGCTGACAAATTACACGGCGGCAAGGGTTGTGATACTGTGTACGGGCAACGGGGTAGCGACCTTTTGAAGGGTGGGAAAGGTGACGATATATTGTATGGCGGCAAAGGGCGCGACACGGTGATCGGCGGCGAAGGGGATGATATTCTTGGTGGCGGTAATGGGAATGACATCCTTAAAGGTGGCGATGGCAAAGATAAGTTCGCCGGCGGAAAAGGGGATGATATTCTAATAGGTGGTGAAGGGCTCGAGGATATCGTCTATTATCAGTCCGACGAAATATTCGGCGGCACACAAGGCATCAATGCTAATCTTAACACGGGCGTTGTAATTGGCGTTTTCGGAGACACAGACACTATCAAGGGCATTGAAAATGTTTGGGGTTCAAGTTTTGCCGATACAATAATCGGTGATGACGCGGATAATATGTTTCGGGGTCTAGAAGGTGATGACACATTGTCTGGCGGCAATGGCAATGATACCCTATTAGGCGATGAAGGCGATGACGTTATTTATGGTGATAACGGCGCTGACGTAATTTCAGGAGGCCTAGGGAATGACCAATTGTCGGGCGGTGCTGGCGATGACTGGCTTTACGGTGAGGAAGGCAACGATATGATTTTCGGCGGTGCCGGAAATGATGTAATCAACGCCGGTACTGGCAATGACGTAATGCGTGGCGATGACGGGGCTGACACATTCATCTTTCATATCGGCGACGGCAATGACGTTATCAGAGATTTTGACGCTGCCGAAGATATCCTTGATATCGAAGCGGAGGATCTGGTGTTTACACAGGAAGGTTCCGCCGTATTGATCACCGCAGGTGATGACTCGATCTTATTGTGGAATACAGATCTAGCGGATTTCCTTTAACCCCTTGTCCAAACCCATTCATGGCTTGATTGTTCCGCGGATGATTGTCGCCGAATAGTTGTGGGCTTGTTGACAATTCAACCGCACGCAATCAGTGTCCATAACCATAGAGTGCAAAATATATTGGAAATATCATGACTAAAATTAAATTTTCATCCGACGTAACCGGTTCCCCATTATCTGTATTAGATTACCTTAACATTATGGCGTTGCAAGCGACTACCATTTCACAATCGACTACCGAAGTTGTTCGGGAATTCGGCGCGCTTACTTTCACCATCGGGCTAAGCGACGATGGTGTAACCATCGATTCACTGACCATTGACGATGGCGGAAGCACAGTGATGACGATGACTGATATTGGCGTTGATAATTTACTGTATCAACTGGCAATTGTATCAGAACTTTTTGCCAGTGATCCTGCCGCGATTGAAAACCTGTTCATGCCGCTTGGCTGGAATTATAAAGGCAATAGTCACGACGACATATTGCTATCTGGAACCACTAATGCCGACGGCGTTTTGATTAACCTGTCTGGCGACGATGTTGTGCGCCTTCGTAAGGGGAATGACAAATTTGACCTCGGAGACGGGGACGACAAAGGGTATGGCGGCAAAGGAAGCGACGAAATTTGGGGCGGCGCTGGCGATGATTTTCTAAAAGGTGGCAAAGGTGCTGACACGCTTCACGCTGGCACTGGCGACGATGAATTATTTGGTGGCAAAGGTGCCGATACACTGATAGGCGATTCCGGCGATAATATTTTTATCGGTGGCAAGGGCGACGATATGATGGTTGCCGGTGATGGCATTGATACTTTCATTTTCAACGCAGGCCACGGCGATGACGTGCTATCAAATTTTGACGCTGGTGTTGACACGATGCAGTTTGTCGACTTGACGGCCATCACTTATACCGAGGTCGGGGATGACGTTCTGGTCAATTATGGATCGGGTTCCGTATTAGTTCTGGACACAGATTTAGCCGATTTTAACGTAATTATCTAACTGATCATCACCGCACATACGGTTTAAGTCACAAATAGCATCCGGCATGTATCCGCTTAAAATCGGGTTCATGCCGTTTTTGTGATTCACGTCTGAAGGCCCAGACGTTACATTGATGAAGTAGCAACAAATGTCGGAGTATATGTCATGCCTTCAATTAAGCCTCTTGATACCTTGGAATTCCAAAATTTCCGGACACCAATTTCCGCCAATAATACTGAATCTGCCAGCATAGGAAATGCCGCGCAGGCGGCCTCTGGCCTGGTCATATTCGGCACTAGTGGAAATGACATATTATCGGGTGGTTCCGGCGATGATAGTTTCGATGGCCTAGGTGGTAATGACACTATTGAGGGGCTGGGGGGCAATGATTTTCTGGTGGGTAATGACGGTCAGGATGTACTTTTCGGGGGTAGCGGAAAGGACATTTTGAAAGGCGGCGCCGGTGAGGATCTTTTGGTTGGTGGCAATGGCGCAGATATTTTGAGGGGCGGGACCGGTCAGGACACGCTTTTTGGAAATAAGGGAAATGACACGCTTAAGGGGGGTAGTGGCGCGGATCAGCTGACAGGCGGGCGCGGGAACGACACGCTTGCAGGCGGCAAGGGAATTGATACGGTTTTCTATGATCTCGATGGTGGGTTTCAGGGGGTTAAGGTTAATCTTAATACGGGTAATGCGACGGACGGTTTCGGCTATAAGGATAAGCTCAATAGCATCGAAAGTGTTTTTGGATCAGATTTCAGCGACAGGATAACCGGAAACTCCAAGGACAACCTGATTTTGGGGCAAAAAGGGGCTGATATTCTAAAAGGTAAAGGTGGGTCCGATACGCTTACCGGCGGAAAGGGCAAAGACAAGATTATTGGCGGTACTGGTGATGATTTACTTGCGGGGGGCACGGGCGCTGATACCTTTGTTTTCAGATCCGGTGATGGTCAGGATGTCGTTCTGGATTTCAACCCATTCGTTGATTTGATGGTGTTTAACACGTCCTTTTTTGTTTTTGGCACACAGATTGATGATAATGTGTTGATCACATACGGCACAAATACCGTATTGGTTTTGGACGTCGATATCGGGGACATTAGCGGGCTTTGATGGATTGCGAAACAGGTTTGTAATCCTGCGCTTGCGCATCTAGGATACCCCAAATTTCCAATAATGAGGGCAAGCCATGGACACATATATCGGAGTAATCGGCGGTTCCGGCCTTTATGAAATCGAAGGTCTGGAAAACGCCGAATGGCGCAGCGTCGACAGCCCTTGGGGTGCCCCCTCGGATCAGGTTTTCACGGGTATATTAAACGGCGTCAAAATGGCGTTTTTACCGCGTCATGGGCGCGGGCATAAGCTGTCGCCCTCAACCATTAATTACCGCGCCAATATCGACGTTCTGAAACGCATTGGTGTAACGGATGTAATATCGGTGTCCGCTTGTGGGTCGTTTCGCGAAGAAATGGCACCCGGTGATTTTGTCATAGTTGACCAGTTTATCGACCGCACTATCGCGCGCGAAAAATCGTTTTTCGGAACCGGCTGCGTCGCCCATGTTTCCGTCGCCCATCCAACCTGCCCGCGCCTTGGCGCTGCGTGTCTTGCAGCGGCGCAATCCGTTGGTGTTACCGTCCATAATGGCGGTACCTATCTAGCGATGGAGGGGCCACAGTTTTCGACCCTCGCCGAAAGCAAAATGTACCGCGAGGTTTGGGGCTGCGACGTTATCGGCATGACCAACATGCCTGAGGCGAAACTAGCGCGCGAGGCCGAACTTTGCTACGCATCCGTCGCCATGATCACAGATTATGACAGTTGGCACCCCGACCACGGCACGGTCGACATCCAAGACATCATTCGCACCCTGTTCGGCAACGCTGACAAAGCCCGCGAGATGGTCGCCAAGCTGCCCGCATTGCTGGGCGCAAAGCGCGAAGCATGTGAACACGGCTGCGACCGCGCCTTGGAATACGCGATCCTGACACAGCCCGAAAATCGCGATCAGGCGTTAATGCAGAAACTGGATGCCGTCGCGGGGCGTGTTCTGGCGTGAGACTCCACGGTCTAGACATCGCCCGTTTTGTCGCTTTTGTCGGCATGGTTCTGGTCAATTTTCGACTGGCCGCCGAGGTTGCCGACGATGGCAGTTTCGCCGCGTTTTTCATCGACCTGATCGAAGGCCGCGCCTCGGCCTTGTTCGTCCTCCTCGCGGGCATCGGGTTTTCATTAGGCAAACCAGACATAATCGTCACCTATAAACGCGCGGCGTTTTTGTTTGTTATTGGCATGATCGACATGACCATTTTTTCCGCCGACATCCTGCATTTCTATGCCATGTATTTCCTCGTCGGTGTTTTCGCGATGCGCTTTGAAATCAAAGGGCTAATTTATACAGGCATCGGCATTATTTTTCTGTGGTTCCTGATGCTGGTCTATATCGATTACGATCTCGGCTGGGATTGGGACGCGCTTACCTACACAGATTTCTGGACACCGTTCGGCTTTATCCGCAACAGCCTGTATAATGGCTGGCATCCAGTTGCGCCTTGGGCCGCCTTCTTTGTGTTTGGCATGGCGCTTGGCCGCCTCAATTTATCCGGCCGCACCACCCAACGTCGCATGGCTATTGGCGGTGGGTTGCTGGCACTGGTGTTTTACACACTCAGCTGGATGGGCCAGTCGGCAATCGCTGAACTAGCCGAAATCTTCACCCTGCATTCCATCCCGCCCGGCCCGATATATGTGCTGTATTCCACCTGCACGGCCATGTCGGCCATCGGCATCATCCTGATGCTGACGCCCACATTAACCCGCCTGAAAATCACACTGTGGCTGGCCGCGCCCGGCCGCCAAACCTTGACGCTATATGTCGCCCACATCCTGCTGGGCATGGGCACGTTAGAAGCGTTGGGCCTGCTCGACGGCAGCCTAACCAACCCCGAAATCCTGCAAATCAGCTTGGCTTTCTGTCTGTTAAGCATCCTTTACGCACGCCTCTGGTCCTTGTTTGCTAAGCGCGGGCCGCTGGAATGGATAATGCGCCGCATTTCGGGGTGAATTTTTCGCTGCCATTCTGTGCCGTGCTTGGTTAAAACAGCCAAGGAACAACAAAAGGTTTGATATGACCACTGGCGTTATCCTCGGCAAATTTATGCCCCCGCACGAAGGCCACGTCGCCTTGGTGAAAACCGCCAGCTATCTGGTGGACCGTTTGACGATCATATTGTCGGCGTCCGACAGCGACCCAATCCCGCCCGTGCATCGCAAAGGCTGGATGGAATCGCTGTTTCCGGGCGCTAATGTCATTGTGGTTAACAACGGCGCCGAACCGCTCAGATCCGACAGCCCGGATTGGGCACGGATCATTCGTGGTTTTCACCCCGAGCCGATTGACCGGATAGTGGGGTCCGAGGATTACATCGTTGACCTCGCCCGCGCGCTTGATGCCCAGCATTTTATCCTCGATCCGATGTGGATGGCGTTTCCAGCGAACTCCGCTGACATTCGCGACAACCCGTTCGGGCACTGGAAATCCATTCCCAGCTATGTGCGCCCGTACTATCAAAAACGCCTGACAATTGTTGGCCCCGAAAGCACCGGAAAATCCTATATGGCCGACCTTTTGGCGCAAAAATATGGTGGCCCATACGTTCCAGAATACGGTCGTCCCTATGAGAAATATCGCGGTTCTGGCGATTACCGTCCCGAAGAATTGCATTTCATTGTTGATGGCCATGTCGCCCACCGTAAAACCCTGTCGCTAAAAGCGGGCCCGATATTGTTCGAAGATACCGACGCCTTGCTAACAGCCGTCTGGGCCGAAATGTTGCTAGGCTATTCGCTTTTCGATATCGAAGAACGCATTGATCTGCCGGATCATTACCTGCTGCTAGACCCAAATACCCCGTGGGAGGAGGACCCCCTGCGGTATTACGCCAAACAGGAGCTCCGTCAGAAATTCTTTGATCTGACCAAGGCTAAGCTGGATAAGTTCGGCGCGGAATACACCCTAATTCAGGGCGATTGGGATCAACGAAACGCCCAAGCCTGCGCCGTCGTCGACACGTTACTAAACAGTCACAAGTAAGGACCATCATGCCCCGCACAAAAACCGTCAAAGACTACATCCGCACTATCCCCGATTTCCCCCATGAGGGGATCATGTTTCGTGATGTCACGACCCTATTCGCTAACCCGCGTGGATTTCGCATGGCTATCGACCAAATCCTGCACGCTTATGTCGGTGAACATATCGATAAGGTTATCGGGCTTGAGGCACGCGGATTTATCCTCGGCGGGGCCATCGCCCATCAGCTTTCGGTAGGCTTCGTGCCGATCCGCAAAAAGGGCAAATTGCCAGGCAAAACGATTGAGCAATCCTACACCTTGGAATACGGCGAAGCGGTGATGGAAATGCATGACGACGCCATTGTCGCTGGCGAAAAAATCCTGCTGGTTGACGATTTGCTGGCAACCGGCGGCACCGCCGAAGCCGGCATAAAACTGATCGAGCGCCTGGGCGGCGAGATCATCAGCACCGCCTTTATCATCGACCTACCCGAACTAGGTGGCCGCGCAAAGCTGGAGGCCCTAGGCATGGACGTACATGTTTTATGCGAATTCGACGGAGAGTAACTTTTCCTTAACCTCCCTCAGGCAAAACCCTCTTACCCCACGAAGAAAAGGGTGCTGCTTGCTTCAGATGAAATCTGAATAAATGCCTCGCTGGTAAAACTGGCGAGGCATTTACAATATGGCACCGGGGTTCATGATGCCGTTGGGGTCAAGTGCTGTTTTGATCGCCCGCATCGCCGTCAGTTTCCCCGCATCTCCGTATTTCTGCAGGTCAGATTTCTTCATCCGCCCAACCCCGTGTTCTGCGCTGAATGAGCCGCCAAAATCAGCCACCAAATCATGCACTGCGGTTTTCACGTCACCACGAATATTGTCAAAATCATCGCGATTGCGCCCCTTTGGTGGGAAGACATTGTAATGCAGATTACCGTCGCCAAGATGCCCGAAACTGTTGATGCGAAGGTTTGGATCAAGCGCTGCAATCACTCCTCGACCCTTCTCGATGAATTCCGGAACGCGGCTGACAGGCACCGCAATATCATGCGAAGAGATTGACCCGACATGTTTATTCCCCACCGGAATGTTTTCACGAATATTCCAGAAGGCTGTCCGCTGCGCCGCGTTCTGCGCCAGCGCCGCATCCGTCACCAACCCTTTTTCCATGGCCGCAGCCAGCGCATTTTCCACGCGCTCACGTAGCCCGCTATCCGCCGGCGCGCCGCATTCGCACAGAACCTGCCACGCATTCCGATCGGCCAGAGGATCGGTGTAAGCAACGTTGGTTTCATCCAGAAAGTCCATGCCTTGACGATCAATCAGCTCGAACGCGGAAATAACTTCGCCCAATGCATCTCTTAAAAAATTCAGCAGATCAAGCGCCGCCGTCGGCGAAGGCACCGCGATAAACGCTGTCTCGACCTCGGCAGGGCGCGGATACAGTTTCAGGCTGGCAGCGGTGATTATCCCCAGCGTCCCCTCGGCCCCGATCAGCAGATTGCGAATGTCATATCCGGTGTTATTTTTGCGAAGCCGTTCCAGCCCGCTAACGATGGTGCCATCGGGTAAAACAGCCTCGATCCCCAGACATAAATCACGGGTATTGCCGTATCGCAGTACATTTACACCGCCAGCATTTGTCGACAGGTTGCCGCCGATTTGACATGATCCCTCGGATGCCAAAGATAGTGGAAACAGCCGGTTAACCTTTTCCGCCGCCGCCTGCACATTGGCCAATATCACGCCCGCCTCGGCGATCATGATATTGTCCGACGCATCAACATCGCGGACTTTGTTCATCCGCTCCAGCGACAGCAAAATCGGCATTGGACCGTCAGTCATAATCTGCCCTGAAACCAGTCCCGTTCCGCCCGCATAAGGCACTATCCCAATCCGGTGTTCATTGCACAAACTCATGATGGTTGCGACTTGTTGCACATCGCGTGGCCGCGCCACAAACGCCGCTTGCCCCTGAAACCGTCCACGTGGTTCTTCAAGGTAATTTGGCGTAGCATCGGTCAGGATATCGGCGCTTAAAGCAGCTGTCAAAATATCAGCGAAGGCGGGTGTGGCAGGATTTACGGTCATGGTAACCAGAAATCACATAACCGCTAAAGGCGCAATCGCTCCGTTGGATTTCATTCCTCAACACGTCCGCGACGATCACGGCGCAGGCTGGCATAAAGCACATGGTTACGCCACCGTCCGGCGATTTGTAGATAGCTTTGCGCCACGCCTTCATATTTGAAACCCGACTTTTCCAGCAATGCTCGCGACGGGGCATTTTCCGGCAGGCATCCAGCCTGCACCCGCCCGATATCAAGCGCGGTGAAGGCATGGTTAACAACCGCGGGCAGGGCCTCGGCCATGTAACCTTGGCGGGCGAAATTGACGCCCATCCAATAGCCGATGGTGCAGGATTGCGAAACGCCGTGCTGAAAATTGTCGAGGTTAAGCCCACCCAGAATTTGTCCATCCTGACGGCGAACCAAAAACAACGGCATCCCGCGTTTTTCATAGACCGAGCGTTTGCCCCAATTCACCCGTTGCCGGAAACTGGCGCGGGACAGGTATTCGGGCCCGCGGATCGGCTCCCATGGGGCTAGAAAATCAGCCGAGGCCGTGCGGACCTTAAGCCATTCGGTGTAATCAGATTGCTTAGGTAGGCGCAGGATCATCCGCGCCGTCTGGATTTCCGGATGTTTGCGGCCAAACATTTAGGCCCTCAATTTTTCGGTGAGCGTCGCTAAATCCGGCGCATTTTCGACCGGACCATAAAGGGCCATCGCCGGATTTTTGGCTTGGCAAAGGCTGGCCGCGAAGTCGCGAACCTTTTCGGTGGTCACGGCTTCGATCTTGGCGATGGTTTCATCGAGGTCAATCACCCGATCCCAAACCGAAATCATCCGCGCTTGTCGTTCGCAACGCGAGGTCGGATTTTCGAGGCCCATCAACATCCCCGCCTTCATCTGTTGGCGGGCGCGTTCAACCTCGGCATCGCTCATATCATCGGCGGCACGGCGCATTTCGGTCATGGTTAATTCGGCCAATTCACCAACTTGTTCGCCGCTGGTGCCCGCATAAATTGTGAACATGCCAGTGTCGTCATGTGCAGCAGCCGAGGCGAAAATCGTGTAACAAAGCCCTCGTTTTTCGCGGGCTTCCTGAATCAGTCGCGACGACATACCG